>NZ_JAWOQS010000001.1:0-430317 GCF_033438945.1 Vibrio sp. Y176 | reverse complement strand
AAAGTTGGCGTGATCGGCATGGAGTAAGCCGTGTTCTGGCTACCGGTATTTCCTGATAAGTCTTGGTAGTCACGAACAAGCAACCCCACATTCAGCTCTGACGTGCTTGGTACCACCACATCACCAGTCCAAATACTTGGGTCCGCGGTTGCCATTAATGAAGTGATCGTTGTACCACCTAACTCCGCCGCTGCGGACTGCAGATCTTTATCGAATTCTAGCGTTACCGTCACGCTTTGGCCGATGGCTTGGTGCTCAGGCGTAAACGTCACGTTAGTCAGCGTTGGCAGAGACTGCGCCAGTGTAAAGCTCTGGCTTTCACTCACTTCAATGCCCGCTGAGTTCGTCCCCGTCACCATCACGGTATAAGTGCCATTGGTTTGGTGACTCATGTCCATTGCGTCACTGATCCAAGTGCCACCGGCTTGTACTGTTGCACTGCCGCTTTTTAGTACCGTCACGCTGCCTTGAGCTTTCACTTCAAGACGCAAGGACTGACCGTCAAAACGTGTCGACGTACCTTCGAATTGTAGCGTGGCGGCTTGCGTTTCATCCACATTACCCACTGGCGTAATAGCTAAAGTTGGCGTGATCGGCATGGAGTAAGCCGTGTTCTGGCTACCGGTATTTCCTGATAAGTCTTGGTAGTCACGAACTAGTAACACCACATTCAGCTCTGACGAGTCTGGTACCACTACATCACCAGTCCAAACACTTGGGTCCGCGGTTGCCACTAACGAGGTGATCGTCGTGCCACCTAACTCCGCTGCGGCGGATTGCAGATCTTTATCGAATTCCAGCGTCACCGTCACGCTTTGGCCGATGGCTTGGTGCTCAGGCGTAAACGTCACGTTAGTCAGCATTGGCAGAGACTGCGCGAGTGTAAAGCTCTGGCTTTCACTCACTTCAATGCCCGCTGAGTTCGTCCCCGTCACCATCACAGTATAAGTGCCATTGGTTTGATGACTCATATCAATCGCGTCACTGGTCCAAGTGCCACCGGCTTGTACTGTCGCGCTGCTGCTTTTTAGTACCGTCGCGCTGCCTTGGGCTTTCACTTCAAGACGCAGGGACTGGCCGTCAAAACGTGTCGACGTACCTTCGAATTGTAGCGTGGCGGCATGCGTTTCATCCACACTGCCCACTGGCGTGATGGCTAAGGTTGGCGTGATCGGTAATTCGTGAGCGGTGTTATCCTCACCTATGTTGCCAGTCAAATCTTTAAATTGACTAACAACCAAGTCGACACTTAACAGCGCGGTGCTCGGAACTTGTACATCACCAACCCAGACCTTTTTATCTGCCGTTGCTGACAGAGAACTAATGCGATTGCCGCCAAGTGTAGCGGTCGCCTCTTGGAGCTCTTTATCAAACTCAAGTGAGACACTCACGCTTTGCCCCACGCTCTGATGCTCGGGGTTAAATGTCACATTGGTCAGTTTTGGTAAGGTTCCTTCAACCGCGATACTTAAACTGCTTCCTTTTCCAGGAATGGTGTTGATACTTTGGTAGCTATCATCCTCTACCTGTATTGTTATGTTTTTATCTTGCTTTTCTGGACTGATGTAATTAACCGTCCACGTAACGTTGTCTGAAGTGGACCAAGTATCTTGTTTTAACGTTCCTGTTGCACCGTTATCACTAGCGACAAGGTGGACATCTGAAATATCAAAGTTCGTAACTTCTTCTGTAAAGTTAAACGCAAGCGTAATCTCTTCGCCTCCAAAAAGAGGGGCGCTTGAGGCGGTAGAGATACTTAGCCCGGGAACGGTTGCCGCTTCCACATGCGCGTCAATAGAACTTTCACTCTTGTTATCCACCTTGTCTGTTGCTGCCACCGTGATCGTATGATCGCCTTTCGGTAACAAATAGCTTATGACATAAGGCCCCGCTTCGGTTGTCGGCTCAGTAATCGCTTGAGGAGCCACTGTGCTACCACCACTCACCGCTTTTGACGTGACGAGGTTTAAATTTTTATCTGTAATGTATGCACTAATTTCTAGTTGATACTTATCGTTTGTCGGCACCTTAGAGGTTTGATTAGCACTTAAGCCCGAAATACTTGGAGCGTCATAATCAACAATAGATTCGATAACCTTTCCATCATAACTTTTGCCTAGTAATTCAAAGCTTGTATTCTCTCTTCCAACTGAGTCCGTCACCGTCACCTTAAGGGTGTATGACCCTTGGTTATCGACGGCAAAGTTCATCATTCCATTACCACTAGATGAGATAACATCACCTGAGTAACGCAAGGAATCACCGAGGCTTGAAATAAGCTCCACAGAATATTGTGAAGCTTTCACTCTTTCTCCTTCCACAGTAGATACCGTAAACGGCTGGCTCGCCTTGGTAAAAAACAGTTTCCCACCCTGCAAACTCGTAATCCCATCGAAATCAATCGTGACTTTAGGAACACTAATATCAATGACTTTTCTGATGTCTGAATATAGCCCAACACTATCTGTCGCTTTGATATCAACCGTGATTGAACCACGCCCCTCTAACTGAGATTTCGGTAGTTCAAAGTACGTAGATGAACCATTCCCATCCTCTACTCTTTCTTCTTGATAACTCGGGTTTAAAACCGAGTAGTTTACTTTTGTGAGGCTGCTACCAGTGTCCGTTATGTCAAAACGAAAACGAACATTATCTGGATTTGTTGGCGATTCGGTTACGATTATCTCATCGCCAACACTTGGAGGTGTGTTGTCAACTTTAATATCAACGTTCGCTTCACCGACTCTCGACCACACATCCGTTGCAGTAATCGTTGTCCTGATCGTTTTTCCATCCGCATCGCTAGGAAGTTCACTTGTAAATGTTGAACACTTGTAGGTTGGGTCATCTGCACACACCTCTAATTGTGCAAACTTCTCCGGATGATCTTTATAGTTGTAGGATTCCGTTCCAAACCTGGCCATCACATTGTCTAGTCTAGAGTTTTCATACAGCTTAATTCTGAATTTGGCGACAAGCTGCTGACCATTAATGGTTGTGTTTCCGACCGGATCAGTAATTTCAACGACTACCGAACCTTTAGGTAATTCAAGCATTAGATCGTGCTCTGGCGTCAAGTTTCCTGCTAAATCAGATAAGTTCTTGATTTTGTATTCTTGAGTTGTACTCAGGCCATCAATAATATCGGCATAGGATTCAGAATACGTACACTTGATATTTCCAACACCTTTGGCACAAGTCGTTGGTGTATAAGCTTTGTTGCCAAGATTACGAACCAACTTTGGATATTCATCTGAACTTTCGGTATTCACGCCTGATAAAGCATCATTAAAAGAGAGCTCAAATGTGAGCATCTTCTTCTTCAAAGCTTCATCAAACCAAACATCACTTCCTTTAAAACTGTATGAGTTACCATCCACGACTGTCGGTGCATCAATATCCACCATCGAGAAATTGAACTTGTTGATCGTTTCACGCCCATTTGTACCCAAGGTTTTAGTGATCAAAGTAACAGGTGCTTTGGTCATGTTTTGCCCAACATTGACACTACAACTGTAAGGTTCTTGCGATACGTTGATAACACCAGAAGTTGGTTGCTCATTAGTTGGTGGCGCATCTAGAGAGTTGTATTCTTCACGAACCCAACACTCTAACGTTTTGGCTTTGACCGCACTCAATGTAGTAAAGGTGACATCAAGAACACCATCAGATAAGTAATTTTGGAAGTCCAGCGGGCTTTCAACTGTTAGAACCACGCCTTCACGCTGTACGCTAAAGGTTTGGTTTACTTTTCCAACCTTTCGGTCTTTTTCATCAAGGTAACGAACTTTGTTATAAACCTTGATATCAAGTTCATAATTACCATCTTTGGCAATTTGTGTAGAAAGCAACGTTGCGGTCCAAGTGCCATCTGCGGTTTCTGAGAACGTAAAGTTAGTCCCGTTTTGCTCACCAGAAAATCTATACGTTGAGTCAATTCGATCAACGCCACTATCATCAACAATATCAAGCGTAAGTACGATATTCCCATCTTGATAGATGGTGTTGTTTGTAATGGGCGTTCCATCCGTGTAACTCATCGCCAGCGTCACCTGCGGGATTGAGTTGTACACTTTGACGGTAAAATCTTGCTCACCACTGGTTAAGGTTGTGTTGCCACGAACATCAGACCCTTTTAAACGAACCTTGTGTGTACCCGTACCTAAATCACCAAGGCTCACTTTGAGATCCTCATTGATTTTTGTACCGGGAGAGCCAGGTAATGGCTCCAGATCGCTAAACGTCCAATACTCTAGGCTTTCTCGATTGACACCATTAATTGAAACATCACCGTTTGCATTTAGGTCTAGAGCCGTTAGGTCAAAGACATAGTTACCTAAGTAGTAGTCATTCGCATTGAAACCACTTAATCCTAATGTTGGCCCATCACGATCAAGAATAACCTTGTGCGTGTTAGAACTAGACTCAAAACCATAAATATCGGTTGCTTTTACATACAATGACGTTGTTTTTTCATCTTCAGAAATGTCTATTTTATCTGTGTCACTCTTGATAAGAGACATGACAAATTCTTTAGATGAATCCGTTGGCACAATTGTCTTAATTGGCGAATCTTTACCACTTTGATACAGCGAGACTTGCTCAAGGTCTGAATCGTCTATTACGGATTTAAATCGCACATTGAACTCACGCCCTATGACATAGTTCTCTTTAGACAATGTGTCTTCAACCCAAGGCGTATTTAGGATGATTTCAGGGCCTTTGTTATCGACTTGGAAGGTAAATTTCCCTGTTGTACTAACATTGGCAGGGTAAGCGTTGTCCGTCGCAGTGACGTAAAATTCATTCCATTCATCGTAATCAAATGCTTTTGAAACCAGTTGGACTTTGACGTCAGGCTGTTCACCAACTAGGTATGGTACGTCACACGCCTCTGTTAGAGGGTCACAGCTTTCTAATGTCAGAGCCTGACCAGATCCGCGGCGCAAATCTATTTTTACGTTATTGCCAGAGCTTAACGTCCCCCAATCAATGACAGGTGCCCATTGGTTATTACCACCTAAACGGCTTTGAACCTGCTCACTTTTTACAATAGGGGCTTCAGAGTCGATACGAATATTGAATCTCGGAGCGGTGCTAGTTAACTCTGAAACGGAGTTACCTAAGTTGTCCTCTGCTGCTGCAACAACTAACCAATCTCCATCACCAGGATAAATCGTAGAGCCTTGATTTGAACAAATCTCGCCCGTACATAGTTTGACTTTAAACGCGTCTTTCGAGTTACTTGCAAAGTTTTCTGGTGTGTATGTTACTTTTTCACCGGTTTGCTGGTAGAAAACAAGGCCCCTCGAGGCAAGCTTATCACCAACAATATCCTCAACCTTGAAGGTTAATTCATGAGTATTGTTCGCATTTAAATAAATACCGTTTTCTACAGGTTTACCATCGACATCATTCGGTGGAAGGTAACTGGCCTTAGGGAAGTCGTTATCAATAAACACCGATTCTATAAACGGAGATTTACCATTGTAACCATACGCATTGCCATGTGGGTCCATAGCACTGGTCTCCACGGCAAACTCTATAATATCTTTTAGTTCACTAGACTGGGAGTTAAGGGTGAAGAAGTACTCTTTTCGATAAGCATTGCTGCTGTCTGAGTTTTCTACGATGTTGATGTCCAGTGGTATTTCAATATTTGGCTCATTGGCTTGATACCACATCGTGCTAAACTTCGGGCCGTGAGCGTCGGTTCCTACAATACCAGAAGGATCGTCTAGGACAATTTTAGAAACAACCTCGCCAGCGATATAAAGCCTATTACCAACCATCGTCTCTCTACCGCTTTCAATGGTTAATTTTGGCTGCGGCGGCAAGGTATCGATACTGCTACCCTCTGTATCAAAAATGTTCTTACCATTTAAGTCAGGATTAGCCATCGAAATATCATCAGCATAGAGCTGCGCGATATTGGTCTCAATACCGTATTTGCTCGCCATGATTTCATAATACGATTGCGCCAGATCTTTTCGGTAAGTTTCAGCGCCAAACGTGTAAGAATCGAGCGTAACTTGACTTCCTCCGGCCCCTATACCATTTGCTTTTCCATCGTAGCTAAAATCATCGTAAATAGCAGATGCAAAATCTAATGAGTTATTTCTTGGCATTCTCTCGGCAATACTATCAATTGCTTCAACAAGGAATCGGTGTAGATAGTCATTTGATGGCTTGTCTGGAATCGCTTTAGTCGTAAGCATTTCATTGGTTGCATAAGACACAACCGTTGGGTCAAACCCAAAGAATGAGTTGTTATTCGTACCTGATAACGCGTAGCGCACCTCATCAAGAATTTGAATCGCACGTTCTGAAGTTTTCTCTCCCGCTGTCACTTGATCCCACTGGAAATCAAACAAACCAGTCTGATATGTCGATAGTTCAGTAATATAGTAAGTTTGAGAACCTTTGAGCTTAAAATACACACCAATATTGGCCTTGTTTAAGTCAACCGTTACTTTCTTGGTCCCTGGATCTCTTTTCCATTGGTAATAGTATGGCTCACTGCCTTCGATACCAATTAAACGAACACGCATGAAATCATAATTCACTACGTCAGTTGTGGTTTCACAGCTCGCTACGTCAAGAGCCATAGACTGGTCACTTTCCAGTTGCTGGATAGTGGTACAACTTGCAAGTGAAGTGAATTCACCACTTGGGCTCAACCCTTCAAGTTGAGCTCGCGCACCAATAAATGGTGTCACCACTTTTATGGTTGGTAGGTCAAAGCTACTTCTAAAATATACTTCTCTTGGAGTGCTTTCGTTATCAGACTCATCGACGGTTTGAATGACTAACTTTTGACTACTGTTTTCTGATACCGATTTAAAGCTGTCACCCAAAATATCTCTTACAAAAGGAATGTAATAGATGACATCCTCTACTCGCCCATTGCTATCTAACAGCGTTTCGTGCGGAATTTTTGCGATGTAATCGTCATCTGATGCCGTTGTATCAATAACTTGCTGAAGTGAGTAGTTGTTATCGTTGTTTTGGCTTACGTAGTACTTGACGACGAGCTTAAGCTTATTAGCGTTGGAGCCTAAAACCGTATCGGTATTTACGTCTGATACTTTCACACGAACATAAGGGATTTTATTCTCTTTCAATAAATTAGCGTTGAAGTTACTAAAATCTATCCCTTTTAATGAGCTCTGAATCCCTAAACTTGCATACGCATAGTCAATCTTCAGGAAATCGCGGCTTGCTTGAACATTGTCTGGGGTGTACGTATCTTGAGAGTAGATACCATCGTAAGTGGTTCGTTCACCATCTAACCCCACATTTACGTACGTCATTGACGTACCTTCAGGATAGGTTATCGTCTGTGCTGGCGCTTGATCGTCACGACTTACTGCATGCTGCGCAGAGCCCGTATTGCCTTTGCTATCCCTCGCTCGAACCTCAAAGACCGTCGTAGATAGGAATTCATCAGTTGGGTAAGCCTTACTAAACTCACAAGCATTTCCAGACTCTACAGTGACAGGAGAACATGTGACGCCCTCATGTAAGCCATCTTTAAATGAAATACTGACCGAACTAATCTCTTGCGAGCTTTCTTTTACAACGCCTTTCAGAACGTATTCTTTAAGTTGGTTATTAATTGCACTCGCCGATGTAATATCGATAACAGGCGCATCGTTATCCCATTCAAAATTGATATGAAGACCCGAATGGCTGCCTGGAATTAACTCATTACCCAGTACATCCGCTGTATATAAGACTAACCGTGCTGCTGTTACGTTTGAGAGCCCAGTGGCAGGGTTCATATCTACACTATCGATCTCTTTGGTATTAATGGTAACTTTAACGTTGGTCTCTCGAAGGCCAACTTCAAAATCATCAAATTCAACCGAACAGAATGTGCTTCCAAAATCTTGTATGTCGTTACATTGAAATTCACCAGACCAAGAGCCATTAATCTGATACTGAATAAAGGTGGATACGTCTTCTACACCGATATCATCAACAATTTTTAGTTCAACTTTATCGGTGCCTGCAAGTACATCACGGTCAATGCGTGTCACGATAGGCGCTGTGGTATCAATCTCCGTCCCATCTCGCGGTGGAATGACGCCATCTGTACTGCCATATGTACCTAAGTCATTAAGCTTCTTACTAAAGTCGACATAGTCGGCAGCATCAGTACCAGAAATATTGATACTTGGGTCGTTTACCACGATCAAAACGTGCTGAGATAAGTCACGTGTGTAAACGTCGCTGTTTATCTTTTTCTGTCCAAAGCTGAGGGGAGTCACTGCTCCTGAAGTCTTGCTCACTTCAAGACCATCAAGAACACCATCTGCAATAACATCCCGATATTGGATGTCGGCGAAATGCATTGAAGTGTAGACGTTATCGCTGTTGCCGTATTTTTTTATAAGATCGTAAGAGTAAGACGAGTATGCTGTTAATAAAGCGCCGTATTGATGCCCAGTACTAGCAAAACTGCTTTGCCCACCTTTGGTAATATCAATAGGTTTGGTCTCATTTACGTCAAAACCATACATGCTATTGATACTATCCAAAGCGGTTGAAAAGGCACTTTCATCTGTGGCCCCCTGGGAAATTTTGTACTTTGCCAAGCCTGCTGCCAAGTTCGACAGCGGAGTAAGCATTAACTTTTGCTCACTCCCCTCTTTAAAGTTCACAACACCTTCAAATTTAAGTGTCTTCGCATTACTCACAGATACCGTTTCATTTGTAAACGGATCGGTATAACTCCCCTCTTTTGCAACAACAAAAAGAGGCATTGACGAAGATTCAAACTCTAGCAGATAGTTTCCGAAGGCATCAGACGTTGTGTTAGCCAACTTCCGACCTAAGTTTCCATTTTTGAACTCGAAAACCTCTATCTTGGCGCCATTGACTGGGGCGTCAAACACCATACCGGAAATGCTTCCTTTGCTTCTAGCTGGCGGTGTGTTGTCTCCTCCATCACCACCACCACATGCACTCAATAAAAGAGATGTAAGCGTAAGACCTAATGTTAATTTCAGCGTATTTTTAGCGAACATAGTAATTTGGCAAAATATATTTTCCCGAGATTATATTATTGAAAAATATTTTCTCAACGTGACATTAACACCAACAAAATAGGCATAAACACCAAGCCAACCGTCACTTTGACTGAATTATTAAAATTATTTTTACATCCTATAATTATTAACTTAGTTAAAACAGAGGAATTACTCATGCTTTAATGCTAGTTTTTATTTAAAATATTATACTCTACGCACAACTGTCAGTATTGATAAACCAACAAAACTAATGACTATTTTAATAATAAAAAGGAGTGTGCAAGCTCCTACCGTAGCCCTTATCACTACTGCGTTAATCATATTGATTAGCGTATCGCTTTCTCACTACTTCCTCACTCCTGTGGATAGGCTACCTACCATCAAGCCTTTAGAATTCGAAAGTGAGAATGTGCAGTCATCAATTAAAAAGAAGACTCGTAGGCAAAAAATCACTATCGGTGTTGTTGAATACTCTTTTGTCGCTTCATTATTAAAATCAGGAGTGAGTCAAAAAGAGATCAACTTGCTATTAGCACTTATCAAAAGCAAGTTTAATATTATTGACTCTATTAAAAGAGGTGATAACTTTATCTTAAGAACTAAATTAAATAGTAAAAATGAAACTTACATTAGTTCTTTTTACTATTTAGGCAGTAAAACTGATTTATTTATTATCAATGATGGTCACGGTAACGTATTTGATGAGCATGGTGTGTCGATAAATAATCAGTTCATGTTTTCTTCACCCTTTGATAAAAACTACAGAGTGAGCTCTGACTATGACTTAAAGCGAACACATCCAGTGACCAATATAACGACTCCGCACTTAGGCACTGATTATGCCACACCTGTAGGTACACCGATTCGTAGTATTGCTGATGGCATCGTTTTAAAGTCCCGCTACAACCGTTTTGCGGGCAACTATATTAATATCCGCCACACAAATGGCGCTGTATCACGCTACCTACACTTATCTCAGCGCAACGTCCATGTTGGTGAGAAGATCAGCCGAGGACAAGTGATAGGGAAAACGGGTAACACAGGAAGAACAACAGGGCCGCATTTACATCTTGAACTGCACATCAATGGTGTTCCGGTTGATTACGAGCGATACATTCAAAGGCACCCAAACACTGACGTAAATATAGAAATGCTGATTGCAGCGAGAAAAGAAAAAGCAGAATTAACAGCGGAATGGCAACGGTATGAGCAGTCAAATAGGTAACAACAGCCACTTCGATTCGCTCTTTCTTCATTTATCTGAAGCGAGTCCTCGCAACCCTCTGAACGCTTCGTAGTCTGTCGCCACTAACCAATTTCAGGATCAAAAAGAGCCGCTACATGCGGCTCTTAATAATTATAGTTTCCCGATATTCCATCGGTTTCCCCTTTACCAAACACGTTGTCCTCTTGTTCTTGAACGCAAGTGGTACGCGCCATTATCATATTCACATAAAAAATCAATAAAAGAATAAAATGATTACTCATTGTATTGGCTAGATATTTAATACAAAGAGGCCCAACAATGGCCTCTTTCTGACCTTTTAAATGGTGACGTTGTCACGACACTGAATGGTTTCTATCATATTCAGCGCTTGCCTTTCTCAGCCCTTCTAAATCGTCTGAACATAAAAATCTCTTCAGGCTGTCGATTTTCTTATCAGGCCAATCATATATCCTAAGAGCAAGCAGTTCGTCTATCGTCTCTCGAGAAAAGCGATATTTGACATGCTTAGCTGGTGAACCCGCAACCATGCTGTAAGGCTCAACATCTTTCGTCACCACACTGTTTGCCGCAACGATTGCTCCTTCTCCGATAGTCACACCCGGCATTATCATGGATCGCATACCGAGCCAGGCGCCATCGCCAATATGAGTATCTCCTTTCCCGACGTACGCTTCTTCAATAAAGTCCATAAATGGGTACAAGGAGAACCAATCTGCTCTATGTGTACTGTTTCCCCCCATAACAATCACAACTTCCGCTGCAATACAGACAAAGTCACCTATATGTAACTTATCAATCTTCCATTTTGGTTCCCAATCTCGGCTGAACTCATCACCTTGTAGATATCTTACAACGGACTCCTCAAAACCGGCGTCCCAACAATCACTGTAATAACTATGTTTACCTTTAATCGTTATATTTGGGTTCGTAACAACTTCATGTAGCAAAGTCACTTTAGACCAATGCTTAGTTTTCATGAATACTCCTATAAATACTATCGAATAAAACACTGCAGATAGTATGTATCTAAATAAGCTCTAATAATTACATAGTTCCTATTACTACTAAAATTTACTTCACCACTGAGCTAATAATATGGTGAGCAGCCTCTACTCTTTCTGCATTAGGGTAGTTTTTATTCGCTAGAATCACTATGCCTATTTTTTTAGAAGGTACATACGCGACATATGCCCCAAACCCACCTGTTGAGCCCGTTTTGTTATACCAAATGTCTCGACCGAGAGTACCGGATTCACTTGCTTGCACCGGTTTAGCGTTGAGAATTACGTCGCTGGAGTTACCCTTCAATAATTGTGAAAGTGAAACGGGGTAATCATAACCTTCCCACCCTACTGCTTGCGTAAATGTATCGGTATTAAAATACTTAATGTGAGTTTGCTCTAGCGCATTCTCCATATCATTATTCAGTTGCGCTTGCCCCATATTTGCTTCGATATATTGAAGCATATCTGAGCTCGTTGATTTAATACCATAGGCTTGCGCATCAAGAATACCTGGATTAACTCTAACGGGGTTTCCCTCAGAACTATAACCAAAAGCATAGTTATTAAGCTTATCCTTTGGTACATCGACAAAGGTATTGGTCATACCGAGCTCAGGCAGGATGACGGTTTCCATCATTTCCGTATAGTCTGACTTCATACTCAAGGCACCGATGTAGCCAAATAGACCAATACTAGGGTTTGAGTACTTCCTCTTAGTACCGGCTTCGTACTCCGGTTTCCACGTTTTGTAGTACTGCATCATTTCAGCGTCGTTCGTTACTTCGCTAGGAAATTGCAATGGTAGACCACCCGCAGTGTAGGTGGCGACATGAACTAGCTTGGTATTACCCAGAGCACTATTCTCTAATTCTGGAATATAATCTTTGACCTTGTCATCCATGTCTAGCTTACCTTTTTCTTGGGCATACCCAGTCAAAGTAGCGGCAAAAGTTTTACTGATAGAACCGAGTTCAAAAATTGTGTCGTTGGTGACTAAACTCCCCTTACTTTCGTCAGCAAAACCGTAATTGTAAAAATAACGCTTGCCATCAATCGTTACTGCAACAGCCAACCCCGGAATGTCGTATTCGTTTATTAATCCTTTAGCGCAATCATCAACTACGCTCTTTAATTGACTGCTAACCGTTAACTCCGTTTTCGCAAACGTGACGAAAGAAGTGAGCGATAAAATGGCCACCAAGGCATTGTTTAACTTCATTGAACCCTCAATTTTTTAATTTTAACTTATAATTAATTTCTAGTTTATTCCAAGGCTTTTAACTTTTTATATAAAAGTAATCCTGACTTGAAGAACTCCAATCGTTAACCCTCGATGAATAACACTGTGTCTTCAAATTTTTAGTGCGATATAAACAGGTCTAAACCTGATCACCGTTGATAGGTAGGCCGGTTAGATACGAATGTAAGTAACATCCGTTTCCAAAATGGGGAAATAGTGTACTCATTACGCTTTCTCCATATCACGATAACGGTATACTAGGTAGATATACTTGGTATATACAGATCCACATCCTCACAACGCTTTAGAACCACTTTTCAACGTCTACAGAGAAAACGATGCCATTTTCACTACACTTCGAAACTGGAAAAGTCACCAGCCAACAGCTTTATTCCGAGATATACCAAGGGATATTAGAAGGCAGATTACGATCAAATGAGAGATTACCGTCAACCCGCATGCTGTCGAAAAAGTTAGGCATAGCAAGAAACACTGTCATTTCGGTGTATGAGCGACTTCAGTTCGAGGGGTGGATAGTAAAAAAGTCAGGGTCTGGCACGTACGTAAGTAATGCTCTAGAACAAACGATGGATCAAGATAAGAGACCAATAAAACACTACCAACTAGGGGTGTTTGGCACTAACGCAGCGAAGAAGCCAGAGATCATCGCACCAAAGAATCTAGACTATGACTTCACTTTAGGCGTTCCTGATCATCAGAGAATAGCAAAGCATATTTGGCGACACTCAAGACTGAGTAGGCTCAATGCATTAACTCCAGAGTTTGCACATGGTGGTGATTTGCAAGGGTTAGCTTGTTTACGAGAGTCTATCTGCGAGTGTGTGAGACACTCGAGAGGCGTAATCTGTGACCCTGAAGACATCATCATTACGCAAGGGTGCCAGCAGGCAATAATGACGACTCTCCTTACATTACTCTCTCCCGGGGATCTCGTGTCGACGGAAGATCCAGGATATCCTGTTTTTCGAAATCAAGCTCGATTACTTGGCGCGCAAATAGGCTCCGTGCCGATGGACGACCAAGGTGTTGTCGTTGAATCAATCCCTTCTAATACCAAAATTATTTATACAACGCCTAGTCATCAGTTCCCTTTAGGCTTTAGCTACTCAGTTGAAAGGAAGTTAGAACTGCTGAGATGGGCAGAAGTTAATAACGCAATCATTATCGAAGATGATTATGATGCGGAATATCACTACCTCAATACCAGTAAGCAAGCTCTCAAGTCACAAGATAAAAATGACTGCGTCATTATGGTAGGCAGTTTCTCTAAAATACTATTTCCCGGCATACGCATTGGCTATATGATTCCGCCAAAGTCTTTAATAGAGCCAATTTCAAATATGTTATGGCACTTGGGAAGAAGTACATCTGTAGTGTCTCAAATCCTACTTGACGAATTCATGCGTGACGGTCATTTCTCTCACCATTTACTCAATATGAATAAAATCTACAGCGAAAGGTATAATAAGCTAACTCAATTAATTGACAACATAGATTGCTTACAACGTATTCCAAGCCAAGGTGGATTGCATATAGCAGCTGAAGTATCGGGATGCGCGACACACATGATGAATAAATTTGCTTCATCAAATGTAGCGGTTTACCCATCATCGCATTTTTCTATCAACAATCATTCTAATGCCCTCTTATTTGGATTTGGCATTATTCCTACCCAAAAAATAGAAAAAGCATTTGATATTATTCAATCAATATTGGATTAAAGCAGATATAAAATTATCGTTTTGCTCGGTATCAATTTATCGTCGCAGTTATCAGCATCAGGGCGACAGCCAGCGTGGAACGCTTTTCAACCCAATAAGGGTTCAATACGAACTGTGTCGCTCTGACACGCTTGGTTTGGCTTCAGCCCCAACACTATATTTCTTCGACTGTAAACGTACTAGGTTCAAAGTAAAGCGACGTATCACGCTGACACTTTCAGCGCCACCAGCAACCCTATTGCGTAAATCATCTTCTTTTAAGTTCACATCGAGCATTCAATGAACCTTATTTTTCTAATATCGAACAGTAAGTTCTGCTTAACACTCTATCAAAACACTATCTTTCGCTAGATGTTAAAGAAGAAAAGACTTCAAGGTAATTAAGGATTTGTTATAGAGTATTGACCTATATAACAAAGATCACAATCACGACATTAATCTCCAGTAATTTACCATATCGCTTCATGATCGCTTAGGATACAAATTATCGAAAAATACCAAACCCTAGGTTAATACGCTGTTAACGGCTCAAAAAAATAACGAAGTTGTACCGCAATTATATCAACATCATTTTCATGTAAAAAATAACGAGCGCCTTGGATACCGATCTCCCAATTATCTGAGAGGTTGTAGCCAACTTCTGCACCAATATATCCATCAAAACCATCCACTTCCGTCGTTATCTTGCTGCCTTGATACGTACTTTCAATATCGGTATCCCAGAACAAGCCCCCCAAACTCAGTTTTGCGGACCATGAATTGTATTGCCAGAACTTATAACCGATGTCGAAGCCCATGCCCTTAACAAGGAGTGGGGCTATAGATGCGACATTGGCGTGATAGTCTTCTGGTGAAGTAGTAGCACTACGCAATGTAGCACTACCTTCACCCATATCAATATAACGAATAGTTCCAGACCATTGATCAGAAAAAGTATATCCCAACCCGACAGAGCGATAGAACCCGGTGTTGTCAGTAGAGATTACGTTATCACCTTTAACAGCATCACGCTCATCTGCATGGCTTGACCCCATTTGAACATCAACATACCAGCCCGCTTGACTACTAAAACTAAACACAGCAATTAGTGCTAGAGCACTGTTTCTTCCATAACGTTGCATGGCTCCTAACAAAATCAAAAGCATCAACACCATGCCACCCAATGATCCTGCTGAAGTATTTTCAACCTTTACATCTCTTACCAACTTAACGGTCACTATAACTTTCCCCGCGTCTTGCAGGCCTTGGCTATCCTGAATGATATATGTCAACACATCATTGCCTTCAAACCCTGAGGTAGGGGTATAGGTCACGCTCTGATCTGCATTCATGACCGCCTGCCCATACTGCGCTTGGACTGAAACCAACTTCAATGTGTCGTTATCCGGATCGGTATCGTTAGCAAGGACATAAACCGTGACAGGGGTACGATCATCGGTGGTAATATTATCGTCCACCGCATTCGGATTCTGACTGTTTACCACATTTACCGTCACCTTCGCCGATCCCGTTCCACCATTACCATCCGTTACGCTATAAGTGATCAAAGCCTCCCCGTAGTACTGTGGTTGAGTGACATAACTTAGTTTGTTATCAACCACACTAACACTACCAATATCTACAGAAGCGCGACTTACCTTCAGCCCATCACCATCAGCATCAGCATCATTGCTCAATACATCGATCGTCACCGTACCATTGAGACTAACAAACGCATTGTCGTCAATCGCTTGAGGGAGTGTATTATTGCTTACACGTGCGGCAACGACGCCAGGGTCAACGACACTGCCATTAGCCAATCCGTCATCATCGTTCGGACCACCGTCTTCAATGGTAAGTTGTACACACCAGTCACCTTCAGTCAGACCCTGTGACCATGAACTGTGCCCTGGTGGCGGACAATAACCAGCCTCGCCAGCACTAGAAGAAACCGTGTTTTGAGCATCCTCAATAAAGTCTATCCACCCCTGTTCAGCGTTATACTTTCGGTACACTGCATTTGCTGGAACAGGTAAACGCTGAGGCAAAACTAATTGATAGCTTTGGCCGGGCAGCGGCAAATTAGTTACTACAAAATCAAAGATTCCCCCTATGCTCTTCATGTTGATATCTTTAGGAAGCTCCTCATCCAGCAATAAAGCTCCTCCTGTTGCGTTAGTCAGAATGGTTATTCCTTTGCGTAAACAGACACCTGGCTGCCCCTCAATGAGGAAGCGATCTTTTTCTGACACAACCTGTTGAATTACGTTACAGTCAGAAATTGCATCAAGATAATCAGGGATACCATCACCATCACTATCATTATGACCTTCTTGATCATCCGGGATTAAGTCGCCATCACTGTCTTCACTCCCGAGCTCCGCCAATGTTTGTACCACTTCTAAATAGACATTCCGTGTCACTGATAATGGTGGAGTGCCATTGTCAGTAACTGTCAATTGCAAATTGTAAATCGCTGAACTCAGTAATTGCGGAGAGAAAGTCAATGTTTCGCTGTACATCTGCCCCGCAATCGCTTGGTTAAGTACATCGCTATCACTACTCCATCTGAAACTGTGTATATCGGACATATTGGCATCACTAACACTGCTCGTGATTGCGACCGGTTCAACACCATTTTCAATTTGGCTCCGCTGCTCCCCCGCCTGAGATACACTTACCGTGACCTTCGGAGCCACATTCTCTTCAAAGATTGTCAAGGTGTAACGACGCTTACTACCTAGATTAAGGGTGCTGTCCAGATCAATCACTAAGGTTTCAACGCCCTCATTTTGTCCATCATTAAGTAGTTCGAACGAAAGTTTGCCTTCGGTACCACTAGGTATCACCACTTCACCAGAGGTGAGCGTGTGGTCATCACTGTCCGTGCTTCCTGAAACCGTATAAGGTATGATTACTGGGTAGCTCGGCGAAGGACCGTTAAGGTGTATCGATACGCTATGATTGGTGCCTTCCGTGGTTTGCGCATCTTTGGAGATACTTATCAGTGGATACACTGTTACCGTTTGACTAGCTTCAGCGACGTTTCCATCAGAGTCTTGAGTGCGCCAATAGACCGTATTAGTTCCAGGTCGGAAAAAGGTCGTGCTGTCGACCAATGAAACAGGTAATAGCTTGCCTGTACTATCTCGTGCCACAGCAGAGCCTAATGCAACTTTAGTAAAGAGCGAAGTTGCGTTCACTTCGATATCTGAAGGTGCGGCTATTGTTGGTGCGTCCAATTTCGCACTTTTAATTGTCACGATTGCTTTCGCGGTGGCCTTTCCACCGTTACCATCTTTCACACTGTATTGCACTGCCACTGTACCAATTGAGGTCGTTACCAATTGGATTTGACTGCCCACAATCGTTGCCGTTCCAGATGTAGGTTTAACCCATTCCAGTTGTAATGTATCTAGATCAACATCGCTGTCGTTGCTGAGTACATCCAATAAGTAGCTACCATCGTTACTCTCGGTAAAGACATAGGTATCATTAACCGCCACTGGCTCATCATTAACGTTGATTACCGTGATGCTAAACGCTGCTAAAGATGTGCTTAGCTCACCGTCTGAGACACTAATAACAATATTATTGGTGCTGCCAACATGCTCATTTTCCGGCGTACCACTTAGCAACCCAGTTGCTCTATCAAAGGTTGCCCATGATGGTTTATTGCGGATTGAAAAGCTCAAGCTACTACTATCAACATCCGATGCCTGCAGCGCAAAGCGGTACGTACTGCCTTCGTTTACGGTAAGAGCAGGAGTGCCACTGATCACTGGCGCGTCATTGACATTGTTAACCACAATACTGAATCTATTGAGCATTGTGGTCGTGAGACCATCAGAAACCGAGATAACAATGCCCTGATATTTGCCAACATCACCATTATCTGGTGTACCACTACGCGTGCCTGTTGATGCATCAAAGCTAGCCCAAGATGGCTTGTTCACGATACTGAAGGTGAAGGCTTGGCTGTCAACATCTGACACTTGTGGCGTGAACAGATAGGTGCTGTCTTCATTCACTTGTGTTGCTGGTGAACCAGAGATAACGGGTGCATCGTTAACGTTATTCACAGTAATCGAAAAAGCTGACAATGAGGAAGAAATAGTGCCATCGGATACGCTAATCACGATACCTGGATAAGTCCCCACATAACGGTTACTTGGCGTGCCAGAAAGCGCTCCTGTTGTCTTGTCAAATGTAGCCCAAGGTGGCTTGTTAGCTATCAAGTAGGTCAGAGTATCCGCTGGGTCATTGTCCAATGCCGCGGGCACAAACTGATACACACTATCTTCATCAACTTGCGCCGATGGGGTACCCGTAATCACTGGCGCGTCATTAACGTTATTCACCGTGATGGTCACTAACGCCACTCCAGAGGTAAGTTCTCCGTCACTTACGCTGTAAGTGAAACTGTCCTGACCAAAGAAGTTACTGTTACCCGTATAAACCGCGTGATTGCCTGTGACGGTAACATTACCGTTGACTGGCGATTTTACAATTTGATAGCTCAAAGATGAGCCTTCTGCATCGTTACCATTTAAAGTAATGGTCAGCGGTATTTCTTCCTCTCCCGTAGCACTGATATCGGTCGCGGTTGGTGTATCGTTGACTGCATTAACCGTCAAATCGACACGAACCTCTGTCGAGTCGAGATCACCGTCGTTGACCTTGAACAAGAAGAAGTCGGAGCCATTGAAGTCCGCTTCTGGTGTATAGCGCCAACTATTATTGGTCAACTGCTCTAGCACGCCATGACTGACTTGCTCAGTGATAAGATACTGCAGAGTGTCATCATCGTTATCAATATCTGAACCAACCAGCGTGATCACCAAACTATTGTCTTCATCAAGCGTTTGTGACTGTGCTTGCGCCATTGGTGCGTCGTTGACTGGTGTTACTGTCATGGTCACTGTTGCGGCGTTAGATACAGCACCTGCTAAGTCTGCCACCGTATAGGTGAAGCTATCTTCACCGAAGTAGTTCTCATTGGGGTTGTAAACAATCGCTCCTGACGCCGTCACGTTCACACTGCCATGTGCTGGCGTATCGACGACTGTGACACTAGTGAGTTCAAAACTGTCTCCAACATCGGCATCACTATCATTGCCTAATACATTGACCTCGAAGGAGCCTCCCTCTAGTAGTTGTGCACTGTTATCAACAGCAACGGGGGCATCATTCACTGGCGTAATATTGAGCGTGACGGTTGCAGGCACTGAGACTGCTTGACCACTATCGGTTAGCATGTAGGTAAAGCTATGTTGACCATTAACGTTCGCTGTTGGCACAATCTTTAAGGTCCCATCGACATTGACACTGACCGTGGCAAAACTGTATACCCCCTCTCCTTGACCAAGATCTTGCAGGGTAATACTACTCGGGGTGAATGACCCATCTTCAATATCACTGTCGTTACTTAAAATATCGAGTGTCGATGTGATATCTTCATCAAAAGTAAAACTGTCTTCCTCCGCTACTGGTGAGTCATTGACGGAACCGATATTGACGCTGACCGTGGCCGCAAGAGAAACGCCGCCTTCACTGTCTGCGATCGTGTAAGTAAAGCTATCGCTACCATTTTCATTCGGATTCGGCGTATATACAAAAGTGCCTACAGTTTGATCAATGGCTACTTGTCCTTTTTGAGGCAAACTAACTAACGATAAATCACCCGTTGGGATGCCATCTTCAACATCCTCCGCTTGACTACGCGCGCTGACTGCTGCGCTTGCGGTATCTTCGTCGGTGTTGATGGTCAGCGCTTTAGCGACTGGCGCATCATTTATAGCCATGATAGTGACGGTCACTGTCGCCTCTTGCGACTCCTGCAGCAGGGCATCTTTCACGGTATAGGTAAAGCTATCTGTGCCTGTCTCATTATTATTTGGCGTATAGGTAACAACGCCGTTGCTGATCGACACCTGACCTTTAATTGGTTGCGTTTTAATCGTTGTAGAAGAAGCGACCATGTCATCATTAACATCGGAATCGTTGGCTAACAGATTAAATTGTTTCGCCGTATCTTCCTCAGTCGAGAAGCTATCATCAACTACCGTTGGCGCGACATCGTAGCGTTTGGTCACAGTATCCGTCACTGCATCAGATGCGTTGCCTGCGACATCGGTTACCACCACGCTTACTGTCAACGTCCCCTCTTGCAAAACAGTGACGTCAATGCCCGTTACTTGCATGGTCTCCGAAGAAATTGTTTGACTAGCGCCGTCAATGGTCGTGGTACCGTCGGTCACGCTATAAGTGAACATCGCGTTCACTTCAGCTGCTGCGAAGGTAAAGCTCATCGCCTGTTCGTTGGTTTTGTTAATGCTCTCCTGATCAATACTGATGCTATGTCCAGTCGGGATCCCCGTATCCACTGAGATCAACAACTGAGTCGCTGCTGTATTGAGGTTGCCAGCTGCGTCGCTAAATTTCTCGGCTGCAACATCAATAGTTGCATCCTCAGTGCTTTCTTCTGCAGGTGTAAAGGTAGCCGTGTAACTGGCGCTACTGCCCGCAAAGTTAGAAAGAGTTCCTCCAGCCACGGTCACATCGGCTTCGGAAAAATCAGTTGCGGCTTCACTCAAGGTAAACGTGAGTGTTGCCGTTTCACCCGCTTTCAACGCAGCGCTGGAGCTAGTGATACTAACGGTTGGAAGCACAGTATCGACGCTGATGGAAAATGGTGTAGCTGCACTATTGGTGTTACCAGAGGCATCGGTAAATGTGCCTGTGGCAACTTCAATAGTACCGCTCGTCGCACTCTCTTCCGTTGGTGTAAAGGTCGCAGTGTAGCTGCTACCACTGCCAGCAAAACCAGACAAAGTACCGCCACTAACCGTGATATCCGCCTCGGTAAAATCGCTCGACGCTTCACTTAAGGTAAAGGTAATGGTCGCCGTTTCGTCCGCTTTCAGCGCCAATTTATCACTGGAGATAGTCACACTCGGCACTAAACTATCAACGGTTATAGACAGTTGAGGCGCAGCAGTGTTGCTATTCCCGGCAGCATCGGTAAAGAAATCTGCCGCCACGTTAATCGTCGCTGTACTTGTACTGTCTCTATCCGGCGTAAAGGTGGCCGTGTAATTGTCACCGCTGCCCGCAAAGTTAGACAAACTGCCGCCAGTGACGGTGACATCTGACTCAGTAAAGTCACTTGAGGACTCACTTAAGGTGAACGTGATACTCGCCGTTTCGCCAGAGATCAAATCAAGGTCTGAGCTGCTCAAAGAAACAGTTGGCCTCACGTTATCTAACGTAATTGTTGTGCTATCTATACTGGAGGTGTTGCCCGCCGCATCGCTCTGGCTCGCCGCGACCGTCAGGGTGCCGTTGTTAAACGCACTTACATCAAACTCACTGCCAATAGTCGTCCAAGCCCCGGTATTGTCGGCCGTCACCGTACGACTGACTGAGTTGTTATTGTCCGTGATGGTCACGGTCACACTATTGCCAGCCTCCGCGCCGGAGCCAGCAATCAGCACATCATTGTCTTCTGCCGCATTGACGATACCGTCGATTGCAATCGGCGTGGAAATGGTAACAGCGGATGGCGCTGCGTTATCTAGGGTTACGCTCTGGGTGGCTACGGTGGAGATATTACCTGCTATATCAGCTTGGGTTGCAGACACCGTCAGGGTGCCATTGTTCAGGCCACTGACATCCAGCTCGCTGCCGCTCAGCGTCCAGTTGCCTGAATTGTCGGCCATCACCGTACGACTGACAGAGCTGTTATTGTCCGTGATAGTCACGGTCACGCTGTTGCCTGCTTCCGCGCCGGAGCCAGCGATCAACACATCGTTATCTTCTACTGCATTGACAATACCATCGGTTTCAATCGGTGTAGTGATGGTCACAGCTGATGGTGCGGCGTTATCTAAGGTAATGCTCTGGGTGGTCACTCTGGAGGTATTACCCGCCGTATCCGATTGCGTCACAGCAACTATGAGTGTGCCGTTGTTCAGGCCACTGACATCAAGCTCACTGCCGCTCAACGTCCAGTTGCCTGAGTTGTCGGCCGTCACCGTACGGCTGACAGAGCTGTTATTGTCCGTGATAGTCACGGTCACGCTATTGCCTGCTTCCGCACTGAAGCCAGCGATCAGTACGTCGTTGTCTTCTGCCGCATTGACGATCCCATCAGTTTCAATCGGCGTATTGATGATTACAGCAGATGGGTCTGCATTATCCAGAGTAATACTCTGGGTGGCTGCGGTAGAAGTATTACCTGCTATATCTGCTTGGGCTGCAGACACAGTCAGGGTGCCGTTGTTAAACGCACTTACATCAAGCTCACTGCCGCTCAACGTCCAGTTGCCTGAGTTGTTGGCCGTCACCGTACGACTGACAGCGCTGTTATTGTCCGTGATGGTCACGGTCACGCTGTTGCCTGCTTCCGCGCCGGAACCAGCGATCAACACATCGTTATCTTCCGCTGCATTGACGATCCCATCAGTTTCAATCGGCGTGGTGATGGTCACTGCTGATGGGGTTGCATTGTCCAGGGTAATGCTCTGTGTGGCTGCGGTGGAGATATTACCAGCTATATCAGCTTGGGTTGCAGACACCGTCAGGGTACCATTGTTCAAGCCACTGACATCCAGCTCGCTGCCGCTCAGCGTCCAGTTGCCTGAATTGTCGGCCATCACCGTACGACTGACAGAGCTGCTATTGTCTGTGATAGTCACGGTCACGCTGTTGCCTGCTTCCGCGTCGGAGCCAGCGATCAACACATCGTTGTCTTCTGCAGCGTTGACGATACTGTCAGCCTCAATCGGTGTGGTAATGCTCACTGCTGATGGGGCTATTGTATCAATGGTGACACTTAACGCGTTGGATGCCGAGCTAACATTATCATCGCTATCAGACGCTTTAGCGCTTATTGCATGTGTAATACCAGACGCCAACTCATTGGTTGTTATCTGCCAGTTCCCGCCAGTAGCAGTGCCTGTGCCAATAACCGTTGCACCTCCACCGACTTGATCACTGTATAAAGTAACGATCGATCCACTCTCAGAAATCCCACTAAACGTTGGTGTAGTGTCACTGGTAATATTATCAGTATTTAATGGCCCGGTATCCGAACTAGCATCTAAATCGGGTGTAGATGGCGCATTTGGCGTGGTATCGACTGTCGTAAAGTTAAATGTGGCATCATCGCTGATCCCAGCGAAGCTATTATTTGCGCTGTCAGCCACGGCACTGGATTCAATATGAATGGCGTAGGTCCGGTTCCCTGCCAGATCACTGGTTGGGTTTAAGTAAACTTTATTGTTGGTAACACTGATGCGACCAGCGCCTGGTGATGTTGTTGTGCCATCGCTTTCGGTGGCAACATTAAATACTTCAAAGTCGCGACTGTCGGTAACATTACGAATGGTAATATTGCCGCTCTTCAGCTCAATATTTTCATCGAAGGCAATCTCGATGTTGTTGCTAACAGAAACATTGGTTGCATCATCAGTGGGGGTTGAGCTCGCACTGACAAAAGTAGGCGCGGTAGAGTCTGAAACCGCAGCGTCATCAATCTTGATACTTCTGATAAGATAACGAGAGTCAGCACCCGGACTTCGGGTAAACGCCATAGTCACTGTATCAACGTCCTGCCATGCCGAATCATTAAAGTCTGTACCACGGGTCAGGGTAAACAAGTCCTGTAACCCTGAGTTTGCTTCACCACCTTTTGGCAAGGTGACAGTTTCGGTCACTGTTTGAGTATCATTAGAGAAGCCAGTTAACACAAGTTGATACGTTTTATCTGAGTCTCGGGCCGACCCCTGCATAAAGGTAATTTCGTCGAAACTGAAGTTAGTACTTGATTTCTCAAAAAAGCGGAAGCCACGATTGTTGAACTCATTAATCATGGTATTTGAGTAAAGAACACCAGCTACAAACCCGAGGTCATTTAGGCCAGTAAACGGAGTGCCATCCGAGCTAGTGCCCGCATCTAATACCATAGATACAGCACCTGCATTGGTAAGAGTGACTGAGGGCATACCCCCTGTGACGCCGGTCTCCACCTCACTAAAATTGGAACCTGAACCATTAGAGTAGTTAATCGTTTGCTGTGCAGCCCAGACTCCACCGGAAAAAAACGCTGAGAACACCCATGCTGTTGTAATTGCGATCGCAACCTGACGATGTAATCTCATTTTCCTCTCCTGAAGATGACGGCCTTATCAACATGGCCGGGTTATCATAATCAACTTAAATATTTAATTTTTTATAGGAAAGGATTAGCGAAAGATTCAGCCAATTCTTTCTTGGTTGATTAGCTGTGCGGTGGGTATACTCCCGCAGTGGCAATTAACCAATTAATCGGCAATACCGGGCTCAAAATATTAAGTGGCATTGAACCGCCTGTTTTAGTCACAGTTACAGTACCTCCGCCCGAGCCACCACCAGAAACACTTAAGCCTTCGATCTCGGTCAAATCTGGTTGCTGAAACGTCGGTTTATAGAACCCGGGGGTAGAGTTTTGCGCTATATACGAATTACTATCAGGTACCTGTGTATTTGCAGCATTGGTAGCAACCTTCATCCTGCCTGTTACAGGTGCAGAAGTGCCAAGAGGGGTAAAAATTGCCGTATGTAAGTGTGCTGGCATTTGAGTTATATCAATAGTTACCAGTTCAGTACCCAATCTTTCTCCCTGATGATAATCCATCCCCCCAGGTCGTGTGCCTACACCAACTGGACTGCGGCCACGCAAATCAGGTAAACCAAAGGTAGTTCGGGCGTCACCTCCGTATAGAGTGCTAACTAGAGAGAAGAGCGCTGGATTATCTTCAATTGCCTGCATTTGCCCCGAGCACATTGCCCAATTTCTAATTGCAAAATTGCCGCCAAATGCGGTTAGTGTCCCAAGATACGGTTCTGTAGCCATACTGTTCTTCCTTTTAACGTATACACTTAAGTTAAAACCAACCCATAACGTAATTGGTGTGGTTGGTTAAAACTTTCCAATCTCGCATTACTAAATACCGTTAAGGGCTTCATTAATGCCGCAAAGAGCCGTATTGAGATATTTCTTTACTCGCAGGCCGAAGAGCGCTGAAGCAATGACATCCCAGCGTCCAGCCCAGCCATTTGCGCGTAGCGATAACCCGAAAACACGCCTTGCTGTGTAGCAATAACATCTATTGATATGGCGCTATCTAACGTTTTCACTTGTAACCCATGTTGTGGGCTGATCTCGAGAATGCTCCCCGCCTCAACACCAACTAAAGAAGTCTCCACTGCGCTTGCTTGCAAAACATTGGCGACACCATTTGGCAAGCTCAACATCGCACCTCCGAAGTCATGATTGCCTGCTCGCACTAAGTTGACGATTTCGCGACTCGTTTGCACGTTCCAACGAATGTGCAGATCATGTTGGTTTACTGCTCGTGCCACTTCGTTGGGGTTTGATACTTGCTCACGCCAAACCAGCCCTTGCTTTTGTTGCGCGATGAGGAAGTCATACATCAGCTTAGCCGTCATTTGTGACGCTTTTTGCTGAGCACTGGTTAAGGTCTCAAACGGGTGAAATGGTACCTCTAACTCCATTCCTATAGCGCCGGAATCAGCCGATGCCTCAAGACGATGCAGGGTGAGGCTAAAGGTGTCTAAACCGTCTCTTAATTGCCAATAGAGAGGCATCGGGCCTCGATACTCGGGCAGCTTTCCCGGATGAATGTTGTACAAGTTTCCGTTGAAAAACTGACACAGCGAGGAATGAACTATGTGCCTGAACAAATAGATGACGCCATCCGTGACTCGCCAAGCATCGAGTTGCGCTATCAAAGCACTGCTGTCATTGGCGGTATACTGAGCAATATGAATCGATTGAGCGCTCAGATAGCTCTGTAGCTGCTGTAAGTCAGGATTTAGTTCTCCTTCCGGTACTACCACGCCCGCCAATTTATGCTGTTGTGCCAACAACTGAATGATGGGCAAGGCGTAACAACTTCCTGTAAAAACGACGTATTTTTGCTGCATATCGAAATCATCCATGGGTGGCGACAAAACCTGGCAATCCGGTTAACTGATAATAGAAACTGACCTTATCCCCTCCCCTCGCTTCGAAGTAATGGTGTTCAACAGCTTTGGGCTTGGCATCCACATAAAAAGTCATGTCGGGTTTAGGATGTGTAATACCGGAGTCGTATTGTCCGACCATGGCATCTCCGTAAGTATCGATATGGCTGTAAATGGCGAGGATACGTTTTGCCATATCTGGCACATCTTTCGGCAGCTCTACGGTGTTGCCTTGCAGCATTTTTATTCCACCATCTAGCTCAAAAATCTCGCTTTTGAGCAACATGGCTTTATTAACATTAAGAATTTCTCCCAGATCAATTCGATCATCTATCGCTTCCGGTTGGCAATGGTTGGAATGTGCATACTCTGCTTTTTTCCATTGTTGATTAAATTCCGTCTCCCCGATGACCATCATGGCGCGCACAGATACCTGCTTGGGGATCATTTCGCCTTGAATATGTAAATATTGAACCAAATGTTTCGCGATGCTGAGGAACCCTTCCCGACTAAAGCCATGCTGCATCGCTTCAAGTATCAGGAGATCAAACGTTTGAGTTGGCGAAAATTGGGTAGCATCTTCTTCCACTAAGGCTTCAATGTAGTCTGCGATATCGAGATCCGCGATCAATTGATTGAGTGCTTTAATCGCTCCGGGGTGAATATCTACTAGTGTCACCTGAAGCTGCTCTGCGCTAATCCGATCACTTTGTTTGTAGTGAGCAAGTAAAGGCAGCAGCAACGGTGCAAAGGGGCCGCAAGCTGGATAAAGCACTTTAACCTGTGACTTGTTGGCAAGCATTTGTTGGATAGCTTTGTTTGTACCACACGCAAAGCCTTTAATTCGGTACACATCTTTGATGGTGTGTTTACAGTTAAGAGGAGACATCACCAGCCCAGATGTGGAAATGTACTGTCGGGTCAGTTCCTCTTGAGTGAGTTTAGCCAGAGAAAGAGATTGGCAAGCGTTGCCATACATGGTCTGAAAGGCTTGCACCAGTGTTCGGTGCTCAACTTTCGTCTCCTTCAATACGAGCTCAACTGCCGCAGCGAAACTCTCTTTCAGTTGTCGTCGGCGTTCAGCCGTGCTGAGTTGGTTTTGGAGCATAGCCTCAAGTTGAGTCCGTAATGAGTACTTAAGCAGCTCATCCATTTCGGGTTCAGCAAAACCAAACTGTTGAGTTTGTTGCTGCACTTCTTCAACACCGACCGTCTCACGAGATTGAGGACGTTGCTGGTAGAATTCTATAGATGAGCCTTTTTGCATAATTCATGAACCTCACTTGCCGCTGTAGCAGTAGTTAATGATGTAACACACCTGTACTTGAGAAAAACATATGCCAGAGGTCCGCGTTACAATATCTCAGCTCCCGGCTCTAACTTCATAAACCGTACTGACAAAATTGGGCAGAAAAATTGAGATAAAAACAGTTCTAATCCTGTAAATTCAGAGAGTAGTAAATAGTTAGGGTAATAGGCCTTTCGATAGGATTCTTCTAAAGCAAGCGCTTGCCAATCCCCTCGATGGCAAGATCGTTTGACATATGGCAGCCACGCAGTCTCCTTAATAGAGGTAAGCGCGGCACTCAAGTGTGGTGTAATATGAAAGCCTTTTAACAGGCAGAAAAAGCCAATATCCATAGTATAAAGCCAACTATTTATAATATTGAAATTAAAATAATTTTTTCGGCAGTTATTTTGAAATTGCCGATATTTTATTTATAGACTAGAAAAAATCAGTTAGCCAGAATAGAGATCAAAAAAAACACTAAAAATAAGATTGTCAATTTATATCTCTAAAATTAAAGAATTTAATTTTTAAAGTTTAATGAAGTCCAATATAAGTTTAAGGTGTGCAATCTTTTAAAAGATATAAGTTTAAAGATATTTCAAAAAACTTATTAAGAAAAACATGAACTCACAAAAATAAATATCAAAATTATTAATAAAAAACACCACTAATATAACAATGAATTAATGTGGTTTGAAGATTAAAATGCCCATTTCATTTTCGTATATAACATTTTAACTACTAGTATTATATGCGGTGAAATAAGATAAATTTATTCAATCAACATATCCAATCGATTCAGGTTTACTGGGAAAAGCTATACGTTACAACGGAGTGAAATATGGCAAATAGGGATGGAAGAATTCCACTCAACGTATTACGACTCAAAGAACTGAGAAAGAAATTAGGACTGAGCCAAGAAAGACTGGCGGAAGAATGCTTTCAACAGGGTTTTGTCGTATCTATTGCTTCTATAAAGCGAGCAGAGTCTGGGGCGAATGTGCTGTATCGTACCGCATCCAATCTCGCGGAATACTTTTCTGTCCCCGTAGAGGACCTTTTAATAGATCGGGCCTCAGAACCATTATTTACAAATGTATCTTCATCACCACCATATTTTTTTATTTTTGCAATCGAAGCAAAGTGTGATTTGACCGCAAAGGCTCTGCAAACCTTACTTCTCAGCCAAAACACTACACCCATAATACAAAACCGAACGTTTGTTCTTACTTGGTCTTTACAGGAATCGGACGAATATATTTTTGAGCGAATTCGACAACTAGCCCTTCAATTAAAGGTTGCTCTTTCGGCTTCGATTCGGTCTTTTATCAATGTGAAATACATGCATCGAATCACTGAGCTATCGGAACATCCGAATGCGATAACCCCAATCAATGAAATCCTAGTTAAAATCCCTTGGGGAGAAATAGCTGCTTGTCCTTGCTTTATCTCGTCCAATTGTGCCAGACCAATAAAACCTTTTCTAACAGGAGAGCCAGACTTCAACAACTGGCATTTTGTATCCTTACACCAAAACCATACTGACTGTTTCGTAGGGCGTAAACTTGAACTAGAAACATTGAATAGCGGAATCAAGCGATGGCAAAAACAAGAAGCAGGCCAAACGTATTGTATTACTGGTACCGCAGGGATAGGAAAGACCAGCCTACTCAACCAGGTCATTTCGTCTTTGAGTCGTTCTTCGTGTTTAACCACAGAGATTCAAATCCTGAATCATGGCAGTGCTGATCTCTTGTCCCCTCAAAATATATTCACTCGGGCAATTTGTTCATTTACTCGTGAAGATACCGATGATTCTATTCGTCAGCAGACTGTCGAGTCATCAATTCCCTCTTCTTTCCATCTCTGCCTTTATTGGTTAATGGGGGTAACACTCAACGAATCAGAAAAACAGCTGCTGAACTTAATGGAGTTCCAAACGCTGAAACAAACGATAGAGCAATCTATCCCTTTCTTAATTCAACAACGGCAGACCAGCAAACCGCATTTGATTATTGTTGAAGATGTCCATTGGGCCGACGAGGTAATGTTGGCATTTCTTGAGACACTGCTACCTTATATTACAAACACCAATATTTTACTCTTTCTGACGTTTAGGCAGCAAAAACGACTTAGTTCCAAACAATCTTGGTTTGCCAACGTGAATCTAATCGAACTTAGGGAGTTATCATCTGAAGAGTCTTACGAGTTAGCTTGCTCAATCACATGCCAACAGAATAAACATATCAATGACTGTATAAAGCTTGCGAAAGGCCATCCTCTATACTTACGCCAAACACTACTTTGTTCTCAGTTTGATAAAGACGTTCCGGAGTCATTGGAACATTTAGTTTCGATACAATTAGCTCAACTTCCAGCCCAAGATCGCCAAGCACTCTGTACTGCATCTGTGTTGGGGCAGTACTTTCAACTGGAGCAACTGCGTGAAATCACTCGAATTCCCGGCTACGTACCAGATAAGTTAGTCGACGCTGGCTTAGTAAAACTCAATGGCGATCAATACCTTTTCCATCATGATTTGATTTGTAATGCTGTTTTCCGTCAAATAGACAAGTCACAGTGTTCAAAAATACACATGGCCTGCGCAAAATGGTATGAGAACCGAGATCGGTTCTTATATGCAGTCCATATCAATCATGCCAAGGGCGAAGGTGTATTTACTGTTCTTGACCAGACCGCCAAACATTACCTGAGCAATTATCAATTTGAAAAAGCACTGACTCTTATTGAATACGCTATTAAAGAGTCACCTAAAGCACAGATGGCGTATGCACTAAATATGAAAGGAAACTGCCTGTATTCGATGGGACGCATCAAAGAGAGTATTGAGGTTCTTGAGCAAGCGATTCATCACACAGAAAATGATTCTGAACGTGTTCAATACTATTTAGACCTCATTAACCCCTACCGTTTAACCGACAACTTTGTACAAGCGATGTCGATTTTAGACCAAGCCCAAGCCCTGTGCGAAAAGCTGACGTTAAATAAATCTTTGTGTGAAATTCACTCGATGAGAGGTAATATGCTGTTCCCCACTGGGCAGCTAGACGAATGTGAGAAAGAACATTTACTTGCATTAGATTACAGTCAACGAGCAAACTGTTTTCGCGCGAAAGCAAAATCGCTTGGCGGCCTCGGTGATTGTGCCTACGCACAAGGAAAAATGGCTCGCTCATACGAGCACTTAACCGAGTGTTTGCAACTGTGTGAAGAGCATCAGTTGCTTTCGATTGAAACTGCCAATCGCTACATGCTGGCAACAGTGATGATCTATCAACTGCAATCTGACGAAGCACTAAAACAGGCTCAGCATGCCTCGAATCTTGCCTATCTCACGGCAAACCGCCGAGCAGAAATTGTTTCTAGGCTTACGGCTGCATGGATCTTTCTCGACCGTAATGTCTTGGTGCAAGCTGAAAACGAAATCTCGACCGCTCTACAACTTTCAAAACAGCTTAATGCTCATCGATTTGTCGCTTTTCTTTTGGAGTCCAGTGCAAGATTGCACTGGTATCAGGGAAAAGAGGAGAAAGCCCTTTCGGACATCGACACGGCTCTAGATCTTGTTCATATCAATAAGCTACACAATTTTATTGGTCCTTGGCTCGTATCTACCAAGGCACTTATTTGTGGCGATGAATCAACGGCCCTCTCCGCTTTGCGCACTGGTGAGGCTTGGCTAGAATCTACCTGTGTTGGTCATAACTATTTACGCTTTTACCAACAAGGAATCCAAGTAGCGTGGCAGTATAAGCAGCCTACGCTACTTCGAAAATATCGCGATAAGCTGTCTAACTTCACCCAAGAAGATCCGCATCCATGGGGTGATTTTTATATTGAACAAGCGAATCTGATGCTTGCCTTACTCGACCAGTCCAGCTCCGTCTCTGAGTTGTTAAACTTCAATCAGGCCGCGCGTAAGCATCAACTGAATCAGGCTCAAATAAGTGTTGATGAGCTCGACCATTGGCTCTCCACATCTACTCAACCATGAAATATTCAATAAACGAAGAAAGTCGATTAATTGCACCGTCAAGTCATCGTGTTTACTCGATTTACCTCGTCAAACACAGATATTCGAAACCATCGAATATCTGTGTTTTGGCACAGTGTCATCGCTGATGAGATTTATGCTGGCGCAAGATCATTTTGCTCCACCTTAAAGTTCTCGATGCTAGGAACATGCTCAGGCAAAAGTAGAGTAACGCGTTGATTTGCTGCTTCAATCCATTTACCTGAACTATTTTTATATCGATAGAATGCCACGCCTGACTTCCAATCATCATTAAGTAGGAGGTTGAGCGTTACGTTATGAAGATCAGCTCCTAAAGGAGCAATGCCTAGATAAGGCTGGTAGCCCTGCAACGTCACCATGATATGACAATCACGCATCGTGCATTGATAGTTGAAACTACCATTGAGATCAGACACCACATTTAACGGTGGGTTAACGGCCTGAAAGATATGTCCTTTACCCACTATTGATTTGTCTTCGCTGGCCACGAGTAGATTAACATCGAAGCTCACTCCTCCAGGTAAGCCGTTACCAATTTGATAATGAGCAGTAAAAATTGCTTGTGATTCTTTTGAGTCCATTTTCATTGTGTTCTCCAACTGAATTTATTGTCGTTAGTGACCCATTCAATGTAGATAACACGTCATTCTGGTTCAGTATCAATTTAGGCTCAGATCTACTTGACTACATAAATTATCCACGGTCACGCAGATGCCGATCGTTCTTTTCATCAACCAGATATTGTTGCTCTCTCGCTGATGCTTTTGGCGATTTGTACAGAACAACTGATACCAAACTGATATGGTGAATGTATGCATTTGGTTTAATATTTGAACAACTATTCAATACATAAGCCAAATGGAAAAAATAATGGAACATGAATGGATGCAGGGAACTAAAGAAAACCAAGTGGTAGAACAGCACCCTAACCCTCAAATACAACGCCTCGCTGTACTTAGCGCGTACTCAATCTCAGTCAATAATGCCAAACTGTTTATTCAGAAAATGGATAAGTGCGGTTTTCCTAAAGAACGATTACTGACACCTCTTGAAAACACGGTTTCACCGGTTCCCGGTTTGAACCAATATCAAGTCGAGTCACTCATCTTCAATACTCGCTATCAACACCAACCCTTTGTCATTGTCATGTGCGAAAGTACGCAAGAAGTTCAGCAAGCCTATCTAACAGCAACTCAATTCAATCTCCCGATTCGTGTTCGCTCAGGAGGGCATGATCACGCAGGTGAATGCAGTGGTGACAACGTCATTTTGATTGACGTGAGCAGAATTAAGACCTTCCAATTGTGTGACAATATTGCCACCATTGGTGCTGGCTATCGCTTCTATCAACTGACACCAAAACTTGCAGAGCATGATCGAATGATTGCACATGGAACCTGTGCCACAGTTGGGTTGACTGGCTATATTCAAGGCGGAGGATGGGGCCCTTGGACGCGAAAATACGGCATGTGTTGTGAGCACCTAGTGAGTGCAACCGTGGTATTGGGTGATGGTACGATCACAGAAGTCTCAGCAGAGTCCAACCCTCACCTATTTTGGGCACTAAGAGGCGGCGGAGGCATGAGCTATGGCATTGTTACCGAGCTACGCGTAAAAACATTCCCTTTACCCAAAGAGATCCACCGCTTCGAGCTTCAGTGGAACCTTTATCAAAAAATCAACGGTATGCTTCAGCCAATACCAACGCACCCTACCATAGATGTGCTAAAAAATTGGGAGCAGGCTATAAAAAGCCTCGATACGCCTAAACTTCTTGGCACCAACTTGCAAATTGATGCTCTGCCTGAATCATCTAACCACTGTGATATTGAAACCATCAGCCATCACTGCACCATGTATGGCTACTGGGAAGGAACAGAACAAGATCTTCACCAATTTATAGCCGTTCAATTTGGCGCTTGCTTCCCTGATTTAGTTCAAGTCTATGAAGCACATGGCACTGACTTTGACGGGAAGAAATACGATCACTCCCTGATGAGCACATGGGGGCGCGATTCTTTGTGTCAAAACGGTTCTCCTTTCCCTCCAGATTATGACGCCCCAGCACCTCACAAAATCACTTCGCGATTGGTGTCAGAGCGAGGTCTTAAACCAGAAGGCTATACTGCACTTTTGCAAAGCTTAACTTCACCTTTGATAAAGCCAGAAAACCGCGATCAAGGGCTATTTAGTTACGTAACCTTAGGGGCGATCACTGGCGGTTTTTATCATCACTCAGACGACCTTGAAGACATATCTTTCCCCTACCGCCAGTGTCAATATACAGTCCAATACCAAACCTGGTGGAATGAAGAGATAAAGCAAAAACTAGAACTACAAAATAACCCAGTACTTGTTGATGTAAACAGAGCCATGGACTGGATTGATAAAGCCAGAGAAGCTGATATACCGGGAACCTATGGTGCCTTCATCAGCTTTAAAGATCCGGCAATTCCGACAAGCGTTTATTTTGATCGAAGCTACCGCAACTTAATCGGTATAAAAGAAAAATACGCTAAGGATAAGTTTAATCACCTTAGAACTAATAAGACCATCATTTAACATCAATATGCATCTTAAAAAGCATATATTAATAGAACGTCATTTGGCCGTTCTATCACGTATAGAAATTAAAAAAGAGGAAAAATTATGACAACTAAGGGTTCATTTTACGTTAAAAATAACTCCAACGATAAAATCACCGGATATGTGAGATTTAAAGACTCTCCGGAAATGGAGGTTCATTTCGACTTGAATATTGGCGAACAATCTGAATCTGCTAGTTTTGAATCCGGTGCCGCTACCCATGACTCCTGGTATTACAGTTTCAAAAAGGCAGGTAAAACCTATACTGGGGACAAGTCCTGTGCATACTATGCAAAAGATGAAAATAAAGGCCCCGTCGTTGTAGAAATCTTTAATGATAATTTAAAAATATCTCCACCACTTAGCGGTTCTTGTGAGAAAACTTTATAGCTGCTCACCTGATTCATCACTTCGCCCGAGACAGTTGCACAACTTCTCGGGCAGTTTCACTTCTCAGCATTTAAATTGCAAATTACCTTCATTTTCAATCATATTCTAAATATTGTAATTTTTATTCCTTCACGTTAAATCATCAAGATATATAATAATTTCAATATAAAATCAGACAAAATGATATTAACAATATGTATCATGTGATTATAAGGTAAAGTAATATCTTTAGTTCATCTCTTTTATATCAATTTTAACTGATACTAAACTGCTACTGACGTTTTTTGATTGAATGCTTAACTTAATAGCATGCGCTTATCTCAATGGCTAAAACCATTATTAAAGCGCAATTCATCTATATCCACGTAATCTCTAAGCATTTGATTAAGAGGGTTTCTTGGATATTCATCATTCAAGATAAACAACGGAAAGCATGGCTATGTGTACAGATGTTAATATCAATTATGGTTGCAACAACCAAACCTTATCCGCTAGAACCATGGAGTTTGCAGTTAACCTTCAGACCGAGATTTGGTTTAGAGCCCAACAAACTTACCAAATTACGACCTTTACTTCCGACGGAAAAGCCGACCGTGTTTTCAATGGTCAGCCGCCAAAACGTCACAGTAAAGAATGTGAGTTTCGAGCAAATTGGCAGGGAGAGTTGAGCTTCATACACTGCAACGCCATTACCCGGTATAATAACCCTCTTTTAACAGCTGATGGCATTAATGAATCTGGCCTTTCTGTTGGGTCACTGTACTTGCCCATTCTCAATCAAAATGTATCGACCTCTCACATCCCTGATGATGCCTTTGCATTAGGCAGCGGCCTGTTTGGTACTTTTATCTTGTCTACGTTTAATACTGTGGACGAGATGGTGACCTACTTCACCACCCACCCCGTTTACGTGTTTAACTCGACTATTTCAACTGGTGAAACAGAGAGTGACAACATGGCTTTGGACCAGCATTTCGTGATTCACGATGCAAATAATGACAGTGCCGTCATTGAGTTTCTTAACGGTAATATGCATATCTATCGAGCATTCAAAGAAAGCGATATGTTCAGCAAAGAGGAAAATCAGCAAGCACGCTATCAATGTACCGAATACGACTTTGATGATTATAAAGTGGTTGTGGACCACTCCTACGTTGGAGTAATGACTAACTGCCCAAATTACCATTGGCATGTCAATCACCTCTCTTATTTTTCCAATTTGCGCAACTACAACCCAGAACCGAACAATGAAGCAACCATGCAACGTCATGTCCAAGTGCCTGGCCCACTTCAATCAATCAATGGCGCTGGCTTGATGGGTCTACCCGCCGACCCAACACCGCCGTCTCGATTTGTACAAACCTATGCAATTAAGCAGTTAAGCGAACAACCAACTAACTTCGACGAAGCCTTCTCACTCGGACAAAAGCTACTTAATCGCGTTGATATACCTTTGGGCATCATGGCGAATGAGTTTGAGACATCCGATAACCCTGAAGTCTTTTTTAGTGATATTACCCAATGGAGCGTTATTAGACATAACAGTCATCAATCACCCGCGTTCTATCTGCGTACTTACGGAGACATGACTTGGCGAGTCGCTAATGTCAAAGACTATATTGGGTTAAATAGAGACTGTCAGATTTCAAGCGTTTTACAGCTCATGCCAGTTACAACATCATTACCGTTTGAACAAGTCGAATCTCGACCAACTATTAAAATCGCTTAGAGTTAATTTTGAAGCGCAAACAAATGAGAAGCAAAAAGCCAGAGTAAGAAATCAATCTCACTCTGGCTCATAGCTGCATATAGTATAGTTTTATCTGCTATAGATATAACGTATGGTTGCTTTTACACTTGTTACATTCAGTCGATTTACTCTTTACCGAACACGTTGTTCTCTTGTTCTTGAACGCGGATGAATGTAGTACGCTTGGTTAGCTCTTTAAGCTTTGCTGCACCCACGTATGTACAAGTTGAGCGAACGCCGCCAAGGATGTCTTGAATAGTGCCGTGAACGCTACCACGGTATGGCAATAATACGGTTTTACCTTCGGCCGCACGGTAGCCAGCGACACCACCTGAGTGCTTATCCATCGCGCTCTTCGACGACATGCCATAGAATTTCATGAACTTCTCGCCGTCTTTCTCGATCACTTCGCCGCCTGACTCTTCGTGACCCGCTAGCATCCCGCCTAGCATTACGAAATCCGCGCCACCACCGAATGCTTTCGCTACGTCACCCGCACAAGAACAACCACCGTCACCGACGATCATGCCACCAAGGCCGTGCGCTGCATCGCCACACTCGATGATTGCAGAAAGCTGCGGGTAACCAACACCCGTTTTTACACGAGTTGTACAAACTGAGCCTGGGCCGATACCCACTTTAACGATGTCTGCACCAGCTAGGATTAGCTCTTCACACATATCACCAGTAACCACGTTGCCTGCAGAAATGACCTTGTCTGGGAACTCTGCTCGCACGCGTTCAACATACTCGACCAAATGCTCTGAGTAACCATTTGCAATGTCGATACAAATGAAAATAAATTCATCTGAAAGTGCCATGATGTCTTTGGTTTTTTGGAAGTCTGCGTCAGATGTTCCCGTAGACACCATAACGTTATTCATGGTTACTTTATCTGCTGATTTAGCAAACTCAGCCCAATCTTCTACCGTGTAATGTTTGTGAACAGCGGTCATTACACCATGCTCAGCCAGCGCTTTAGCCATTGCAAAGCTACCAACCGAATCCATGTTTGCTGCGATTACTGGCACACCAGACCATTGACGACCACTATGCTTGAATGTAAAATCGCGGGTTAAATTTACTTGAGAACGGCTCTTAAGGGTAGAACGTTTCGGGCGAAACAGTACATCTTTAAAACCTAACTTAAGTTCTTGTTCGATACGCATTGTGTAATTCCTTGATTCATATGTATATGTGTCATTTCAGAGTGCGTAGTGATTTCGTTGGCAGACGAGTTCACTGTTCTTCGGACACAAAAAAACCGGAGCGTTGGCAGACGCTCCGGTTTTCAGCATTATAGGCTGTGATTTATTTCCTACAAGTCTGATATTTGAATTTTTTTTGTGATACCATCTTGAAAATCGCATATCAAAAACGCTCCCCAAGTCACCAAAACCTCTTATTATTTATAACTATCAACAACTTGAGAAAGCACTTAAGTTAACCCATTGCGCAAACCTTTGCGTCATATCTTAAAAATTAAAACGCATCGCCTCTCAAATCTGCCTAAAACTCAATCACCTAATACTAAGATGCCCTGCTAATTCGTAAAAAAGTACTCAAAAAAATCGACCAATTTTCTCAGCAATGCATGAAATCTAATTAATTTCGATAGAGCTCTTGGGTGATAGCGGTACGAAGAGTGCTAACGACATCACTTGCCAAAAGACCAATTTGACCATTCTGACTCACGTTTATATCAGCAGCATGACTGTGAAGTACCACACCTAAACGTGCGGCAACAGAAATTGCTAAACCTTTGGCTAGTAATGCACCAATGACTCCAGATAACACATCTCCCATTCCCCCCGTCGCCATTCCGGCGTTACCCGCTAGACAGACGTACATTCTCGTTCCATCGTAAATAAGCGTCCCCGCGCCTTTTAAAACCACTACACCGCCATAACGCTCTTGCAGTTGTCTTGCAGCAGAGTATCGGTCACTTTCTATTTGTTGAATGGTTACATTTAGTAGTCGAGCTGCCTCTCCAGGATGCGGCGTGATCACTCGATGGTTGTCGCACACTAGAGTGCCATCGCATCGCTGGCTCAGCATCGCTAGAATATTGAGGCCATCAGCATCAACAACTTTAGGTTTCTGCTCTTGAGCCAGATATTGATAGGCTTGATAAGCCCACTCATCATCTCCAAAGCCAGGACCAAACACTAATACGTCAGCCCAGCGTATGCGTTTAGTTAAGTCGTTCTCAGTATCCCTGAGCAAGTCAGTGGTGATGCTCTGGCTCATTACTTCTGGGCAACCAACCTGCAGTGGAATAAGGCTACTCGTGTGAGTAATTGCGGCAGTTAAACCCGCTCCGGCTCTAATCGCTGCGGAGGAACATAAACGAATCGCCCCAGACATCCCTTGATTGCCACCAACACAAAGCAACTTCCCGTTGTCACCTTTATGGACCGTTGGATTTGGCTTGGGCATTAATCTTGAAACAACCTGATGATCAATACCTAATGCACTTTCTACTTCGATAGTATCAAACTTAGTATTGACGCCTAAACCACAAAAGTAGAGCTCGCCAACTCGATCTCTCGCTTGTCCAGTGCATAAGCCTTGCTTAACCCCAATGAAGGTTACAGTATGCTCGGCACGAATAGCATCACCTAAAACTGCACCTGTATTAGCACACAGACCAGAAGGAACGTCGACTGCAATCACAGGGGTATGAATTTGATTAATTTGGTCAATATAGCGACGATGCTCCGAACGAACCTCACCGCTTAAACCAGTGCCTAACATGGCATCGATGATCACATCTGCTTCTAGCAATGCGGTATTCCATTCATCCCAATCATTGTTAACACCGTCGATTGACTGCCAGTCTTGGTATGCGCGCAAAGCATCACCTTTTAGCACAGATACATCACCAATTTGGAAAACATGTACATTGAGTTGAGCTTGTTTCGCAAGAGATGCAAATACGTAACCATCGCCACCGTTATTCCCTTTACCGCAAATCACTAAGATATTTTTTGATTTAGGATACAGATGTAAAAAGCGCTCATACACGGCCATACCAGCGCGTTGCATTAAGCTATACATAGAAACACCAGCCATTTGCGCAGCCAGCGTTTCACCGTTTTTTACTTGCTCTGCGGTGTAGAGTTTTAGGGCGAGATTAAAGTCCATATTCACGTTCTACGCATTGGGAAACACAATTATAAGTATACAAAAAAGCCAAGGCGGACCTTGGCTTTTGAGAAAGTTTTTTATCGCTATTGATTCTGAGACATCAGAGCTTCAGCCGTCGCGTCTTGTATAGACAAAAACAACGAGTTGATTTTTCCAGTCGGTGTGCGCATTGGGTTCAACGTAACATTCTGGTACATAAACTCCGCTTGCTGCGTAACTGGTCGAACATTGCGACAGCAGAATAAGTAAGGTCGTTGTCGCCATGTGATGAAGCTGCGACAGCCTAGGTCATACACTGGTTTTGTTTTTAATTTAAACCACTCCTGTGGGATTTCAGGGAAGATATCAAATATAGAACGACCTATCGCATCATGAGACTGCAAACCACTGTGATGAGTCATAAACCCATTCCAGACCTGTACATTGTAATCTCGATCAATGACCACTAAGCCCATGTCAACGTTTTGTACCATATCCACCATCCAATGGAATTGTTCAAACTCTGCTGGCATATTCAACATTAGAACTCCTCCATTAGATAAGACAGTTTGTTATCAAGCAGCGGCAAGGATTCATCCACAAACATAAACAACAAGTCACAACGAATCGACGTTCCTTCAATGTTGTAGCTCACTTCGAATGTCATCGTGCGGCTGAATGCTCCAGTTGTAGATTCAATGATCGAGTCAATTGAGATATGCTGACCAAGGAGTACTGGTGGACTTTGGAAGAATCGGACTTCAGACTGCTCGCCTAAACCATTTAAGAACGACCCCACCAAAATATTAGAAATATCCATTAGCAGCTCAAGCTCTTCTAGCTCTTCGCTGTCTGCTGGTACTTTCATCAACTTTTTGAGATCAGATACGCTTGAATCACTCAAAATCACTAGCGCTTCGCCAGCAATACCTTCGCCACAAAATCCCTGACAAACACCCGATACGTTGTCATGCGACGCCAAGTCGCGTAGGGCCATGTGAAGTTCGCTCACTTCAAAGATATTGACGTTCGGCAGAGGTAGTTGCACAAACACATCAAAGTGACGCGCCAATGCATCGGCTGCTCGACCAATTGAAACGTTAGCCACTTCCATGTAAATATCGCGACGACGTAAAATCGGTAACTCAATAGAGACAGGCGTGATAATTTGAGGACGAGGTTCTGGCTCGACCAACTCTTTAAGCGCCTTCTTGAGTTCATCTTTGGCGATCGGTTTTTGAATAAACGCTTTTGCACCCAGTGCGAACACGCGCTCTTTCGCTTTAGGTTGGATATCCCCCGACACAACAACCACCGGAGTTTTATCCCCCAACCGTTGCATGTGCTCTAGTGTTTCAAAGCCATCCATTTCTGGCATGGTCAAATCAAGAAACATCAATTTAAACTCGTTTTTTTCGAGTTCTTCTAGCGCGTTTTTTCCGTGGATAGCAAACGTAATATCGGCATTCAATGTGGCTGGTAGTGATCTCGCCATCTGTTTGCGTGCTAACGCTGAATCATCACAGATGAGTACGGGAAAAGACATTCAATCACCTTTTTATATTCCACAATCTGCGCCGGAGTCTAACAGATTGTTACAGCATGTAATACGAGAAAACTGACGAGTTTTTTATTTCTTTATTATTCAATAAGCATACGCAATATGAATGAATGAGTGAACAAAATGACTAAAAAGCAAGCATCACATTCGCTGTTTAGTGACATAAAACAAACATGGGTAAAACTCCTCCACCCAAAGTAAGCAAAAAGTTGCAGCTAACATCCAAAGCCCATTTTTGCTCGAATTTCATTCTTTCCATTTCCATAATGGGTAAACAGTAACGCGCTAAAACTAAAAAGGCACCCTGCTAGAGGATGCCTTTAATAACAATTTCATCGATAAGATATCAATTCTATGGCACACCATGACCTTTAGAAGCCACCCATACGCGATACCATTGCTCTCGAGTAAGTTCGATGTTCAATGCATTAACTGCAGTTTGCACACGCTCGATTTTACCAGAGCCAATGATTGGAATAGGGTTAGATGGCAAACGACGTACCCAGGCATAAATTACTTGATCAATACTCGCTGCGCCCACTTCTTCACGAATTGCTTCTAATTCGTTACGGACACGAACAGCTTGCTCACTGTCACCACTAAAAATTGAACCACCACCGAGGCAAGACCAAGCCATTGGTCGCGTGCGCAACATTTGCATTTGATCAAGCGTTCCATCGTGTGCAACCTCAAAGTTAAGTGGGTTGATTTCCACTTGGTTAGTAACCAACGGCTTACCTAAGCGAGATTGCAGCAGTTCAAACTGGCGTGGAGTGAAGTTAGACACGCCAAAGTGCTTCACTTTGCCGACTTTATGAAGCTCAGAAAATGCTTCTGCAACCTCGTCTGCATCCATTAACACGTCAGGACGATGAATTAAAAGTACGTCGATTTCATCCACATTCAAACGTTCTAGCGAGTTATTCACCGATTGGTAGATATGTGCTGAGCTCGTGTCGTAGTGATTGATCTTACGCTCTGGCGTTTTATCGCCACACAAATTGATGTCGCATTTCGTCACGATCTGAATTTGCTCACGAACACTCTTGTCTAAAGCTAACGCTTCACCAAACAACGCCTCACACTCGTAATTGCCGTAGATGTCGGCGTGATCGACCGTCGTAATGCCTAACTCAATGTGTTGCTTAAGAAATGACAAACGCTCTTGAGCCTTCATTCCCCACTCAACTGCACGCCAATATCCTTGAACCAGCTCTGAGAACTCTGGGCCTTTTGGTGCAGTTACTACTTTTGCAACCATGGGTTTTCTCCTTCAATTGATCTGCATTCATCGTAGTCTTGTTTTCGTACCGGCTCAACGGGTAAACTTTCGCAATTCGAACTGGAGTACGAAATATGTCTTTTGCCCAACGCCTAGCCACCCTGATCGGAGAAGAAAGCATCAGCGGGTTCGCTCGACGCGTCGATGTGTCTGAAGCTTTAATACGCAAATACCTTAAAGGCAGTGAACCTAGCCTAACCAAAGCAAATCAAATTGCAATGCGCGCCAATTGCTCTCTCGAATGGTTAGCAACGGGATGTGGTTATTTATATCGCCGTGCTGAAGTCGTGGATATGGATGCGTACAAACTTGCCTTTCAACACGTTATGAATCAGCCGTTGTCAGACGATGCAGAAGAGCTACACCGCAAGCTAATCGCAGGCTATCAATACCTGCGCGCTCACAAAAAATCGGATGGTTTTTTGGATGAGTCTGCAATGGCGACCTTCCTATCTCTCCATAAAGAATCTAAAAACGAGTCACTTTGACCTCGATAATTTCGCCATCACTGCGCAATTGCACATTTAAGGACGGTGATGGCGTCAGAAACTCGTCCGGTTTTACCCAAAGCAAACTTCGAATCGTTTCTTGTGGATAGCGGTTCATCAACAAAATAACTTCTTTATCGACAAGCTCGGAAGATTTCTTTTCCAGAGCTTCAACGACATCATAGTGTTCTTGTCCGATAGTAACTCTGCGTAAAACTAACCCATCCTTTCTTAAGTTGAGAAGTAAGTCATTCAGACGCTGCCACTCGTATTCAGTGAGAAACGAGAACTGAGCACTTTCTCTTCTCAAAACCACTTCACCATACAAGTGCTGCTGGTAGTACGAAAAATCATCCAAACAAAATGCGCTGATAAACGTTGAGTTGTCTCGCAACTGCACTTCGCAACCATACCAGCTTCCACTTTTTTCTATACGTTCTTTTAGATTGGAATATGGCATTGCTGACAACGTGTCTTGCCACCAGCTCGGCGTTGAAAGTGCCGGAAACGTTACCGAACAACAACATAAAGAAAGTAAGAGTCGAAGATAAAAGCGCATGCACTGCTCTAGTTGGTTGACATCGAACCAAGACATTACTAACTGCAAGAAAATGTTCAAGAGAAAAATAGTGGCAGGTGGTGATGAAAGTTATAACGCAGAAATTAAGAAGGCGCACATGTGCGTGCGCCTCTACCTCGTTACTCAATCGTGAGTGTGCGAATCGGCGATGTCTATTGATGCATCCCGAACATAAAACGAGGACTTACCGTAGGGTTTGAATCCATCCAAATTGTGTGTAAAACCTCACATCCCTCCTTCTGAAGCAGTCATGTTGCTTTACATTTAAAGCATGGTTCATTTTTCTCAAAAAACAAGTTTTTTATCCTAAATTATGAGAGCAATAGCACAATCTGAGTGAATGAATAATATCGCGACACTTCAAACACTCAATAGTGAAAAGCTAAATTGCATCTTTATTGATTAGGTCTAGACTCTGCGAAGCGTATACTTTCTTTCGTCCCTTCCCCCAGCAACAGGAGAGCTTGTTAATGACCAAACGCGAGAGAATTGTGAAATCTGTGTTGGCGCACGTACCGAAAGATGCGATTAACCAGTTTGTCTCTCGAGGGTCAACACCATTTTCTGTTCTCATTATGGCCGCCATTGTGGGTACGTTGGCTGGTTTTGTCGGTACGTATTTCGAGCTTGCCGTTCATTTCGTTTCTGAAACACGAACAGAATGGTTAAGAAGCGAAATTGGTAATGTTCTACCGTTGTGGCTGGCAGCGGTTCTCATTAGCGCACTTTTAGCTTTTATTGGCTATTTTCTTGTGCACCGCTTTGCGCCAGAAGCGGCAGGTTCTGGTATTCCTGAAATCGAAGGGGCAATGGATAATATTCGTCCAGTGCGCTGGTGGCGAGTTCTACCAGTAAAATTCTTCGGTGGCATGGGCGCACTTGGCTCTGGTATGGTGCTGGGTCGTGAAGGCCCAACCGTTCAAATGGGGGGCGCTGTTGGTCGAATGGTGACCGATATATTCCGCGTAAAGGATGACGATACCCGCCACTCCCTGCTCGCTTCTGGTGCTGCTGGCGGTTTGGCTGCGGCTTTTAATGCGCCACTCGCAGGCATTATGTTCGTTGTGGAGGAAATGCGACCTCAGTTTCGCTACTCTTTGATCTCAATTCGCGCAGTGATCATTTCTGCCATTATGGCGAACATAGTGTTTCGCGCCATTAACGGGCAAGACGCCGTTATCACTATGCCGCAATACCAGTCGCCAGAGCTTCAAACCCTATGGCTGTTTTTATTGCTTGGCGCATTGTTTGGCGTGTTTGGCGTGATCTTCAATAAACTGATTACCGTGGCACAAGACAGTTTTGTCGCAATTCACAAAAACGATCGTAAGCGCTACTTGATTGTAGGTTCGTTACTGGGAGGCGTGTTTGGTTTGCTTCTTTTGTACGTACCCCAACTAACTGGTGGTGGTATCGGCCTTATTCCTGACATTACTAACGGTAACTACTCGGTATCCATTTTAGTTTTGCTTTTCTTTGGTCGTGTAATTACAACCCTGCTCTGTTTTGGTTCTGGTGCGCCTGGAGGCATCTTTGCACCTATGCTTGCTCTGGGAACCTTATTTGGCTACGCGTTCGGAGCAAGTGCTGATGTTTTGCTCCCTGCGCTTGATATCGAGCCTGGTGTATTTGCGATTGCGGGCATGGGGGCCCTGTTTGCTGCAACGGTACGTGCACCGATTACTGGTATTCTGTTAGTGATTGAAATGACGAATAACTACTACTTAATCCTGCCATTGATCATTACTTGTTTGGGCGCTGTGATTATTGCTCAATTGTTGGGTGGACAACCTATTTACAGCCAGCTGCTGCATCGCACAATCAAAAACGAAAAGTTACGCCAACAGGATCTACCGGAGAATCAATCAACATAACATTCTCTTTGTTATCACTTCGCTCCAGACTATCGAAGGGTTTGGAGCGATAAACTCTGCATTTTTGCATCTTTTCCCAAATATTCGATACCAAACTCACAAAATTATCATTCTCTGATATTTGCTCACCACCTTTCATGAGAAACCCCTCTCCATACTTGTTAGTATTCGCTACCTAAATAGAGCATTTCATCCAAATCGTCATGTTTTGTTTCATTCAGGCAAAAATCAAATGGAGTAGATTTGAACTGGAGAAGACTTGTGCAGTTTTATAGTGTCCCGCCGTCTCAAGCCGCGTTGGCACTAGGTATGATAGGTTTAGGGCAAGCTTGGGCACTCTATGTTCCTGAGATTGGTGAACCGATACGCCCATTTTTGGCGTCACTCGGCGCACTTTTACTCGCCCCTGTACTCATAAAATATGCCGCGAATCCACGATTATTCATGGTCGACATTCGTCACCCACTGAGTGGTAGTTTAATGGCACCAATGAGTATGGCGTTACTGATCCTTGCAGATTATCTTGCCGCTGTAGCACCTATCATCGCTTATCCACTTTGGTTTATGGCGCTTTTGCTGCATTTTACTATGATGGTGCTGTTTTTTAGCTTTCAGCTAATGAACTTCAAAATGTCCAATATCGTACCGAGTTGGTTTCTTTATCCGGTGGGGCTAATCAGTAGTTCACTAGCCGGTTCTCAACTAGGTCACAACTTATTCTCCGAAACGTTAGCGATGATGTGCATCGGCATTTATTTCTTCATGCTGCCACTCGTGTTGTATCGTTTGGTGTTTTTCGGCTCTCTACCAAGGCGAGCAAGACCAACCCTCGCGATTATGGCCGCGCCGGTAAACTTGTCATTAGCAGCATACTTGGTGAACTTTCCCTTACCTGATCCGATACTGACAGGCGCATTGGCAGGGATCGCCATCACTATGACGTTATTGATCTACTTATGTTACTTCCGCTTACTTCGCTTGAAGTTCCAACCTTCTATCGCAGCAGTAACCTTTCCTTCCGTGATCAGTGCTATTGCGATGCACCGCTTAACCTCTTTTTTCGCCGAATCGCACCCTCACTGGCACTGGCTACACGACTTTGGTTTTCTAGAGCTCAGTATCGCGACTGTATTGGTTGTTTGGGTATCGGCAGGTTACGTCAAAATGTATTGGCCAGAAATCATGAAGTCATTTTCTAAACAAGCATAAAAAAGGATGGCGTTTGCCATCCTCTTAGAATAGTACTTGGTTACCTAGCGTAAACCGTGCAGAAATTCGGCACGCGTTGCTGGGTTGCTCTTGAAGATGCCACCCAATGCAGTTGTTGTCGTTTCGCTGGTTGCATCCATCACACCGCGAGATTTCACGCAGTAGTGTGTTGCGTCAATCGTCACTGCCACATCATCGGACTCAAGCAGCGTTTGAAGTGCAACAAGAATTTGCTGAGTCATACGTTCTTGAACTTGTGGACGCTGCGCAAAGAAGCGAACGATACGGTTGATCTTTGACAGGCCAATGATCTTGCCACGTGGAATGTAAGCCACAGCAGCCTTGCCATCGATGGTCACAAGGTGGTGTTCACAAGTGCTGGTCACCGTGATGTCCTTCACGCGAACCATCTCGCTCACGTTCATCTTGTTCTCAATCACCGTGATTTTAGGAAAGTTGGAGTAATCCAGACCAGAGAAGATTTCGTCAACGTACATCTTAGCAATGCGGTGAGGGGTTTCTTCTAGGCTATCGTCAGTGAGGTCAAGTTGAAGCAGACCTAAGATCTCACGCATGTGGTGTTCGATCTTCTCTTTCTTCTCTTCACGACTTACGTTGTTTGGACGCATTGGCGTTTCCAAACCGCGTTGCTCTAGCGCTTCTTTTACTAACTTCGCTGACTCGCTAAGACCTGACATTCCACTTCCTCTTTTGTTTTACTTCAGCCTTCGTACAAACCCAATCAAAATTGCATTCATACTTTTCGCTTTGAGTTGCTCAGTTCGTGTCTTTACACCAAGTCACATCAGATGAAGGTACTGAGCTGATTTTCTTGAGCTCCGCAGGTTTTTTACCCCTTTTGGATGGCTGACAAGGATACTCGGATTTTTGAATAATTACACCCATATTTTATAGGTGGACATTCTTACTCAGTCCCCTTTTATGGTAAAGTTGCCACAAAACAAAAGAACACAGGATTTTCTCAATGGGCTGCTGCGACGCACCTGGCTTGATGCCAATTGAAGAAGCGATGGACAAAATGCTATCGCGAATCAAACCTATCCAAACAACGCTTTCTCTTCCACTTGCTGAAGCACTCGGTTTTGTACTGGCAGAAGACATCCTGTCTCCTATTCACGTACCGCCATTCGATAACTCAGCAATGGATGGCTACGCTATTCGCATTCAAGATCTTGAGTCGTCTTCCGTTTTGCCTCTGGCAGGTAAATCATTTGCAGGGCAACCTTTTGAAGGTGAGTGGCCTCAAGGTACCTGTGTTCGCATCATGACTGGCGCAAAAATCCCACAGGGTTGTGATGCCGTTATCATGCAAGAAAACACTGAAGTAACAGATGCTGGCATTCAGTTCAACCAAACCGACGTGAAGCCACAAAACAACATCCGCCCAACAGGTGACGACATCAAGCAAGGCGACATCGTGCTGGCAAAAGGTGCACGTTTAACACCTCGCGATATTCCGATGATTGCGTCGCTTGGTGTTAGCCATGTGACAGTAGTACGTAAGCCAAAAGTTGCGTTCTTCTCTACTGGTGATGAACTTAAACCACTGGGCGAGCCGCTAGACGAAGGTCAGATCTACGACAGCAACCGTTACGGTATTAAACCACTTATCGAGAACTTCGGTTGTGAAGCCGTTGATCTAGGCATCATTCCAGATTGCCCAGAGACTCTAAAAGCAACCTTTGAACAAGCGCAAACATTGGCAGATGTGGTTGTGACCTCAGGCGGTGTTAGTGTGGGCGAAGCGGATTACACCAAAGACATTCTTGAAGAGCTTGGTGAAATCGGTTTCTGGAAGTTAGCAATCAAGCCGGGTAAACCTTTCGCATTTGGTAAGCTAAGTACAGCTTGGTTCTGTGGGCTGCCGGGTAACCCGGTTTCTGCAGTTCTTACTATGTACGTGCTTGTTCAACCAATGCTGGCAAAACTTGCAGGCCATACAGAATGGAAAGCACCCGAATCTATTCCAGCAACAACCAAAACCGCCTTTAAGAAAGCGCCAGGTCGTACCGATTACCAACGTGGTATCTATACATTGGAAGATGGCAAGTTTGTCGTTGAAACAACCGGTAACCAAAGCTCTGGTGCATTCCGCTCAATGAGCCTAGCGAACTGTTTTGTTGTATTGGAACGTGAACGCGGCCGAGTTGAAGTGGGCGAAACGGTTCAGATTCAACTATTCAACTCAACCCTCTACTAGGAAGACGTTGTGGATATTCTTTCCGATCAGGAAATGTTGCGTTACAACCGCCAAATCATTCTTCGTCAGTTTGACTTTGAAGGACAAGAAGCACTCAAACAAGCATCGGTATTGATGCTTGGTGCTGGCGGTTTAGGCTGCGCATCAAGCCAATATTTGGCGACTGCTGGTGTCGGTAAAATCACGCTGATTGATGATGATATCGTCGAGTTGTCTAACCTTCAGCGCCAAGTACTGCATCACGATGCGGATATTGGTCGTAAGAAGGTAGAATCAGCGGCCGATGCACTACGCGAGCTTAACCCGCACATCATTGTAGATACCATCGCAAAGCGTCTTGATGATACAGAGCTAAAAAGCTTGATCGAACAGCACACTATTGTTGTCGATGCATCAGATAACGTCGATACGCGCAATCAACTTAACCGCCTATGTTTTGCGACCAAAACACCGCTGATTTCAGGCGCGGCCATTCGCATGGAAGGCCAAGTGAGTGTGTTTACTTACGATGATCCAGCGCAACCATGTTACCAGTGCTTAAGTGCCCTCTTCGGCAGCGATGCGCTAAGTTGTGTCGAAGCCGGAGTAATGGCGCCTGTTGTGGGTATTGTTGGCGCAGTGCAAGCGATGGAAGCGATTAAAGTGATTGCTGATTACGGCCAACCAAAGAAAGGAAAAATTCTGATTTTGGATGCGCTCAGCATGTCTTGGCGAGAAATGAATCTGATGAAAATGCCCTCCTGTCCGGTTTGTAGTTAGTTCTATACCTCTAATCATTCCCAAAAAGCCCAACTCGATGTTGGGCTTTTTCTCATTTTGACAATCAGATTTACAACCCTTCGTCTTACAAATCTTAGCTCTATAAAATTCAACAACTTAAAAGTTGGCACATTCCTTTCATTGCATATATCACGAACCAATGAGAGGGCGAATTATGAAAAGGACATCACTACTACTTGGGTCTCTAATAGCGAGCGCTTACGCACAAGCGGCGCCATTTGATACGTGCCCAAGCCAAGCATACCTATTCCAATCAACCCCGGTTCAAATCTATGGCGTCAATTTGGTTACAGGCTCTACGACTCTTTTAGAGGACGACACAGGTTTGGCTTCGGGCATCAACGGTGTAGGCTTTAACTTCACTGACCGTTATATCTACGGCTACGACACCACAAACAAAAAGATTGTTCGTCTTGGTCAAGACTTCCAAGCAGAGACACTTAATGTTTCGGGTCTTCCTACCGACCACACGTTTTACGTAGGTGACGTTTACAACCACGTCTACTACTTGTACCGCAAAGGCAAAGGACTTTTCTCCATTGACCTTTCTCCGCTCGATTCTGATCCAAATGCGACATTGAGCATCGTGAAAATCAGCTCAACAGCGACTGTGAACCTAACCGACTTTGCATTCCATCCAGGTGATGGCTCCCTTTACGGCATCGACAACAACTCTGGTTTGCTATATCAGTTCAACCCATCAAATGGTAGCGCAACTGCGATAGGTGACACAGGTGAGAAAGGCACATTTGGTGCTGGCTACTTCGATGTTAACGGCAACTACTACGTGTCACGTAACCAAGATGGCAAAATCTATCGCGTTGACCTTTCGGAAGGTAACGCAGCCAATATCGCAGCAGGTATCGTTCCTGCGGTTGAGTTTGTATCCAACGGTCCAAGCTCAAGCCAAAATGACGGTGCACGTTGTGCAAATGCTCCGGTGATTAACGAAGACGAGCCAATTGATTTCGGTGATGCTCCAGACAGCTACCACACAACACTTGCGTCAAACGGTCCTCGTCACGAAGTGGACGGTGTAACTTGGCTTGGTTCCGTCGCTCCAGATGGTGATGCCGACGGTCAAGCAAACGACAACTCTGTGGGCACAGCCGATGAAGATGGTGTTGGTTTTGTATCCGCACTTGATCCAGGCTTAAGCTCAATTGTGAATGTGACAGCTTCTACTTCTGGCTACCTATCAGCATGGTTTGACTGGAACCGCGATGGTGACTTTGATGATGAAGGCGAACAGGTCTTTACTGACCAATTACTGTCTGCGGGTAATAATCCCCTACCGTTTGTCGTTTCAACCGCTGCAACGGAAGGTTCAAGCTGGAGTCGATTCCGCTTTAGCCAACAAACCGGATTAAACTACGATGGTGGTTCGACATCTGGTGAGGTGGAAGATTACCCAATTACCATCACTGGTAATGGCTACTCAGTGGAATATTTCCCGAGTGCAGAAGATTACGCCACCGTGGCTTATGAAGATAATTGGCCATACACCGCAGACTACGACATGAACGATGTGGTCGTGAAATTCCGCATCACTGAAACCAGTCTTGCTGGTCATGTTGAGAATATTCAGATTACAGGTGACCTAGCGGCTTACGGCGCAAGCTACAAAAATGGCTTCGCAATCCGACTACCGGGTGTATTGAGAAGCTCGATTGAAAATGGATTAACGACGCTATCCTTCAATGGTGTAGAGCAAGCATCTAATGGCTTGGAAAGTATTTCTGATGAAGCAATTTTCATCATCAGTGAAGACTTAAGCACACACGCGGCGAGCAGCTGTAGCTACTTCCGCACAGAGCCTGGCTGTGATGATAACGTTTCACTCACCTTTACCTTGAATGTTTACTTCACTGAAGGCTCTGACCGTTCAGCGATTCAAGCCATGCCATACGACCCGTTCATCTTTGCAACACCGGGCACTTACCATGGCGACGGGATTACCTTCCAACCAGGTCGTAAATGGGAAGTTCACTTAGCAGACCAAGCACCAACAGAACAGTTTGATGACCAAAACCTCTTCGGTGTCGGCGTCGATGCAAGTGACCCTGCACAAGGTGTGTACTTCAAAACAGCAAACAACTTACCTTGGGCACTGTTGATAGTAGAAGATTGGGATTGGCCGCTAGAGCGTGTAGACATGGTCGATGCATACCCTCAATTCCAAGCTTGGGCTGAGTCTGGTGGCGAACTAAGCACAGATTGGCACACCGCTCCAACACCTAACAAATGCTACATTCCATAGGGAGATAACATTATGAAAGCACTTATCACAATCATCATGGGATTAGCACTAACAGCTTGTGGCGGAGGCGGTGGCGGCGGAGGTGGTAACAGTACACCACCTCCACCAACCCAAACCACGGTGCCAGAGGAAGATACTACCCAGCAGGAAGAAACTACTGAAGAAGAGACAACGGTAACAGTGGAAGATGCAACCATGCAGGATCTAGTAGTACCAGATGGCTTTAGCTACAACCCAGTGACGGAAGGTACGCTCAATGTAGACATCAGTGGTTTCTCTTCACAACGAGCACACCTAAGCGTGTACAAAGAGTTTGTCGAGAACAGTTCAGGTAACTACGATGCAAAATACCCAAGCAAAGTCGCATCGGTTCCACTCAACAATGGTACAGCAAATGTCGACTTTAATGTTTCTGATAGCCAAGGTAGCCTACTTGTTGAAATTTGGTTCTATGACGGTAGTGACCCAATTCAGAAAGTGATTACTTCTGGAGACAACACTTGGACCATGTAACTGGGTAAATCGAAAGCTGTCTTTCAGAACAAATCTTCAATCTTTAACTTAAAAATCGCATCGTTCTTTTGAACATGCGATTTTTTTGTTGTAAAACAGTAAGATTATCCACCTAGCAAACTAAAGACAATGCACGCACTGATTAGTACTGATGAACTCAATAGCCTTCTCGGCCAACCTAACGTCAAGCTCCTCGACGCTAGTATTGCGTTTCAAATCCCTTCTGAAGGCAAAAAGATTCAAGATAAGTGGATTCCAAATACTTTACGCTTTGATTACGACAATGACTTTTGCTTACCCGGCTCCTCCCTACCGCATATGATGCCAACAGAAGAAGGCTTCAACCAAAGTGCGCAACAACTCGGTTTGAACAACGAAGACTTGATTGTGGTTTATGACAACTCAGGCACTTTAGCGGCACCAAGAGCTTGGTGGATGTTCAAAGCCATGGGGCATGACAATGTCCGAGTCTTAAATGGCGGTCTTCCAGCTTGGATTGAAGCAGGACTCCCTGCCGAAAGTGCCCTATCGCAACCAAGCGAAGAAGGCAACTTTGCGGGCAAGCTCAACCAAAATGCCTTTTTGAATGCACAAGATGTTCTTGCTCATTCAACCAATAAAAGTGCCAATATCATCGATGCCAGAGCCAAAGCTCGCTTCCTTGGTGAAGTGCCTGAGCCACGAGAAGGTCTACGTAGTGGGCACATTCCAAATTCGGTTTGCTTACCGTTTCAAGAACTCTTGGCCAACGGTCACATTAAACCAAATTCAGAGTTGCAACAGATATTTAGCGCACTAACGATAGATAGTGACAATTCGATTATTTTTAGTTGCGGTTCCGGTGTAACCGCATGCATTTTATTACTCGCGGCGTATCAAATTGGTCTGGACAACCTGTCGGTGTACGACGGTTCTTGGACCGAATGGGGTGCAGACCACTCTCTACCTATCGAGTGTTAAGACAAGTGTCTGTTTAACAAAGTATCTTACGTTTATCTAAAGATGATGTGTTCCAATAAACTAAACGCAGCTTCTAAACCAAACTTGTCATTTCGAAATAGAAACTGGCTATGAGTGATTTGTCACCCCTCATAGCCTGACTACATCAAAAGCCGACTATTTCCGTTAGCGTTCAGATGTCGCGTTGCCGTGCATTTGCTCATCTAAGTTGAGCACGGTTAATGCGTTGCTAACGCTCGTGGCGATCACGTCTATCGCTCCAGTTCTTAATGCTCCGAGTAGAGCGAGTGGCTTGCTGTTCTCAGCTGCGATCGCAATGACTTCCGAGATCGGCCGAAACTCTTCAATACCAAGTCCAATTACTCGGTCACTCATTACCGTGTTCGCTACATTACCGTGAATATCAAAGAAGTCATAACCTGCAAAATCCCCTACCACACCTTGTTGAAGTCTCGACTGAACCACTTCATCAGGCGTAAACCAACCTAAGTCGACCATGTAACTGTTTTCGCTCATGTCACCAATACCAACCAAAGCAACATCGGCTTTACGTGCTAGGTCGAGCGTTTGTTTCACGGTTGCATTTTGCATGAAGGCCAACTTCTGTTCTCTATTTTCTGCGTATGCCGGCGCATAAAGGGTTTCAGAGGTTCCCCCATATTTCTTCGCCAACTGACGACAAATATGGTCGGCGTTATACATACCGCCACGCGGGTGAATACCACCAATGCCACACACAAATTTACAGTCACGCGGCGTAATAACACCAATATGGTGAGCGACAGACGACACGTTGCGCCCTTGTCCGACCGTCACCACCATGCCGTTTTTGAGCGTGCTAGTGAGATAATTGGACACCAATCCCGATACCTGTAGTCGTTGCGCTTCTTCATTCGGTTGATCAAGAGCAACAAGCGCGCGCTTAACGCCGAATCGCTCGATCAAACGTTGTTCGATCTTGGCGCTGAACACCGGATGGTATTTAACGGTAATTTCAACAATGCCTTCATCACGCGCCTGCTTGAGCATTCGCCCGACCTTTGCGCGTGATATGGCAAATTTTCTCGATATCTCTTCCTGAGTCGCACCGTCTTGATAATACGCGACGGAAATCTCTGTCAACAAATCCGTGTTTTCAATGGAAATATCTTGATTAGAACTGCTCATGGTTTCTCTCGCCCTTTAAGAGGATCGATATTGTATGCAATAAGTGAACATATGCTCATTGACTTAGCATATGTTCTTTATCAATTTAAACGCTACATTTGCTCATCGCAATAACATTTTCTCACTACAATTTTTTACCCTCTTGGACAACGCTCAAGCTTTGAACAATAAGGGCAAACGTTTATTTGGGTTAACCACTAAACACACAGTAAAAAAACGTTGATGAAGTTCACTATAAGTCCATTTCAGCGATTGACTTTCAGCATAGATAGGATAAATATGGACACATCATTTACTCAGCTATCGATCAAATGTTCATAGCATTTGTTCGGTAACGAAATTTTCCGTAGTTGGCTGAGCAGATGTCTCATTAAATGCGATGAGACGGTTAGCTAACTCGCTTGCAAATGCACAAGCTGTGATAACAAAAATCACGCTTAAGCCCATTTAAATAGGATGATCGATTATGAGCAACAAGTTAGAGCAACTTCGTAAACTAACGACTGTAGTAGCAGACACTGGCGAAATTGATGCAATTAAAAAGTATCAGCCAGAAGACGCAACAACTAACCCTTCTCTTATCCTTAAAGCCGCTCAAATCGCAGAGTACGCACCTCTAATCGATGCTTCAATCGAATACGCTAAAGCACAGAGCAACGACAAAGCTCAACAAGTTCAAGATACTTGTGACATGCTTGCAGTAAACATCGGTAAAGAAATCCTAAAAACTATCCCAGGTCGTATCTCTACAGAAGTAGACGCTCGTCTATCTTACGATATGGAAGGCAGCGTAGCGAAAGCTCGTCAACTAGTGAAAATGTACAACGATGCTGGCATCACTAACGACCGTATCCTTATCAAACTGGCTTCAACTTGGGAAGGCATTCGCGCAGCTGAGATCCTAGAAAAAGAAGGCATCAACTGTAACCTAACGCTTCTATTCTCGTTCGCTCAAGCACGTGCTTGTGCAGAAGCGGGTGTATTCCTAATCTCGCCATTCGTTGGTCGTATCATGGACTGGTACAAAGCGAAAGAAGGCCGTGACTTCGAAGCTCAAGAAGATCCAGGCGTACTATCTGTAACTAAGATCTACAACTACTACAAAGAATACGGCTACAAAACTGTAGTTATGGGCGCAAGCTTCCGTAACATCGGTGAGATCTTAGAACTAGCTGGTTGTGACCGTCTAACTATCGCTCCTGCTCTACTTGCAGAACTAGAAGCAGCTGAGGGTGAAGTAGTTGAGAAACTAGTTGATTCTAAAGGCGCAGCTGAGCGTCCAGCACCAATGACTCACGCAGAGTTCCTATGGGAACATAACCAAGACCCAATGGCTGTTGAGAAGCTGGCTGAAGGTATCCGCAACTTCGCCGTTGACCAAGGCAAACTAGAAGCGATGATCGAAGCTAAGCTTTAATTGCTTACCAAAAGCGAGTAGCCCGTCTACTCGCTTTTACCATCAGCACTATTTTCAAAAAATTCTATTTGAACTTGTTTCGGCGAGTTCCCTCTATTTAAATCAAATATCGAGAAGTAATCACTATGGATCGTAAACATCTAGCAAATGCAATCCGTGCGCTAAGCATGGATGGTGTTCAACAAGCTAACTCTGGTCACCCAGGTGCACCTATGGGTATGGCTGACATCGCTGAAGTTCTTTGGCGCTCTCATCTAAACCACAACCCATCAAACCCTGAGTGGGCAGACCGCGACCGTTTCGTACTGTCTAACGGCCACGGCTCAATGCTGATTTACTCTCTACTGCACCTTGCAGGTTACGAGTTGTCTATCGACGATCTGAAAAACTTCCGTCAGCTTCACTCTAAAACTCCTGGTCACCCAGAGTATGGTTACGCGCCAGGTATCGAGACCACAACGGGTCCGCTAGGTCAAGGCATCACTAACGCGGTTGGTATGGCTCTAGCTGAAAAAGCGCTAGCAGCACAGTTCAACAAAGAAGGCCACGACATCGTTGACCACTTCACTTACGTGTTCATGGGCGACGGCTGTCTGATGGAAGGTATTTCGCACGAGGCATGTTCTCTGGCTGGTACACTAGGTCTAGGCAAACTGATCGCGTTCTGGGATGACAACGGCATCTCTATCGACGGTCACGTTGAAGGTTGGTTCTCTGACGATACACCTAAGCGTTTTGAAGCGTACGGCTGGCATGTAATTCCAGCGGTAGACGGCCACGACGCTGCAGCAATCAACGCAGCAATTGAAGCGGCGAAAGCGGATCCACGTCCTACACTTATCTGTACTAAGACTATCATCGGTTTTGGTTCACCAAACAAATCTGGTTCACACGATTGTCACGGTGCGCCACTAGGTGCAGAAGAAATCGCAGCAACACGCAAAGAACTAGGTTGGGAGCACGGTCCTTTTGAAATTCCGCAAGAAGTCTACGCAGAATGGTCAGCGAAAGAAACAGGCGCAGCTAAGGAAGCAGCGTGGAACGAGAAATTTGCAGCTTATGAAGCAGCGTACCCTGAGCTGGCAGCTGAATTTAAACGCCGCGTAAACGGTGAGCTTCCTGCACAGTGGGAAGAGAAAGCAAGCCAAATCATTGCTGATCTTCAAGCTAACCCAGCAAACATTGCATCACGTAAAGCGTCTCAAAATGCTCTAGAAGCATTTGGTGCTCTACTACCAGAGTTCATGGGTGGCTCTGCTGACCTAGCACCTTCTAACCTAACAATGTGGTCTGGTTCTAAGTCTCTAGAAGCAAGCGACTTCTCTGGTAACTACATCCACTACGGCGTACGTGAATTCGGTATGACAGCGATCATGAACGGTATCGCGCTACACGGTGGTTTCGTTCCTTACGGCGCAACATTCCTAATGTTCATGGAGTATGCACGTAACGCAATGCGTATGGCTGCACTGATGAAAATTCAGAACATCCAAGTGTACACGCATGACTCTATCGGTCTTGGCGAAGATGGTCCAACTCACCAACCAGTTGAGCAAATGGCATCGCTACGCCTAACACCAAACATGAGCACATGGCGTCCATGTGACCAAGTTGAGTCCGCTGTAGCTTGGAAACTAGCGATTGAACGTAAAGATGCACCGACAGCACTTATCTTCTCTCGTCAAAACCTTGCGCAACAAGAGCGCACAGTAGAACAAGTAGCAGACATCGCGAAAGGTGCTTACATTCTGAAAGATTGCGAAGGCAAGCCAGAGCTAATCCTTATCGCAACAGGTTCTGAAGTTGAACTAGCAGTAGAAGCAGCAGCACAGCTAACTGCTGAAGGTAAGAAAGTACGCGTTGTTTCAATGCCATCAACAGACGCATTCGACAAACAAGACGCCGCTTACCGTGAAGCTGTACTGCCATCAGACGTAACAGCACGTATCGCAATTGAAGCAGGTATTGCTGACTTCTGGTACAAGTACGTAGGCTTCGACGGTCGCATCATCGGTATGACTTCATTCGGTGAATCTGCACCAGCTGGCGAACTATTCAAAATGTTTGGTTTCACAACTGAAAACGTAGTGAACACAGCAAAAGAGCTACTCGCGTAATTGCAGTAAAAAGGTAGTCAGTTTTCTCTATTGCGAATGTGAAAACTGAAAAGCCCCACCAGCAATGGCGGGGCTTTCTTTTATCTGGCTCCTATTCGCATAAACGCAGCCAGGACATAAACATCACAACTTTCGTTACGACTATTTGTCTTCAAATCGAAGTGCGAGCTGATAGAAATCTTGTACTTGGTCTTTCAACTGTCGGCTATTTTGCTCAACTGAATGTGTTGCTGCCAAGTTTTGTTCTGCGGTCGAAGCAATAGAATGAATGTGCTGGTTTACATCACTAGATAGCTTTAACTGGTTATTCGCCGCTTCTGCTACATCAACCATCAGCCCACTCATGGTTTGCATCATCTGTTCAACTTCAGACAAACGCAACGCGCTTTGTTCTGCTACTTGAGAACAGGCATCGGTTTGCTCTTTGTTTGCCAGAATATCTTTCTGCCAACTTTGAATCGTTGCCAACATAGTGGAGATAGAGGCTTGGATTTGTTCAGTTGCATTGGATGTTCGCCCAGAAAGCGCGCGGACCTCATCAGCTACAACAGCAAAACCACGACCTTGCTCCCCTGCTCTTGCCGCTTCAATCGCCGCGTTGAGTGCCAGTAAATTGGTTTGCTCTGCGATCCCACCAATCTCTTCCATCAAATGGTTCACCTTCTGCGCCTGATCACTCAGTTGATACGTCGTTTCCGTCGCTTTTTCAGCTTGAAGGCTTAACTTCGCTAGATTGGTGTGCGTTTGATCGATGGTCTCCTTCGCCATCAAGCATGACTTCAATGTATCATCAATCAACATATGGGCATCATTGGTACTCGAAGAAACCGAATTTGCCGACGACTCCACCTCTTGGGTAGCATCTCGCACACGATGAATATCGGTATTTTGCTGATTTAATGCAGCCGAGACTTCTGCCGTTGTTTGACTAAGCTCTTCGGCGCAATGCTGCAAAGGCAATGCGGAGTCAGTCATCCTTCCTAACACGGTTCGAATTCTTGCGGATAGCATTTTGATATGGAAATCGGCAATCGAAAATGCCGTGTTACCAGAATAGATCAAGCGACTTACGCTGTCATATTGCTTTTGTAACTTTTTAAGTTGCTGAGGTGTATCAATTAACTCTTGGCGGAATAACAGAGCTAGAACACTTGCAGGTAACGCACTTGCAAGCCAAGCCAACGGCCCTTCAACAGACAACGCATATGCGGTTGCAGGTGCGGTTAGTGCACCAAGTAGAATCGCATAGCGAATGGTTTCATTGATTTTCAACGACCAAGTTCGGCCAGACTTCTCTGCAGCACGCATGCTTTTGTAGGCTTTTGTCGCAATATCAACCCACTCTCGCTTTGGTTTCACGCGCACTGATTGATACCCAACAACATGGTTGTCTTCGTAGATAGGGGTGACATAAGCATCAACCCAATAGTAACCGCCAGACTTAGTGGAATTCTTAACCATTCCACGCCAGGCTTTACCTTGTTTAAGGCGTGCCCACATATCACCGAAAGCGGCTTTAGGCATATCATTATGACGAACTATATTGTGGTTCTGACCGACAAGTTCTTCGTGAGTGTATTCAGCAACGCGGCAAAAGGCTTCATTACAATATGTAATAACACCTTGTAAGTTCGTTGTTGAGACGAGTTCCTCAGACTCCCTCACGAGAGTTTCTTGAGCTTTATGAGAAATATTGGCTGACATAGACGAAACTTCTTTAGTTTTTATTGATTTTCGGCAAGATATATACAGGATTTTTATTTTTATTACAAAAAGTTAGATAAAAAGTCTTATCAAATCGACATTTTTATTGTGGGAATTCACATTATCGATAAAAACATAAAGAAGAGATTGTTGATTTGAGCTAATAAACAAACCCGACACGATAGGCCGGGTTATATATTAAGACTTAATTAAGCGGTTTGTGATTCTGGCTTTTTATTCGTTTTTAACGCAAACATCGCGATAACGAGTAACACAAATGGAAGAACATACAAATTAAGATTCTGCCAACCTACGGTAGACTCAAGCCAACCAGATAGTAATGCGGTGATGGTGACACAACTGAACACGAAGAATTCATTAAACGCTTGAGCCTTGCTTCTGTTTTTCGCTTCATAGCTTTGACTAAACAGCCCAGTTGCTGCGATAAACATAAAGTTCCACCCTATTCCTAACAGGATTAAAGCAAGACTAAAATGCCAGATAGACACTCCATGTATATTAATTCCAATACAAGCAACAAATAGCAATCCACCCGCTAAAATCATATTCTTAGCGCCAAACCGCTCTATCAGACGGCCCGTGACAAACGCAGGTGCAAACATACCCAACACGTGCCATTCGATCACTCCCGCCGCTTTATCAAAATCAAAGCCACAACCAATCATCGCTAAAGGAGTTGCTGTCATTAAAATGTTCATCACCGCGTACGCAACCATTGCCGCGATAACGGCCAGCATGAAATTAGGTCGACGAATAATCAGTCTCAGCTTATCCGCCTTAGCGTGTAGCGCCTGCGTGTGTGCAGGTGGAAAACGAATGGTTTGCAGCACAACCAACGCGGTTATATAAAGCACGACAAGCACAGCAAATGCACTAATGTATAAGCCATCATCTGACCACTGCTGCGAGTACACGGCCAGATTAGGCCCAAGGATCGCCGCTAACACCCCACCCGCCATAGATATCGAAATCGCCCTATGCCTTGCCGACTCTTCACACACTTCAATGGCAGCAAACCTGTATAGAGTACCGAAACCTATACCAACACCAAGCAAAAACGTAGACATGCAGAACAGATAGAAGTTTTGTTGACTTAATGCATACGTCGCTAGACTAGCACCCAAAATGCCAATGACATTACCAAGGCTAAAACCAAGGCGACGCCCTAACTTGCCCATAATTAGCGACGCAGGAATTGTCGCGGCCATCAGTCCCAAAAACTGCAGTGCAACTGGTAATGTGATAAAACTTGATGACGGCGCAAGTGTTTTGCCAATAAGGGCAATAACAGATATGAGTAAAATATTCCCTGTCATTAATAAGGCTTGGCAGAGGGATAGAAGCCATACATTACGATTCAATTCCAAATTCCTTTTGGTTACAACGTATACAGATAACATATAGGAAAGCAGAAACAATAGAAAGATATGAGAGTAATTCTCAACAAAAAGAGCCAGAGGCATAGTACCTCTGGCTCTTCACTATTCACTTTTCGCTTTTAAAAAGTTTTTCTGTTGAGCTTACTTGTTGCGGCGCGCTTTTACTGCATCAGAAAGCTGACGAAGTACCGTTTCCGTGTCTTCCCAGCCAATACATGCATCAGTGATCGACTGACCATAAGTGGCTGCTTTACCATCCACTAAGTCTTGGCGACCTTCAACTAAATGAGACTCGATCATCACTCCAAAAATGGCTTCTTCGCCACCAGAGATTTGCTCGGATACATCATCAGACACCAGCATTTGACGCTTGAACTGCTTCGAGCTGTTAGCATGGCTAAAATCAATCATCACTTTTTTCGGCAGACCTGCAGTGTCCAGCTCATCTTTAATTTGAGCTACATGTGCTGCACTGTAGTTTGGTTCTTTACCGCCACGTAGAATAATATGGCAGTCTGGATTACCAGCGGTTTCTACGATCGCGGAATGACCGTATTTTGTTACTGAAAGGAAGTGATGGGAAGCGCTTGCAGAACGAATCGCGTCGCTCGCTATTTTAATATTCCCGTCAGTACCGTTTTTGAAACCTACAGGACAAGAAAGACCAGAAGCTAGCTCGCGGTGAACCTGAGATTCTGTCGTACGAGCACCGATAGCGCCCCAACTGATCAAATCCGCCACGTACTGAGGTGTGATCATATCTAAGAATTCACTTGCCGTTGGCAAGCCCATATCGGTTAGATCAAGAAGAAGTTTACGTCCGATACGTAGACCATCATTTAGCTTATAGGTGTCATTTAAGTAAGGGTCATTGATAAGGCCTTTCCAACCAACGGTCGTACGCGGCTTTTCAAAATAAACTCGCATAACAACCTCAAGCTGCTCGCCCAGTTCATCACGTAGTACTTTTAGCTTTTTGCCGTACTCAACCGCGGCAGCCGGATCGTGAATAGAACACGGGCCAACGATCACGAGTAATCGATCGTCTTTTCCTTCAAGAATATTGTGAATGGCGTTACGGCAATCAAAAGTGGTCGAAGAAGCGGTTTCAGTCGCTGGGAACTTCTCTAATACTGCAACAGGTGGCAATAACTCTTTTACTCTATTTATTCTTACATCATCAGTTTGAAACATTACTTCTACTTCCTGGTTTTATTTCCGACCCCATTTTTACCAACTGAACTCATTGCAACATTGTTCACAAAGCGAGCAGCATCAAGGGCTGTGGTCATTTTCTGTCTAGCGTTTAAGTAACTTATCGGCTTAGGCGTAGACTTGCAATCAGTTTTTGCAAATAAATGCAAATAAAAACCACCTGTTAACCACCGCGCACAATGTAAAGTAAAGTTTACGAAAAAAAGTTCAAAATAATCATCAATTTTCTTATGCACCAAAAAATCTTTACTACAATGTAAGAAATATCAGAAGTTTGTGAGGTATTTTTGGGTAGTAAATGTTGATCAAGTTCAAATATATTGTTGCTTGATATGAAATGATTAGAATATTAAACTAATTTCTTATAAACGCTGGTTTTTTCTAATTTTTTGATAAAACGAAGTAGAAGTTAATATGCAATCAATACAAGGAAACATTATGAACAAAGTAGCAATTGCAGTAGCAGCAGTGGTAGCTGGTAGTAGCGCGCTTTTAAACTCTGCTCAAGCTGAAATGTACATCGGGGGCAAAGTGGGCATGACTACACTTGACGACGCTTGCTATCTAAATAGCCCTTGTGATGATGAAGCGTTCGGTGCAGGACTACATATCGGTTATGACTTTACCGATATCATCGGGCTAGAGTACGGCGTAGACTTCTTAGGCGACTATGAAGGAAACTCTAGGTCAGGGGCTAATACGATTAATACGATTGACGGCAATCTAACGGCTTTAACACTTGCACCTAAATTCAACTGGCACTTAAACGACTCTTGGAATCTGTTTGCTAAGATCGGTGGTGCTTACATGATGTCTGATGACGAAACAGACTTTGTCCCAACAGGTTCTTTGGGTGCTGAATACTCGATCGATAGAAACTGGAGTGTTCGCGCTGAATACCAACGTTACCAAGACATGTCTGACGACGTGTGGGACGACATGGATGCTAACTTCTTTGGTATCGGTGTTAACTACAAATTCGCAGCAGCTCCAGTTGTTGCAGCAGTTGTAACGGAAGAAGTGATCGAGCCAGATCCAGAACCAGTGATGATGAGCAAGGTGCACAAAGAAGAGTACGGTACAGGTACGTTTGAATTCGATAGTGCTAAGTTAACAGAGTCCGTTTCTGAACGTCTGGACAACTTTGTTTCATTCTTGAACGAATATCCTCAAGCTCAAGTAGAGATTACTGGTTACACGGATAGCTCAGGCCCTGCGGCATACAACCAAAAACTGTCTGAGCGTCGTGCTCAATCTGTTGCTGATTACCTAACCGCAGCTGGCATTGGTTCAGATCGTTTGACAGTTAAAGGTATGGGTGAAGAAAACCCAGTTGCTGACAACAGCACTCGCGAAGGTCGTGAGAAAAACCGTCGCGTAGAAGTTGTGGTACCTTCATTTGAATACCAAGAGCTAGTTCAACCAGAATAAGCATCTATGATTCATGATCGATGATGTGGTAAAAATTAATGGGGTGCATTTGCACCCCATTTTGATCTCATATTAAGGGATATTGCCACTATGGTTTTGGGAAAAAGATCAACTCATTATCTTGCACCATAACGCAATCCATACCAGCTGCATGCGCCGCTCGCTTCCCCAGCTCAGTATCCTCGAACACAAGACACTGTGACGCCTCCAAGTCGAGTTGTTCCGCGGCCACCAAAAAGGTATCTGGAAAGGGTTTATGGTTCTCTACATCACTCGCGGTTACTACAACATCCAACTTGTCTAATAAACCTGCATGGCTTAATAAGCGCATGGCACTTTCTCGTTGGCTGCCAGTCCCGACTGCAATTTTCTTATGGCCTAAATATTCCTCTAACACGATGTTCGTGCAAGGAATAACGTCACCATGAAGCTCCATAGCAGCGAATGTTTCCATTTTAAATGTCGCGACAGTTTTAGGATCTAACGAAAGCTCATGCACACGATTTAGTTCCTCAACAATTTTAAAGCTCGGCATCCCTCCCAAACTGTGAAACCACTCCTGACAAAACGGAAAATCAAAACGCTCAGCAGTTGCTTGCCAAGCTGCCAAGTGGGCTGGCATGGTATCGATTAGAGTACCATCCATATCAAATATGAATCCCTCATAGGGTCTAAAATCAATCGTGCTCATGTCTTTTCTTCTATTTGTGCATCTGTAATGTTAATTTATCAGCTCTTTCAATCGTCCTTACCGGCATTTACTTATCATGCTCAAAATTTCGAACTCCGTCACAATTCAAGAGTGGGAAATTCAATTATCCCCAATTAGAGCTCAAGGAAATGGTGGCCAGAACGTTAACAAGGTAGCGTCCGCTATACACCTGCGCTTTGATATCCGGAATTCCAGCTTACCTGACTTTTACAAAGAGCGATTACTTGCACTTTCTGATAGTCGTATAAGTAAAGATGGCGTGATCATCATCAAAGCGCAACAATTTCGGACACAAGAACAAAATAAGGAAGACGCCCTAAATCGGCTTCAAGCATTGATAAAAGCTGCCGCTTTACAGGAGAAGAAGCGTATTAAAACGAAACCAACCCGCGCTTCTCAACGCCGACGACTTGATACAAAAAACAAGCACGGAGCGAAAAAACAGCAACGTAAAAAAGTGCTGTATTAGTGCATGTCGTTTTCTCGACATGTTAGTTGAACAACGTTTGCTAGCCCTTGGAAATCTCATTGGATTTCTCTTTTTAGTTACTTATTCAGGAAACAACAATATGACTATTAGGCAAAAACTCTACTTCCTCGGAGTTATCGCCATTTTAGGCATCGTGGCCCTTTTGGGTACGTCATCCCATTTTGAAAATAAGAGCAATGATCTTAATCACGCCATCAAACTCGTTGGTGATCTAGAAATACGCTTACTCAACTTACGCAGAAATGAAAAAGATTTCCTACTGCGTAGTAATGACAAATATCTAAATAAGTTTGACGCCAATGTTGACAAGTTTATAGACACAGAAAAAGAGCTTGCGAACATACTCAAGAGTAATGAATTACCTTCCAGTCAACAATTTAAGCAAGACTTGCTCGCATACCAAAGGGGCTTTCAGAATCTGGTCAGCGCTTACCAACGATACGGGCTTGATTCAAAGAGTGGGCTTCTCGCCGGTTACGAACAAGCACTATTAGAAGCTAAACAACGTTCAGACCACCAGCAGTTATTGGCATTAGTCCGTTTTGACTCTGTGGTAAAAGCAGGACTATTCAATAGTGACTTGCTTGAGGGGCAATATGCTCCGGAGCTTATCAAAACAGGTAAGCAATTGGCGGCCCAAAAGCAAGTTGTTGGGGTTGCTTATGACAAAGGCCTACTCGGTGAAACTCGCGCATTATCCCATGCCGTAGAAGAGCAATTTGAAACCTTTTCCACAGCCCTTAGCTCTGCTGCCGCACAACGTGATGAACAAATGTCGACCATCAAGCAGGTCATTACAGCTCTGATCTTAGTCGTTATTTTCGCATTGATTTGGCAAATTTCACGTTCAATCAATACGCGAGTGAATAGCTTACTTGGCACCATTCGAAGTATCAGCGAAACGAACAACATGGGACTTCGATCTGATTTGAAAGGTCAAGACGAGCTATTTGATATCAGTCATCACCTCAATGACCTATTGGATAAGCTTGAGCATCTAATTAGTAGTACCCAAGAAAAATCGGCGCAACTCACTGCAAGTACCGATAATATGCATCGTGAGTTAGAAGGCGTTATGGAGCAATTCCACACTCAAACTGACCACACTGCATCAATGGCGACGGCAGTTCAGCAAATGGTTGCCACAATAGGTGAAATCTCTGAAAGCACATCAGTTGCGGTAGAAGGCGTACATCAGGCAGCGAATAATGCCGAACAAGGTCGAGGAGTTGTTGAGGCGACGGTAACCAACATCGGTCAACTAACCACGATTTTATCAAACAGCCAGCAGTCGATTGGCTCGCTGAATCAGCATGTAGATAAAATTGGTGGTGCCGTGAACATCATCCAAGAGATTGCAGAGCAAACCAACCTACTAGCTCTCAACGCAGCAATTGAAGCCGCGCGAGCAGGCGAACAAGGCCGCGGGTTTGCAGTTGTCGCCGATGAAGTACGCGCCCTAGCTAGCCGAACTCATCAATCCACAGAGGAAATCACGCGGGTCGTTGCAGACATTCAAACTCAAATGTCTACAGTTGTTGCTGATATTGATCAATGTAACGATCAAGGGCAACAAACACTTAATGCTTCTGAAAAACTGGATTCTAGCCTGCAACAGATCATTACTGACATGCATTCAATTCAAGGTAATTCGGAGCGCATAGCTTCAGCAATTGAAGAACAAGGTATCGTGATGAACCAAGTTAGCGGTTCAATCACCGAGCTAAACGCAATATCTGAGAATAACATGCAATCCGCTCAGGAATGCTTGCATGAAGTGAACTCTGTCTCTGCTCAAGCTCATGATATGGATGAAGCCGTTGCACAATTCAAAACTGCGCTAAAATAACCCTTTTCAAAATAGAAAGCCCGAGGCAATCATTGCTTCGGGCTTTTTTTCAATTGTCACTTCGTGCTTACTGCGCACTTCGGATGTGATTACTCATCATCAAGAGGAACCAGCTTGGTGTTGCCGCCATGAACTTTCTCACGCTGTCTTTGCACCAGAGCGTAGAAGCCTGGGATCAAGAATGTACCTGCTAGAAGCACACACAATAGACCACCAATCAGCGACACGCCGAGTGAGTTTTGACTCACGTGCCCCGCGCCAGCGGCAAAGATAAGCGGGAAGATACCCAGGATAAATGACCAAGAGGTCATATTCACAGCGCGGAAACGTAACGTGCCTCCTTTAACCGCTGCACTATCGATATCAGCATCTTTTTCTTCACGCTCTTGCTTGGCGAACTCCACAATCAAAATTGCGTTTTTCGCCGCCAAGGCTATGAGCAAGACAAGACCAATTTGGGCATACAAGTTAAGCGGCGTGCCAGTTAGATTCAACGCAAGGAAGGAACCTAACGTTGCTACTGGGACCACCAAAATAATAGCCAGTGGAATACTCCAACTCTCATACTGAGCCACCATAAACAAGTAAATGAAGATCAAAGCCAGCGCAAACGCATAAATGGCTTGGTTACCCGCAAGCACTTCCTGATAAGCCATACCTGTCCATTCATACGTGTACCCTTGCGGAAGAACTTCCGCAGCAACGCGTTCCATTGCGGCAATCGCATCACCACTAGAGTAACCCGGAGCTGGTTGGCCTTGAATGATAGCACTGCGGTACATGTTGTAACGCCACGCCACATCAGGCTCAAACACTTGCTCGTAGCTCACTAGCGTACTTAACGGAACCATATCACCGTTCGAAGAACGAACATGGAAACGCTCTAGATCTTCCATGCTGCTACGATGCTGACTATCAGCTTGCATGGTTACGCGGAAGTTCTTACCAAACATGGTGAAGTCATTCACATAAAGCGAACCTAAGTTGCCTTGCAAGGTTTGGAAAATAGACGACAGCGAAATACCTAATTGCTGCGCTTTCTCACGATCGATATCAACGTAGTAGTGCGGAACATTCGCGCGGAACGTGCTAAACGTGTAGGCAATTTCAGGCGCTTGGTTAGCCGCTTGGATCATTTCTCCCATGACCATCGACAAGTCGGTACGACTTCGCCCTAGCGTGTCTTCAAGCACAAACTCAAAACCAGACGCAGCGCCCATACCAGGAACCGCTGGTGGTCCCATCGCAAAAACAACCGCTTGAGGTAACTCTGTCGCCGCTCGACCGTTAATACGTGCCGCGATAGCATTAGCAGAGTGCTCTCCTTGCAGCGAGTTACGAGTATCCCAGTCATGCAATTTGATAAATACAGAAGCACCGTTTGATGCTGCTGCGCCTGTCATAAACGAGTAACCGTTCGCAACCGTCACACCATCCACACCAGGTTCTTCACCGATCATTTTCATTAAATCATTGGTGACTTCTTCAGTACGTGATAAAGAGGCTGAATCTGGTAGCTGTACGTTAACCAGCAAAATGCCTTTATCTTCTTGAGGAACAAACGCTGTAGAGGTGGTTTTCGCAAAGAAAGTGACCGCTGCGATAGCAACTATAAAGAACGTCACGAGCAGTAAAGACTTCTTCACCAAGAAACCAGCGATCTGGCCATAACGCGTAGTGATGCGCTCTAAGCCTCGGTTGAAAGCCTGGAACCAGTTAGCGGTATTGCCCCCACCCTGCTTCAATACCAGAGAACAAAGTGCTGGGGACAGCGTCAATGCATTGATGGATGAAATCACAACCGAAATACAGATGGTCAAAGCGAACTGGCGATACATGATACCGGTGATACCTGGCAGCATGGCGACGGGTATGAATACCGCAAGTAGAACCAAGGTCGACGTGATGATTGGTCCCGTGACTTCTTTCATCGCTAGCAACGTCGCTTTACGCGGTGAAATGGTTGGGTCTTTCGCCATGGTAGTATCGACGTTTTCGATAACCAGAATCGCATCGTCCACCACGATACCAATCGCAAGGATCAAGCCAAACAAAGTAACCGTATTAATGGTGAAGCCCGTTGCCTGCATGATGGCAAACGTACCAATCAGAGAAACGGGGATCGCGACAACAGGAATCAACGTTGCACGCGCACTACCCAAGAACAAGTAAGTTACAGCAATCACCAATAGAATCGCTTCAATCAGTGTTTTTACTACCCCTTTGATCGATTCAGATACGAACACGGTTGTATCGTAGCTGGTCTCGTATTCCATTCCCTCTGGGAAGTTTTTGCTCAAGCCTTCAAGGAGCTCCATGACGGCCTGACCACTTTCTAACGCATTCGCATCCGATTGAAGAGACAACGCAACGATTGACGCGTCCTGGCCACGGAACTTACCGTTACCATCGTAGAACTTTTTGCCTAGTTCAACGCGAGCAACATCTTTCAGATAAACCGTAGAGCCATTGGGATTAGCTCGAAGGACTACGTTCTCAAACTCACTCACGCTTTCCAAGCGACCTTTGGTCACAAGGTTAAACTGAACTTCTTGCGGATTGTTGTATGGTGCTGCACCTACACGCCCTGCCGCAACTTGGACGTTCTGTTCAGCCAAAGCAGCGTATACGTCTGACGTGGTTAGCTTAAGGTTGGCCATTTTTTCAGGATCTAACCAAACACGCATTGCGTATTCGCCACCACCAATCACGTTAACTTCACTGATACCTTTCGCACGAGCCAACTGATCTTTTACATTCAAGTTAATGTAGTTAATCAAGAACTGATCATCGTATTTGCCATCAGGTGAATAGAAGTTAAGCACCATCAGCAAGTCAGGTGAACGCTTTTTCACCGTCACACCAACCATGCGAACTTCTTGAGGCAGTTTTGACTCAATCTGTGACACGCGGTTTTGCACGTTAACTTGCGCCATATCTGGATCGGTGCCGACATCGAACGTGACGTTTAGGCTGTAAGAGCCATCGTTCGCGCTCTTTGAAGACATGTATATCATATCCTCAACGCCGTTGACTGAGGTCTCTATGGGGTCCGCAATGGCCTGCTCGACAACTTCTGCACTCGCGCCAGTGTAGTAAGCCGAAACGCTGACTGATGGCGGACTTATCTGTGGGTACTCCGCCACTGGCAAAATCGCCAGTGAGATCGCGCCGGCTAGCGTTAATATGATCGAAATAACCAGCGCGAATTTAGGTCTCTGAATAAAGAAACGACTTAACATAGTGCTCCCTACTGCTTATCTTCAGCAGGTGCTTGAAGGCGCACTTCTACACCATTACGCACACGTTGTAGGCCTTGTGTAATAACTGTATCTTCCTGATCGAGCCCTTCTCGAATGATAATACCTTGTTCAACCTGAGGGCCAAGCTCGACGTTACGACGCTCTGCGACATTTCCCTCAGCCATCACCATCACAAAGTCACCTTCTAAGTCAGTTTGAACGGCACGTCGTGGAATAACAATAACGTCCTTCGTATTCTTATCTCTCAAGTTCACTTTGATGTGCTGACCCGGAAGTAACTTCTGATCTGGGTTTGGAACGAGCGCGCGCATAGCAATCGTACCCGTTTTGGTGTCAATACGATTACCTAAGAAATCAAGCTTACCGAGATGCTCAAAAAACTGTCCATTTTCCAGTTCAAGCTGAACTTCAACGCGGTTTGATTCAGCCGAGCCATCACCTTTTACTTGATCCATACCCATAGCTAAACGCTCACGCTCACTCACACTAAATGAGGTATGAACTGGATCTAAACTCACCAGAGTTGTCAGCACGCCAGATGACGGAGAAACCAGATCACCCGTACTCACTTTGGTATCACTAATACGTCCGCTAAAAGGTGCTCGGATTTGAGTATAGGAAAGGTTAACTTCAGCAAGTTTAAGTTGAGCATTTGCCGCTTCTAGCTCTGCTCTCGCACCAAGAAGTGCAGCTGTTAAAGCATCAAACTCAGATTGAGAGATACTACCGCGAGGCAACAAGTTTTTACCTCGAGTATGATCTAATTCGGCTTTTTTTAGCGCCGCTTTAGCTTGTGCAAGTGCGGCTTTAGCACTCGCGACTTGGGCTTCAAAAGAAGATGGCTCGATAGAGTAAAGGAGCTGCCCTTTTTCTACCATTTGCCCCTCTTCAAAGTGACGAGCTTTTAAGTAGCCAGAAATCTGCGCGGTAATATTGGTATCTTCTACTGCTTCAATGCGACCGATATAAGACTTGCTCGGTTGGTAGTCGATAACCGTGACATCCTGAGTCACTACGAGAGGCGCTTGACCTTTCGTTTGGGCATTATTAGCTTCCCCGCATCCAGCGAGGATTGCTGTAGCCGCCATTAGTGCGACAAGTGGTTTCTTTTGCATGTATTTACCGTCTTTATAGAACAGGATATTGTTGAATTCCTATCAACCTTACTCCTTGCTGCCACTGAAAACTTCACTGAAAAGCGCCCAAGGTGTTTCTAAATGTAAACATGAGAAACAAAAGGAAAATAAAGTAATTTAGTTAACAGTGGTATTCAATGAGCAATATACATACAACTCAATCATAACTATTTAATATACGCCTTAGGAGATCGCGAATTTTAGCGTGTGCTTGGAAACACTAACGGGAGTATTGTATTCGGGCGTAAAGTGAGATTCAGTGCTCAAGATAAGAACGTTTTGTGGCTAAAAAGGTAAAAAGTGACGCCTTCATACTCAAGACCCCGATTTTGACTATTTTTTTAATATAAATGGGTTATCATTCAATTAATTCAACGCCTTCGACAGAGAGGATGACTATGATTTCTAAATGGGCGAAACGCTTTTACCAGATGGCAGAACTAGTGGCGTCTTGGAGTAAGGACCCATCAACACAAGTCGGTGCCGTTATTACTAAACAGAATCGCATTGTATCTGTTGGATTTAATGGCTATCCGCATGGTGTTTCTGACAGTGTCGACACCGATGAGCGCGAGTTGAAATACCTTAAAACACTGCACGCGGAAGAGAACGCAATTTTGTTCTCAAAACGTGACTTAGACGGATGTGATATTTGGGTAACGCATTTTCCTTGCCCTAACTGCGCGGCAAAGATCATTCAAACAGGGATCTCACACGTACACTGCCCTGAGCAGTCTGAAGACTTTTTATCTCGATGGGGAGATAAAATCCAAGTCAGTCAAGATATGTTCGACCAAGCGGGTGTGAAAGTCGACTGGTTACCGCTAGAAGACATTGAAATTGAAGACAAAGACGTGCGCTAGTATTCCATCTTAATATTTAAATAGCCCAGAGAGATCTGGGCTATTTTGTTATTAAATCTGCAAGAGGTCTCGACGTAGTCTTTTAACTGTGTTTTTTCGCTGTGAGCTCAGCAATTTTGACAATAACGAGTACTGATTTTTCCATCATTTCAACAGAAATAAACTCATGAATTCCGTGGAAGTTAAAACCACCGGTGAAGATATTCGGGCACGGCAAACCCATAAAAGATAAACGAGCACCATCTGTACCACCACGAATAGGTTTTATAATCGGTTCCACATCACACGCTTCCATCGCTTGCTTTGCCAGCTCAATGATATGAGGGTAAGGCTCAACCATTTCTCTCATATTGTAATAGCTGTCTTTTATTTTTAGCTCTACAGAACCATGGCGTAAACCCGTGTTCATTTCATCGACGAGTTTCTGCATAAAGGCTTTTCGATCCTCAAGTCTTTGACGGTCAAAGTCTCTAATAATGTAACCTAGCTCGCTTCGTGCAACGCCCATTTCTGCCGATTTTAAATGGAAGAACCCTTCGTAACCTTCGGTTGTTTCCGGAGTTTGATCTTGGGGCATTTGAACTTGAAATTTCGCAGCCAAGTTCATCGCATTGACCATTTTGCCTTTTGCGGTACCTGGATGAACGCTAACTCCATGAAAAATTACATCAGCGTTTGCTGCATTAAAGTTTTCGTATTCCAATTCACCTTGCGGGCCACCATCTATAGTGTATGCCCATTTCGCGCCAAATTTTTTAACATCAAACAAATCTGCACCACGACCGATTTCTTCATCCGGAGTAAAGCCGATACAAATGTCGCCGTGTGGAATGTCTGGGTTTTCCAGTAGCAGAGCTACCGCGGAAAGAATCTCTGCGATACCGGCTTTGTTATCCGCGCCAAGTAATGTAGTGCCATCGGTAGTAATAAGATTGTGGCCATGTAGGTGATGTAAATCTGGGTATTGCACGGGAGATAACACTTCATCCCCCAACCCTAATGCAATATCGCCACCCTGGTAATCTTCGATGAATTGCGGCTTTACGTTTTTGCCAGATGCATCCGGCGCGGTATCCATATGGGCAATGAAGCCGATAGGAGGAACCGCATAATCAACATTGGCTGGCAGTTTAGCCATCAAGTAGCCATTTTTATCCAAAGTCACGTCACTTAAGCCAAGTTCGAGCATCTCTTTTTTAAGTAACTCAGCAAACACAAGCTGGCCAGGTGAACTTGGGCAAAGCGTCACATGTGGATTGGATTGGGTATCAAACGTGACGTATCGAAGAAATCTTTCAACTAAATGTTTCATATTTATTCTCATTGTTTTGTACGATGAGGCCTTATCACGCATTGATAATCTGACGTTGCCTCATCAAACCTCACGCTATGTTACGCTCATAGCTCAATAAGAATTTGCTTTGAATCATTTTTTGATAAGAAAGGCTTTTGCGCTTTGCTTTCGCTCATTGAAGCATGAATTTAATCTAAAAGTTCCTCAGCCAGTACTCGCCACTCTTTAACCTTTTCACGAAAATGACGCCATTGCTTATCGGTCATCGAACGAGAAACATCTAATGTCAGTTGATCAACCAATGCAAAGTTAGAGTCAATATTCAGAGAAAGCTGCTCACTATAATAACTCTCTGGTTCGAACAAGAGTCGCATAAATATATCTTGATAAGTCACAACATTAGATTTGTTGTCGAACAAGTATTCGAGCTCTTGATATACCGTGGCTCGATAATCTCTCCATAAAGGGCTGTTTAAAATAACTTGCTGAGAAAATGTTTGAGCTAATTGACGCTGATTTCCTGATAGATTCCCTAGCCATTCTTCCATCCACTCTTCAGTGTTATCCAGAATAATTTCACGCACTTCGTCTTCTGTCTTATCGGCATATTTTGCGTTTCGCTCTTGATAATGTTCTTGTACATTACTCAAAAACTCGCGTTCTTGATCTTTCGTTAATTGCAAACTTAACGCAAAAAGATCTGGTGCTGCTTTGCTGACCACTCTATCGTAATGCGCTCGCATTCTATCTCGATTTTGTTGCAAGTAATTTAAGGTGATATCGCTCGCTTTTAATCTCTCAAGGTCTTTTAAATGTTCGATATATAATGGTAACTCCTCTTTCTTGTGCCAGTCTGCCAACAATAATAAGCGCTCTTCCACTAGGACTTCTTGTTCCCCTTGCAACGAGACATAGTCCTCTAAGTAATCGAGCACGAACCAATCGATATTGCTGTATAAAAACTTTTTCGCACAACCGGCAAGCAGAAATACGAAGCAAAATAGAAGGCCATAACGAAGCGCCTTATTAGATACATCCTTTAATTTAGTCACTTATTCGTATTCCCTTTTCTGTTGATTAAGTTCTATACTCAACCTGTATCACTTAGTATTGCGGCAAACTTACACCAGTGTGACAAATATTGATTGCCACCTTAATAATATATAGAGTTTGAAATTAACTTTTTGATCACAGCTATCCGCAAAAAAGTGAGTTAGAGCGCAATTATCGGCTAAAAAACGTACCGAACGACGCTCCCTATAACGGCATATAATTTGCATGGATGTTTTTTGGATGGTTTATGGAGGCGAAGTATGGCAGCCGCTGAGCAACTTGATACCAGTGTAGAATATGAGATTCGATATTTTGAACAGGGGAAAATGCACTGCATGAGAGTCATTGCTGAAAGCAAAAAAGTGGCTTATCAGTACTATTTGGAGTGTGGTAAGCACAACAGTGACTTGTACTCTATTCGCCCAGACAAGTAAAAAAACCGCCTAACAGGCGGTTTTTTTATTCGTCAGAATCAATATAACTGTTTGATTTTATTTATTATTACAGATTCAAATCCAACAATGTTATTTGATGTCGCCAAAGCGCTCAAGATAAAGGACGGTTGCTGCAGTACGAGAAGGAACTTGAAGCTTTTTAAGTAAACTCTTCATATGTACTTTAACCGTAGACTCAGAGATAAAAAGACGATCGGCAATTTGCTTGTTGCGGAAACCTCTTGCCACCTCTCTTAAGATCTGCGATTCACGATCGGTCAGTGTACCAAACACGTCCTCTTGCTCTGAACGTTCACTCAAATACTTAGAAACTTCTTGGCTGTATGCCTTGTCCCCTTGGTGCGCTTGTTTTAGCAACTCAACCAACTCATCGGGCTCAGTGTCTTTCAATAAATAGCCATCGGCACCACTTCGAACTATTGCTTCGATATCTGCTGGGCTATCTGAAACGGTTAGAATGACAATTCTGGCTTCACAGCCATCTGCACGCAGTGCTTGCAAAGTATCAAGGCCAGACATGCCTTTCATATTAAGATCAAGAAGTACAAGATCCAGTTCCAGCTCATGCGCTTTCGCTACTGCATCCGCGCCATTACTTGCTTCTGCAATAACCTCAAACTCAGGCTCAAAGCTTAAAAGCTGGTGGATACCTCTTCGCATGAGTGGATGATCATCCACCAGCATTACTTTACACACTGTCACTGTTTACTTCCTTACTATGTTGGAATTCTAATTTTACGGTACAACCTTTGTTTATCGATGCTTCGATGTGAAGATCGGCATGCAGTCTAGCGGCCCGCTCTTGCATGATACTCATACCGTAATGATTTAATTTTTCGTCTTGATGTTCAAAGCCTATTCCATCGTCGCTAACGGTTACTGTGACTTTTCCATCATTATCGAGACATTGAATGTGAATATTATCTGCTTGCGCATGTTTGATAGCATTAATTGCCGCTTCTCTTATCAACTGTAGTAAATGAACCTGCTGATGTGCATCCAGTTCAGTTGATGAAAGTCTATTTTTTAGCGTAATGTCCGCAGCAGTTTGTTCACTGAGCGTTTCAACCATGTCTTGCAATGCTTGGCCAAAACTGCCCTCTTTAATCGTAAGACGAAACGTCGTCAGCAACTCGCGTAACTGCGTATAAGCCGCAGATAAGCCCGTATCTAGCTCAGCAATAACTTGATTAGCCTGCGCGATCGCCTTTTCGTCAGGTAAGTTCTTTACGCTTCTCTTTAACAAAGCGACCTGAATTTTTAAGTAAGAGAGTGCTTGAGCCAATGAATCATGCAACTCCCGAGCAATAGTGGCTCGCTCTTCCATCAGCAGAATTTGTTCTGCTTGGCGCTGCGCCCGATTGTAATACACGGCGCGTGATAAAATCTGCACGAAGTTGTCAATAAGAGCCTCGTTCGGACAAGGTAACCCTGCTTTCCAATATAAATAGCCCAAGTGCTCGCCATCTAGCATCAGGGCTTTACCGTGGCAATCTTCATCACAATCTTGGCAGCATTCTTCTCCTTCCATCAATATCCAGCTCGGTTCTCCCAGCTGCTCGATTTCAAGTTTGACCGCTTTAATGCCCTCAAGACTGACAATATGCTGCAAAATCGCCTGGAAATTGTCTTGATTAATACGCGACGCCGTGAGTTCTTTTGACGAGTCATACAGCACTTCTAAAGACTGGTTGGCATGCTGCAATTTACGTGTTTTCTCATCAACCGCTTGCTCTAATCCTCGGTACAACTTACCAAGGTCTGTCGCCATCCGGTTAAAGGTTCGAGTCAGTATTCCCATTTCATTATCGCTAGATACATTGAGCGATATATTGAATGAGCGATTTTTAATTTGCTCGCTAGCAAAAACTAAGGCACGCAGAGGCCGAACAACTTCGAGGCGCACAAAATGAACGACAAACATACTGACACAAAGGATGCCACCCAACCCTAACCCGCCGATCCAGGCTAAGTTAATCAGTTTTTGCTCCGAAAAGCTTTGCAGCTTAAATACAAACTCATCGATTTGTTCAACAAAACCGGCCACTAGGAGTTGATATTCTGCCGGGTTGTCTCCTCTAAGCACCGCCTTGAGTTCATGCCATCTGATAATAAGACGGTAGTAATCGTGAGTGATGTCTTCAGGCACAGACCAATGCTGAAGCGCTTTCATTGAAGGTGAATATATCGAATGTTCAAATGCGTCAATATGTGAAGAATAGTCAACAGATTTAACCTGAATATCATTCGCCAGACGGTAGCTTTGCATTCGCATCGAGCCAGCAACATTGACGGCTTCAGCATCGTTCAAACTGGACGCTAACGTAAAAATCGCAAAACCAGTCGTAGCGACTGAGAGCAGCAAAATAAGAAGCATCGCGGACGCAATCGTGCGCGTCACTGACTTTTTCACATTTTTAAACAATCTGAGTTCCTCGCCCATTAACAATCCTATTTGTACGTGCAATGAACCCATTACCTTTCAACTTTATCAATATGTGATCACCTGCGACGGAATTTATTGATCCAAAACAATATTGCATACCATTTACCCCCTAAGAGGTATTTATACAAATATGTCAAAAACTACAATTTCGTTAGTTTAAATGACAGTTTATTAATGAAAATTGTGGACTATGCTTAGTTTGGGTTCCAAGTTTCGAGGTGACTAAGTGGTAGACCTTTCCAGAAGAAGACTCTTTGCAAGAAAAGCGCACCCCGACAACGCCGTACGTTTGCCTTGGTTAACTAAACCGGAACAGTTTACGGACGATTGCACTCGCTGCGGTAAATGCATTGAGGCCTGTGAAACAAAGATTATAACCAAAAGTGATGGCGGATTCCCCTCGGTCGATTTTTCCATCGATGAATGCACATTTTGCTATCAATGTGCAAACGCCTGTCCTGAGCCCCTTTTCTTGCCAGATACAGAACAACCTTGGCAAGCAAAAGCAAGTATCAACGATAACTGCTTAGCAAAACAAAATGTCGAATGCCGAAGCTGTGGGGATATGTGCGACCCGATGGCAATTCAGTTCAAATTAGAACTGGGGAAAGTAGCACAACCCAATTTAGACCTTGATGAGTGTAACGGCTGCGGCGCCTGTGTTTCAGTGTGCCCGACTTCATCCATCAATGTGAGCAATATAACAGCCTAAGCCGAATGTCGTCGGCCAAAGGCAATAAAAATAAATGAGAGAGCTATATGTCACTAAATGAAGTGCATATTTCAAGTTTGGTAGTACATGTGCTGCCGGAACATTTGGACGAAATCAAACAAAAGATAGAAGCACACGAAAATGCGGAAATCTATGGTGACAGTCCTGAAGGCAAGATTATCGTCGTACTTGAAACTGAGAACCAAGGTTTCATCACAGACACTATCGATGCCATTAACAATTTACCGAACGTCTTAAGCACGGTATTGGTTTATCACCAAATCGAAACTGGGCTTGAAGAAACGGATGAAGAAGACACTGGAACACAACATTCCCAAATCGAGGGTGAAGTATGAAAATGACAAGACGTGCGTTTGTGAAAGCAAACGCGGCTGCATCAGCTGCTGCTGTCGCAGGTGTGACACTACCAGCATCTGCAGCCAACCTGATTGCAAGCTCTGATCAAACCAAAATCACATGGGACAAAGCACCTTGTCGTTTCTGTGGTACAGGCTGTTCTGTTCTTGTTGGCACTCAAAACGGCAAAGTGGTAGCAACACAGGGTGACCCAGAAGCACCAGTAAACAAAGGTCTGAACTGCATCAAAGGTTACTTCCTTTCTAAGATCATGTACGGTCAAGACCGTCTAACTCAACCGATGCTACGAATGAAAGATGGCAAATTCCACAAAGATGGTGAATTTACACCTATCTCTTGGGATGACGCTTTCGACATCATGGCTGAGAAATGGAAAGCTTCCCTCGAGAAAAAAGGCCCAACAAGCGTAGGTATGTTTGGCTCAGGCCAATGGACAGTAATGGAAGGCTACGCTGCATCAAAGTTAATGAAAGCAGGCTTCCGATCAAACAACATTGATCCAAACGCTCGTCACTGTATGGCTTCTGCCGTTGTAGGTTTCATGCGCGCATTCGGTATCGATGAGCCAATGGGTTGTTACGATGACTTCGAGAACGCAGACGCTTTCGTTCTTTGGGGCTCAAACATGGCAGAAATGCACCCGGTTCTATGGACTCGCATTACTGACCGCCGTCTAAGCCACCCTCACGTTAAAGTGAACGTGCTTTCTACTTACTACCATCGTTCATTTGAGTTGGCAGACCACGGCTACATTTTCAATCCTCAGTCTGACCTTGCAATTGCTAACTTCATCGCAAACTACATCATCGAAAACGATGCAGTAAACTGGGACTTCGTGAACAAACACACGAACTTCACTCAAGCAGACACTGACATCGGCTACGGTCTACGTGACGATGATCCGCTACAAAAAGCAGCGAAGAACCCGAACTCTGGCAAACTCACTTCTATCTCATTCGAAGAGTACAAGAAATCAGTAGCGCCATACACAGTAGAGAAAGCATCTGAAATCTCTGGTGTTGAGAAAGAGAAGCTTATCGAGCTTGCGAAGCAATACGCGGATCCAAACACGAAAGTGATGTCTCTATGGACGATGGGTATGAACCAGCATACTCGTGGTGTATGGATGAATAACTTGGTTTACAACATCCACCTACTAACCGGTAAGATCTCGACTCCGGGGAACAGCCCATTCTCACTAACGGGCCAACCATCAGCATGTGGTACCGCTCGTGAGGTTGGTACGTTTGCTCACCGCCTACCAGCGGACATGGTGGTTGCTAACCCTAAACACCGTAAGATTGCAGAAGACATCTGGAAACTGCCAGAAGGTACGATTCCACCAAAGCCTGGCTTCCACGCCGTATTGCAAGACCGTATGCTGAATGACGGCGTTCTGAACTGTTACTGGGTTCAATGTAACAACAACATGCAAGCCGGTCCAAACATCAACACAGAACGTCTTCCAGGTTACCGCAACCCAGAAAACTTCATCGTTGTGTCTGACCCATACCCGACAGCAACAGCACAAGCAGCAGACCTTATTCTTCCTACCGCAATGTGGATTGAAAAAGAAGGTGCTTACGGTAACGCAGAGCGTCGTACCCAAGCTTGGTACCAACAAGTGGGCACAGTCGGTCAAGCAAAATCCGACCTGTGGCAGCTAATGGAGTTCTCGAAACGCTTCAAAATGGAAGAAGTGTGGCCTGAAGAGCTTCTAGCGAAAGCGCCTCAATACCGTGGTAAAACAATGTACGACGTACTTTACCGCAATGGTAACGTCGACAAATTCCCTATCGAAGAAGCTCGTGAACTGAATGACGATGCTCACCACTTCGGTTTCTATGTCCAAAAAGGTCTGTTTGAGGAATACGCAACATTTGGCCGTGGTCACGGGCATGATTTGGCTCCATACGACCGTTACCATGAAGTACGTGGTCTACGTTGGCCTGTTGTTGATGGTAAAGAAACACAGTGGCGCTTTAAAGAAGGTTCAGACCCATACGCGAAAGAAGGTTCTGGTTGGGACTTCTACGGCAATGCTGATGGCAAAGCGAAGATCATTTCCGCGCCATACGAAGCGCCACCAGAAGTACCGAACGATGAATTTGATATGTGGTTATGTACTGGTCGTGTTCTTGAACATTGGCACACAGGCACCATGACTCGTCGTGTACCTGAATTATACAAAGCAGTACCAGACGCAGTGTGTTACATGCACCCAGAAGACGCAAAAGCACGCAATGTTCGCCGTGGTGAAGAAGTACTCATGGCAAACAAACGCGGTGAAGTACGCGTTCGTGTTGAAACTCGCGGTCGTAACCGTCCGCCAAAAGGCTTGGTATTCGTACCGTTCTTTGATGCACGTATTTTGATTAACAAGCTTATCCTAGATGCGACTGATCCACTGTCTAAACAGACAGACTTTAAGAAGTGCCCAGTCAAAATTACTAAGATTGCTTAACCTTCAGATACTGAATGCTACGGCCGTCATTATGGCGGCCTAATAAAGAATTTAAGCCATAAAGGCGGAGATGAAATGATGAAAAAATTACTTGTCGCAGTTTTATCTGTAGGTGCGTTAGTGACAGGCATTGCGCAAGCTGAGTTGGATAATCCAGGTGGTATTGGTGGTCTAGAATCTTTACGTGGAATGTCTCAATTGGAAGATACGCGTCCAGCAGACGAGTTCAAAGACTTCCCTAAAGATCAAATTGTTGAAGACAGCTATGTTTATCAACCACCGTTGATCCCACACAGCATTCGTCACTACGAAATTTCGTTAAATGCTAACAAGTGTCTTGCATGCCATAGCTGGAAAAATGCAAAAGAGTCAGGTGCGACTAAAATTAGCGTAACGCACTATGTAAACAGAGAAGATGCGGTACTGGCAGATATGTCTCCTCGTCGTTACTTCTGTTTGCAATGTCACGTTCCACAAACGGATGCAAAACCACTAGTGGAAAACGAGTTTAAGGCAGTCGATTCGCTTCAGTAATTGAAACGCGAGTACTAAGAGGTTACTTATGAAAATACTTAAAGCGTTTTGGAAGAGACTGTCGAGCCCGAGTAAAGCTGCCGCTGGTGTGGTTTTATTTCTAGGCTTCGCTGGTGGCCTTCTATTTTGGGGCGCATTCAACACAGGTATGGAAGCAACCAACACAGAAGAATTCTGTTCTGGCTGTCACGCGCCGATCGTTGCTGAAATTCAAGAAACAATTCACTACTCCAACCGATCTGGTGTTCGTGCGATTTGTTCAGACTGTCACGTTCCTCATGAATGGACGGATAAGATCGTTCGTAAAGTACAGGCATCTAAAGAGCTATTTGCACACTTCGTAACGAAGACGATCGATACGCCAGAGAAGTTCCAAGAGCGTCGTGGACACCTCGCAGAGCGAGAGTGGGCACGTATGAAAAAGAATGACTCTCTTGAATGTCGTAACTGTCATGAGTTTGATTTCATGGATTACTCTCAGCAAGGATCACGTGCGGCAGAACAACACTCCACCGCTCTAGCTTCAGGCGAGAAAACATGTGTAGACTGTCACAAAGGTATTGCGCACAAACTACCAGACATGAGCGGCGTTGAAGGCTGGCACTAAGGAGACTTACCATGAGTACATTAGAATCTGTAATTTGGCATATCCTTGGCTACAGTGCTATGCCAGTGATTATTCTTTCCGGCTTTGTGGCGGTAGCAGCAATCTCTCTCTGGCTGCTGTCATTTGGTAAGGATAAAGAGGTGTAACGTAACGCATCTCTACTCGTCAACTAGCCTATTTGTTGACACTGAGCGCCGAGCAAATGCTCGGCGCTTTTTATTTATTGCTCAATGGTACTGCCAACAATAAATAAACAAGCAATCATACATAAAAAAAGCGACCATAAAGGCCGCTAAGATTTACTGCTATAGGGAGTTGTTTAAGATTCTTTTACTGGCAGAACCTGTTTGACGTATTGTCCTGGCGCTTCATCAATAACCGGATGGTTTTCTGAGCCAATAGGGAAAGGCTCAACTTGCTCTTTAGGGTTGAATTGGAGTAACCACTCGTTCCAGTGTGTCCACCACGATCCCTCTTTGTGTTCCGCCTTATTCAACCACTCATCAGCAGAGTCATCCAAATTATCGTTCAACCAATAACCATACTTATTTTTAGCTGGCGGGTTCACGATGCCCGCAATATGACCAGACTCACCGAGGACAAATGTTTTGTTACCACCCGTGTTCAGCGCACCACGGTAAGTTCCCTGCCATAACGCAATATGGTCTTCTTTCGTTGACACAAAATAGCTAGGAATTTTGATCTTATTTAGATCAATCCATACTCCACCAATTTTGACGCCTTTATCTTGCACCAGCTTGTTCTCTAAATAGAGCTCGCGAAGCAAGAAATTGTGAGATGCAGCGCTGACGTTGGTGCTATCGCTATTCCAGTACAACAAGTCGAAATCAACCGGACTGTTACCCTTCAAGTAATTGTCGACGTAGTAGTTCCAGTACAAGCTGTTTTCACGCAGTAAACTAAACGTCACGCTTAAGGAACGGCCGTCCATATACCCTTTTGCGTTATTTTGCGCTTCAATTGCACTAACAATGGTGTCATTGATATACGCGCCGACTTCACCTGGTTGAGAGAAGTCGAGCAACGTGGTGAAGAAAGTGGCAGACTTAATGCGCTTCTTCATACGTTTTGCAGCGTAGTAGGCAACCGTGCTTGCTAAAACAGTACCACCGATACAATAACCAGCAGCATTGATTTGCTCTTGTCCTGTTATATCTTCAATTGCAGCGACGGCTTTCACTACGCCTTCTGTCACGTAGTCACCAAACTCTATGTGCGCTTGTGCCTTGCCTGGATTGCGCCAAGACATCATAAATACACTATGCCCCTGCTCTAACAACCATCGAACCATTGAGTTCTTTGCTGTTAAATCAAGGATGTAGTATTTATTGATGAAAGGTGGGACGATGAGCAGCGGCGTCGCATTCACTTTCTCTGTTAGAGGTCGATATTGAATCAACTCAAACAATTCGTTTTGAAAAACCACATTGCCCTGTGTCGTCGCAACGTCATCTCCCACGCGGAATGCATTGTTATTCGTCATACGAATTTTTAAAATGTCTGCGCTCGACTCAACGTCTTCTTTCAACTGCTCTAAGCCTGCCAGTAAGTTTTGACCGTTTTGCTCAAGTGTCAGCTTCAAAAGCTCTGGGTTAGTGGCGATGAAGTTGGAAGGAGAAAGGGCGTTAATGGCTTGGCGAGAGAAAAAAATAATACGTTCTTTCGTCTTTTCATCTAAGCCTTCCAAAGACTCGATGGTGTCCAGATAGGTCTTACTAAATAAAAGGTAGGATTGTTTGATGAAGCTATACATGGCTTCATTTTGCCACGCTTCGTTTGAGAAACGCTTATCCCCTTTTTCAGCTTCGACGATTTGTGCTTGGTTCCCTGCCAATGCAACATTCTGCCAAATTTGCAGCTGCTGTTCCCACCACTGTGCTTGCAGCTTTAAAATCGCAGCAGGCTGATTCGCAGCTTGTTCGAACAGTTTGGCAGTATCCTCAAAGTTCACTTCTTGCATGGCCTTGTTTAAAGGAGAGTTCACGACTGCCTTGTTCACTTCGAAATCATGCCACCACTGATGATTGGTTTCCTGAAGCTTCACAAGATAGTCCGAAAAGAAGTGTTGAAACATAGTCTTACTCCTATATTCGGAAAAAACAACGCCGCCCAAATCTAGGGGCGGCGAGAATCGGACAAATTACGCTGGAGTAACAGTCTTTAGATTTTCCGAAGTCATTTTTTCAACGTCTTCTTTGAACTCTTTTGCAATCGCTTGAAGCTTGTTGCTGTCATCCATCATTTGTTGAGAAAGTTTAGTAAGTACGCTTAGTTGCTGACTGTTGAAAGCAGTCAATGACGTTACGTCTTTGATTTCTGTCGCTGCTTTCATCTGGTTTAGACCCACTTCACTGTATGTGCGAATGGCGTTCAATTGAAGCTCGGTCAACACTTCTACGTTTTTTGTCACTAGCTTGTTGAACTTCAAGTAAGGTTCTAGATTTTTTTCAGTTTGATCGCTAAATGTTTTGAAGAAATCTGTGTACATGGTTTGTCTCCTAGAGAAAGAATTAAAAATGTCCGTTTAAATAATTACTTAACTGTCTTTACAACCACAGCCGTGCCCATGCCGCCGCCCACACAAAGTGAAGCAACGCCATATTGACCATTTTGCTTATGAAGCTCGTGAACCAGCGTGACTAAGATTCGGTTTCCAGATGCACCAAGCGGGTGTCCTAGCGCGATAGCACCACCGTTAAAGTTCGCTTTATCTTGAATCGCGTTAACTGGAACTTGGTTTGTTTCCGCCAACTGATGAATCACGCCAAGTGCTTGCGCTGCAAATGCTTCGTTTAACTCGTAAACGTCGATATCATTTACTGTGAGTTCTGCTTTTTCGAGTGCTTTATTGACCGACTCAACAGGACCTAGGCCCATGATCTTCGGATCAAGACCCGATTGCGCATAGCTTACGATCTCAGCAAGCGGCGTTAATCCATGCGCTTTAACTGCGCTTTCAGATGCAACGATAATCGCACTCGCGCCATCGTTAATGCCTGATGCATTACCCGCAGTCACAGTGCCTTCGCGGTCAAAAGCAGGACGTAGCTTGCTTAAGGCTTCCATTGTCGCGTTCGCTTTTGGGTATTCATCCGTATCAAACATCACGGTTTCACGGCGTTGCTTTACTTCCACTGGCACAATTTCGTCTTGAAATTTGCCAGCTTCGATAGCGGCTACCGCTTTCTGTTGGCTAGACAGCGCGTATTCGTCTTGCTGCTGGCGAGTTAAGCCGATTTGTTTTGCTACGTTTTCTGCCGTCACACCCATGTGATATTGGTTGTAAACATCAGTTAAACCGTCCGCTATGAGCAGATCTTTTAGCTCCAGATTGCCCATTTTGTTGCCATCACGAATGCTGCTTGGTGCAGCAAACGGAATCTGAGACATGACTTCAACACCCGCTGCAACAACGATCTCAGCATCGCCACTACGGATATGGGACACGGCATCCATGACCGTTTTCATGCCACTACCGCAAACCATGTTTACGCCATATGCAGGAACAGATTCAGGAATCCCCGCAAACAGTGCCGCTTGGCGGCCAACACCCATTCCTTGACCTGCACCAACAACGTTGCCAACAATCACTTCGTCAACCTTGTCGCCAGGCAACTTTGCCGCTTCCAACGCGCCCTTAATCGCTACTGCTGCCAGATCGCCAGCAGAAGTATTTTTCAGGCTACCACCAAAAGCACCAATTGGAGTACGCTTCGCCGCTACGATAAATACTTTTTCCATCATCTTCTCTCCTTAGTGCATGTATAAGCCGCCGTTCACCGACAAAGTCTCTCCGGTGATGTAGGCGCCCGCATCGCTGACCAAGAAGCTCACTGATGCTGCAATTTCCTCTGGTGTCGCAAGACGTTTCATTGGAATTTGGTTCGTGATGGATTCCAGCACTTCTGGCTTCATTTGCTCAACCATTGGCGTACCCGTGTAACCCGGAGCGATAACATTAACTGTCACACCCGAGCGAGCACCTTCGTATGCTAAGGCTTTAGAGAAACCGATCATCCCAGCTTTCGCCGCCGAGTAGTTTGCTTGACCAAACTGCCCTTTAAGACCATTGACTGAAGAGATATTGATGACACGACCACCGCCTTTTTCGCACATTGCAGCGAAGAGGGGTTGCGTAACGTTGAATAAACTATTGAGGTTGGTATTGATGACATCATTCCAAGCTTGCGCAGTCATCTTTTTAAACACGCCATCACGTGTGATTCCTGCGTTGTTGACAACAACATCAATGGTTCCCTCCTCCCCAAGCAATTGCGCCAATTTCTCTGCACACTCTGTCGTGTTTGTTACATCCAACTCAAAAAGGCGAACCTGATCTTTGGTAAACCCTTTGCTGTTGAACCACTCCAGCGCACATTCGTAGTTACCTGTGAAATAAGTAGCGATTACACGGTAACCGTCATTGACTAATTGAGAGGAAATAGCAGAACCAATTCCGCCTTTTGATCCAGTGATCAAAGCGACTTTCTTCATTGAAGACTCCATTCTTAACGGCATTTAAAAAGCAAACTTAATACACTGATGAAATATTTCACCAACTGACGTGTTTATTTATTCTTTTGACAACCAATCCCGTGCTGCCTTTATTTTAAGTTAACCTAGAAATATTACATTTCAAATAAAAAACTCACCCAATTGCATAAGATTGATTTAGATCTCATTACCCGTGAAATGTTATAAAATAGTTAATTTTACATAAGTCATTGTTTTAAATCACACTTCCACAAAAGCCACACCAATAGAAATAGAAACATAATTATTAAATATCATGCACTTACATACAGAATGGCAGACGTTACATTATGTCATGATTTAAGATCTGAATTTTAAGCCTATATGATTACAACAAACTTGAGATTAGAATAATAATTCAATTATCAGCAAAAATAATTATCAAACATATCATTTAATTACTGCATTTAATGATAATTTAGTTATCAATTCGATTATTTTAATACAGTGATGATTAATACCGACAAAATATAATAAATTAAATATATTTAATCTAAAAATGATATAAGAGCTTGTCTCATACTGGTGCAATACGCACTATTATGACGCATAGATTAAAATATAATTTCATTTTAAATTTATATATTCGAAGAACATCAACTAGCTACTAGTGAAAGTAATCGTTCGCTTTGTAGTAGCATCCTTTTCCACTTTGCACTATCTTTGTGGCTTCTCTTTAATCACTAAATCATCAACAGATATGAATCTTGCATTGCTCAGTATGTTCATCCCTACTTTCTTTTTTGTCTCAATCACACCTGGTATGTGCATGACTCTCGCCCTAACGTTAGGTATGAGTATCGGTTATCGTCGCACGTTATGGATGATGATAGGGGAACTTCTCGGTGTCGCGCTGGTGTCAGTCTCTGCGGTGTTAGGTATCGCTGCGATTATGCTCAATTATCCTTGGATGTTTATCGCGTTAAAGTTCATTGGTGGCGGTTATTTACTCTATCTTGGAGTTGAAATGTGGCGGTCGCGAGGGAAACTTGCGATTAATGTCGACAACTTAGAAACACCAAAGAGTGACAATATCGCACTTATCATGCAAGGCTTCGTTACCGCAATCGCAAACCCAAAAGGCTGGGCATTTATGATTTCTCTTTTACCGCCTTTTATAGACCAAAACGCAGCACTTGCACCGCAACTGATCATACTTGTCTCCATTATTTTACTGTTTGAGTTCATTTGCATGTCTCTGTACGCTACTGGTGGTAAAGGGTTGAAACACGTATTAGGTCAGTCTAAGAATGTACGCCTAATGAACCGTATCGCAGGCACTTTAATGATGGGAGTTGGTGTCTGGTTGCTACTAAGCTAAGGCAAACTGGAAACAATGAAAAATATTCTGAATAAAATCGCTAAAGTCATGGGTGAAGTATTGGACTTTCAAGCCCGAGTTTGGGTTGTGAACGTCTATAGCGGTGAGCATAAAGGCGAGTCTTATGTCGTTAATGAAGATGCTTTCTCTGTACCTCTTCAGTGGATGAAGAAGAAAGGCTACCAAGAGTCGATGTTGAATAAAGTCGAAGCAATGAAGCGCTCACAAGTCTTAGAGTTCGATTTGGGACTTGTGAAACATCGCTTGATGCGCGTGAAATAAGCACAAAAAAGCGCCACTCAAGATGAGTGGCGCAAGCACTTCTACCTTAAAAATAATGCTACGGCGCTGCGTCAATCTCAACTGGAAGATAATGTTTCGGCTCCAGTTTCAACCACTCCGGCAGCACAGTACCAATCGAAATCGAAGACCATGTACCCGACAGAACGCCAATAAACATGGCGGTTGAGAAACCAGCCAAAGGCGCTCCTCCCATAATCCACAATGCTCCAACGGTGATCAGTGTTGTACCAGATGTCACCATGGTGCGTGAAAACGTCGCGATAACAGCTTGGTCATTGATGTCTTCTGTTTTCCAACTCTGCTTCGCAATCAACAGCTCACGGATTCGGTCTGCAATGATGATCGAGTCATTCAATGAGTAACCTAAAATTGCTAACACCGCTGCAAAAACGGTTAAGTTGAACTCCATTTGAGTAATTGCAAAGAAACCAAGCACTAAGATCACATCATGGGCCAAAGCAAATAGTGAACCACTCGCTAAACGCCACTCAAAACGGAAACACAAGTAACCGAGAATACTCAACACACAAATCAACAATGCTAAGCCACCTTGTTCAAACAAGTCCTGGCCAACTTGAGCGCCAACTATACTGTTGCTGACAACATCAACTTGGTGAGAGATTGGCTTCAACACCTCTTCTACACTTGGCAACGTTTGTCCATCTTCCGGCGCAGAGTAACGAATCACCCAACGGCCATCTTCACCAGAGCGTGTCACTGACGCAGATTCACCAAGCTTTGGTTGCAGAACGTCAAGCAGATCATGGTTAGTTAGCTGCTTATCTACCTTTACTTCTGTCACCATACCGCCAGTGAAGTCCAAACCTAGGTTCAACCCTTTAAAGCCTAGAGCGACGATCGCGATCACCGTTAAAATGATGGAAACTAGCGTAGTAAAGTAGCGAATTTTACGAATATTTTGTTTTAGCATTTCGACCATGATTAAACCCTCACATCACGACGGGCATCGCGGCCCCAAATTAAATTGATCATTGCTCGAGAGGCAAATACGCCTGTAAACATACTGGTTAACAAACCTAATCCGAGTGTTAAGGCAAAGCCTTGGATTGGGCCATTACCGATGGCGTACAAAATCACGGCGGTGATCATGGTAGTAATGTTGGCATCAAGGATGGTCGAGAATGCGCTGTCAAAGCCAAGATCAATCGCTTGAGCGAAGCTGCGGCCTTCACGCATTTTGTCCTTAATACGTTCAAAGATAATAACGTTGGTGTCTACTGCCATACCGACGGTTAACACTAAACCGGCAATACCCGGAAGCGTTAGAACCGCTCCTGGTAACAAGGCGATTAAGCCAAGCAAACAAAGCATGTTGGCGCAAAGCGCCACGTTCGCTACCCAACCTAAGCGGCGGTACCAAAGTGCCATAAAGGTCAGTGTTAGTCCCATACCTAAAGCCAGTGCTGCAAAACCGTTTTCAATGTTTTCTGCACCCAGAGAAGCACCGATTGTTCGCTCTTCCACAATAGTAACCGGCGCGGTCAGTGACCCCGCGCGAAGCAATAGCGCCAACTGCTGCGCATCGTCCATGCTACCTGCCCCAGTAATACGGAACTGGCTACCAAGCTGAGATTGAATAGTCGCGACGCTGATAACGCGCTCACTACGCTCAGTTACACCGCGATCGTTTGTTTTGTATTCACGGTAAACGGTCGCCATTGGCTTGCCGATGTGAGTTGCTGAGAAGTCACTCATTTTCTTACCACCAGCGTGGTCAAGAGAAATATTGACTTCTGACATGCCCATTTTGTCGACACCAGCACGAGCGTTCACGATGTGCTCGCCCGTTAGAACTGGTCGTTTTGACAAAATCACAGTACGACCATCATTATCTTGAAGAACAAGATCTTGGCTGCTGTGTGCTTGGCTCGCATCTTTCACTTCATAAAACGCCAAGCTTGCTGTTGCACCAATAACGTTTTTCGCTTGAGCAGGATCTTGTACACCAGGGAGCTCAATTCGAATGCTCTCTTTACCTTGGCGTTGCACTAGTGCCTCTGTGATACCAAGTTCTTCAATACGACCACGCATGATCTTCAGGTTTTGTTGAAGAGTCGACGATTGAAATTCTTGGATATTTTGTTCACTCGGTTCAAGCACAAAGCCACGAGATGAACTTTTTGAAATCCAGCCCGGGTAGTTTTGACGCAAGAACTTGTTCACTTCCGACAATGCTTGCTCGCTGTCACTGTTTACCGTAATTCGGTTGCCACTTTCTGCTCGAACTTGCACACCACGAACACGTTGATCACGTAGGTTCGCTTTAATTTCATCAATCAACGCATCACGTTGTTCTTCAAACGCTTTATTCACATCAACATTCAACAGAAACTGAACGCCACCACGAAGGTCAAGACCGAGCTTAATTGGGCTAAAGCCCATCTCACTCAACCATTCTGGCGCAACCGATACGTATGAGAAAGTGATGCTGTCGTCTTTATTTAGCTCTTTGTTTAACAACGCACGAGCTTTACTTTGCGCATCTTCACCATCGAATACAATGGTTGTTTTGCCGTCTTTTTCGATGATTTTGTCGGCTGAAATATGGTTGGTTTTTAGCAGTTGATTCAGATGAACAACCGACATTTCACTGTTGTTTTGATCCGCAAACGTCAACTGGATAGAAGGCTGTTCGCCAAACCAAGTTGGTATAGCACTTAGGGTTAAAATAATGACTGTCGTGATTAATACGACATATTTCCAAGCTGAGTAGTGATTCATCAGCTTTCTGTTCTTTTGCTGCTTTGGTGTTTTTTTCATGTAAACATCATCCCTTCACAATGAAGTGAAGCTTTTAATAACAAGGCTTAACACACGACAGATGCTCCCAGAATAAATTCAGGGTATGAAATGCTCAGAACGCTCACGTCCTGTCGAATACAATCGTCGTGTTAAGAGTGCACAATGGTGCAAATAGATGGTGTTTAGGCAGAAAACTGACTATTGAGTGCGACGTACATGGCATTGGTATCTTTCCAACCAGAAATGCGATGATCGCTTGTGAAATGATAAAATGTGGACTGGTTGTGACGCCAGTTAATGTCCATCAAGCTGTATGCGTAACCCGCATCAGCGTAAAACGGAGTCGTGAGATCGCCGACAAAATCTACGTGCTCGTCATCAAGCCCTTCCCGTAAGTAAGACGTCCAGCGCTGAGAGTTAAACAAAGCAACGGAATCGAGACTTGCATGGCCTTCAGATACTGGAGATTGAGAGCTTTCTTCTGAAACTTCAGAAAAATCGACGGAAGAGTTTGGCGATACACTTACGGCTACAAAAGGTTGTAGCTTAGAAAAGTGCGGTACGTGAGCCTTGTGGTCGATTTGCGCAGCAGATACATGCACTGGTAGCAATACCATTGCAAATAGCAGCAAAATCAACTTTCTAAGGTAAATCCAAGGCATAGGAACTCACTAAAAACACAAAGAGCCAAGTTAGGTCACTTGACTCGTTGATAGTATTCCTATTGATTATGGTTCACAACTAAAAAGTTATAAATCTCTGATTTCAGGTTTGCATCGTTATTGCATTTATCAAAACGTCTTTAGAAAACTAGTGTAATTGGTGGTGAGTTATCGATAAAAAATATCGCCCTTATCAACATCTAAGTAGATCTTGTTCTCTTGCTCCAAACCGCCACAATAGATGAAGTAAACGTTGCGCTTTTTGAACGTCACAGAACGAACCCAGCCTCCGAGCTCCTCAAAATCACTCGGATCACAGGTTTCATCGTCTAACAATTGCTGTGTTTTCTTACGGAAAATATCCAAGTGAACTTTTAAATCATCCGACTTCTGTAGGTATTCATCCAATATCTCTAAGCGCTCTTGCTCTTTAATAACTGGCTCTGCATCCGATAACCCTTCAGCATTCAACCATTCGGCTTTTTCTTCTCCACCCTCTTCATAGACAAGATAGCCGGAGATTCGGTACCACCCATCTACTTTTTCTAACACCGATACTTTTTCTCCCTTATAGAGCGTATCGACAACTAAAGCATTAGGGTTAGGCTTGTTGTAAACATTGACACGACGCTCAATAACGTAGTACTCGGTAACTTCCGGGGGAACGGCTTCTAAATCCAGAATCGGTTTGGATGTTTCTTTTTGCAGTGACGATTGCTCGACTTGTGTAGCCTTTGGTGCTTCAGGTTCATCTTTCTGCATAAAGAAGAAATAGTATCCAGCCCCCGCTCCGCCGAGCAACAGCATGACAATCAATGCGACGAGAATTTTCTTCATGCCCTTTTCCTTTTCATTCTTTATTCTTATCCCACCAGCAGCACGCATGTCGTAGAAATTTGGGTATATACTCAAAAGAGCAAGTCAACTAACGCGAGCAATAATGATCAACAGACTCAATTGGATACTACTATTTCTTCTGTTCCCGATAACGGGGCACGCCAATATTCAATGTAACCCATCGTCGTGGAATGACAATCTTACCCAATTCAATCGTTTAGAGTCCAATTACAATCAGCATGTTGAGGTATTCAATACACTTTTGACCGAACATAAACAGCGTCAGTTATTGTCCGAAACCTTTTCACTGCATGAGCTCGTGCTACTTTGGCGTGCCAAGTCGAACCAAAATGTGTTCAAAGCGCAATTAAAAGCATCGATTCAATACAAAGAAGAGCTCACAACTAAAGCGAATCAGCTGCTTAAATTGAGCACACAATCCCAATGGTCAGCAAATGGGTGGGAGATACTGGCCCAGAAGTGCCGCGAGTCAAACAAAACAGCCAATCAAATAACTGCGGAATGGTATAACACCAACGCTTTGGAACTTGCTGAAGATTACAAGCGCCTCTCTTCACAATATCAAACTCTGTCACAAGTCTATGATAAAGAAGCCCGAGCGCTTCAATACGCTCAAGATGTTTCGAAGTAAAAACAGAGCCAGTTTTGAATAGACGATGTTGGTTTTTCACTCCAATATTGGACGTTATTCGTGCTTTTTATCTTTCCTTAGTCGTGAACGATATCAAATGTAAATAATGGGATTGTTCCCTTTGACAAACTTGACTAAACCATGACCAAGACAATCAATTTATAGAGACATACGTCACATTAATGCTTTACTTATGGACATTTTTTGGTTAGTTTAGCCATTAATAAAATTTAATAAAAAGTCACATTTGGCTGGAGATGATGCTACAAACATGGTTATCAATCGATTAAGTAACAGGGAATGTCCTAATGCTACCAAAGCCAAGTTTTTGTCAGTAGTTAGGCACGTAAAAGAGTTCGGTTCAATCAGTGATTTGGATCTTTGTAAAATCTTCGGAGAAACAATATGGAGTGATGGGAGGGAATACCATTCAGCCGCGTTCTCATTCAAGGTTGATAGATACACAGGTAACTGTGAAATCTCACAATACAAAAACCAATAAGGCTTAAGAATTTATTAAGCGGAGTCAGGAAACGGACTCCGCTTTTTTGATCATGGCAATCGCAAAGTCGTGCTCGGAGTATCCCTCAATCAATCGTGTATTCGGACACAGCAACCGACAATAGCGAAAGACACCTTCTTTATTGTGCGACGCTAACATTTTCATGCTGGGTAGTTTGGATTCATCCAACAAGTTAAACACACAACCTTTCTCTGTCGCTCGGTACATTTTATCAATCATTTCAATGGTATGATTTGGGTTGGTGGATTGATAGTTCAATGATCCGGAAGCAAAAACAAAGTCGCAACGAGGCAATACCAACGTTGAAAAGTCGCCACATATAAACTTACTTTGCGTACGAAAATCTCGTTTTCTGGCTTCAGAGATAAACTGTTTTTGCTGATCAATGCCAATATAGCTTTGAGGAAGCCCCCCCGTAAGTTCGATAAACGCTAACAAGTCTCCGTAGCCGCACCCAATATCTAAAATACTTGAACCGTCTAACGTTAACCCTCGGCACAACGCCTCAAAACGGCTGATCTGACTATACTTATCTGCCCATCCCAGAGTTCGGGCTCTGTCTTTACCAAACTGTCTATATCGCTTTCGATGATAGTGGGCAATCTTAAGTCTATCGAAAAATTTCATCTTTCTTATGCATAAATCGGCAAACTGCCATTTCCTTTCACTTGTCTAATCGCCAGGTGGGTATGAATATCTTTCACATTTTCTAATCGCTGTAACTTTCTAGTAAATGTTTCATAACCAGCGAGATCTTTACTGACCACCTCTAACAGGTAATCATAGGCCCCTGATACGACATGGCATGAGATCACTTCATCCATCTCAACAACGGCATGTTCAAACTCATCAATCGAAGAAGCTTGGTGGTTATTTAAACTCACTTCAACAAATACAGTCATCGCGATGCCTACAGTGTCTCTGGACACAATAGCTCGATAACCACTTATTACACCTTCCTGCTCCAAACGCTTAATGCGTCTTGCACAAGGTGATGCCGATAGCCCTACTTGGTCAGCAAGTTCTGCCGTTGTCAGAGTGGCATCCTTCTGCATTAGGTTGATAAGTTGCCTGTCAATTTTATCCATTTATTCTTCCATGCCTTTAATCACCAACAATTAACACTTATACGCAATTTATCACCAACATCAAGCCTAATTACGTCAAACTTTGCCTCCCTTTTGCAAGAGTTTTATTCAACAATTAACACATCATTTACAAATGGACATGTCGATAATGATCTTGGGATACGCAGCTATATTAACGACCTTACTGCTTTGGTCTGGTTTCTTTATTTCTTTAAAAGGGGGCGCAATTTCTGCCTTGCAGCCAGCCGATATCGCGTTAGTTCGCTTTCTAATCCCAAGTATAATTTTATTACCATTTGTGATTAAGCATAAACAGTCGCTGCGCGTAGTGCCTAAACGCTACCTGGTTGGTGTTGTGGTTGGAAGCGGCCTTCCCTATCTTCTGGTCGTCGGAACGGCTATGCATTTCGCTCCCGTGGCGCACGGCAGTGCATTAGTACCTGGCACTTTGCCATTGTTTGTTTCTGCTATCGCGGTACTTTGTTATCAACAGTCGCTGAGTGCTCACCGCTTAATCGGGCTTTCTACGGTGTTGTTAGGGATTTTCGTATTCCTTCTTTCTAATAGCGGCGCAGAGTACAACTGGTCTCAGTTGCAAGGGCATATCCTGTTTCTAACTGGCAGCATCATGTGGGCTGCTTTCACCATCAGCGCTCGTGTCGCTAATCTTAATGCACACGTCTGTGCAGGATTCGTTGCAATCGCGTCTTTGGCTCTACTCATCATCGCCGTTGGTTTCGGGTGGGTAGACAGTTATTTGGTGGTAACACCGTTCAGCCAGTGGCCATGGGAGGAGTTATTTGGCCACGCGATGCTACAAGGTGTTGGCGCAGGTTTAATCGCTTCTTTCACTTTCATTTATGCAATTAGGATCATCGGTGCCGAAGCCAGCGCTGCTTTTGGTTCATTAACTCCAGTCGTCGCGACACTTCTTGCCGTTCCAATTTTTGGTGAACAACCAGATTCTCTCACTTGGTTAGCGCTGATGTTGGTCACATGCGGCAGTATTGTGGCAAGCCAAATCTTTATGAAAGGTGGAATGAGCCAAACTTATCGCCCACCACTTCACAGATAGCGATGATTTTACAAAAACTTATGCCTTACTATCTTGAATAACAAAATGGCGTTTTGATAGCCTCAGCTTAACTAAAAAATTAAAACGCCAATGTGATGCCAGCCACTCATACTAAAGATGAACTGCATAGGTTTCTCAAACCGGGAATGAAGCTTTCTACTAATTTCGAATTTGGGCCTAAGGATCAATATACGTATTCCACCACCTATCTGGGGATGAAAGAAAATGCTTATTTGATTCTTGATATACCAATGCGTTTGCTTGAAGAGCAAGTGATGAGAAAACTCCCCAACGCCGATGTCATCGTGCGTGGTGTATCAGATACGGAGTTAGGCCATGTCATTGCGTTTAAGTCCAGCGTGCTGACGACGACCGTTCGACCATCCCCCCTTTTGTTTATCCGCATTCCAGGAACATTTGCAACCAAACCAGTTCGGGAACATGAGCGTTACAAGTTGCAAATGGACTGTAACGTTATTCATGCAGGGAATGTCTACGACGGTAGCCTTATCGATTTCTCTCTAGCAGGTGTTGGTATATCAACCTTGATTGAGCCCGAATTCAACGTGGGTGAGAGTGTTACCATCGAATGCCCGTTAAGCCACTATATCGGAGAAGAAAATCGATGTGTCATTGCCAACATTAAGAAATTGGTGAAGGGATGGGTAGTTGGAATTAAGTTTGCTAGTTCCATTGAGATGACTCACGAACTAAAAACAGAGTTACTGGAGCAATCCTTTCTAACCAGTAACGTCTGAACTTACTGCTCGCTAAAGCGCGTCGCCTCAAAGCTGTTGAGTATTCTGTGAACCGTATAGGTCACAAGCAGCGTCGCAACAATAGCAAACAAAATACTGCTCACGCGATACAGCGCACTGAACATTAAGTCACCATCCGGAGTAAGGTATTGGCCGAAAAGAATACCTAACGTGGTTAAGCCGCCAAATCCGGCTCCCGAACCGCTAGACTCTTTCACGTGCATATAACTGAACATCATAGCCCCAATCCAAAGCAATGGAACGATAAACAATAAGGTATCCGACCAATCGTATAATACAAGTTGTCCTACAATACCAAAGGTCACCCCCATCAAGGTCCCCATTGCTCTTTTTCGCGCATACCCTAAAGCACCGTTCCAATGCATAGGAAACAATAAAAGTAAGGTTGTCGCCTGAGCAGACATAGAGTCACTGAGGTCAAATAGCTGGAATACAAGGAAAGACATTGTAGCGATACTCGCCCCCATAAGGGCTTCATGACGCATGCGATGACTCTGTTTAGGCTGCGACGGTTTCGCTGGTGGCTGACGAGGTTCCGCATCGGGAATCAAAAATGTCACCACATAAGCAACGATCACTGAAATAACATTCGCTTGCAGATTGCTAAAGATTAGGTCATTTAAGTCAGTGGTTGGATAACTCGCAAAGTGCAGCATGATGCTTAAGCTCAGTACGCTGTTCGCTCCAAATAAGAATAAGCTCCCTTTTGACATACAGGCGAATTTATACAGGAACAACCCGAATGCAATGATTGTCATCATGCCTGGGTGCCCACCAAATAACCCACCAAGCACACCAACTTCTAATCCACACACAACCGCTGAAAAAATCAGTTGTCGTGCGGCATGTAGACTCATGACTGGCACCATTCCAAGTAACAGCATCGGGGTTACAGTAAAGAATACGCCATAGTTCCAACCAAATACTTTACATAAAGTGAAACCAATGGTCGCACCAGTTGCAATGCGCAAACACTGACGGAAGTCGTTTTCCGACATGGGGTGGTCCCATAACTTCATATCGCCTCCTCGTTAATAAATATAATGAAGAAGACTCAAGAATTGGATCTGGCACCTCGCTAACCAACCAGATAATGAGTTTTCTGGCAACAACTGCACGGTTGCTCGTGCCCCTGCTGGAAATGCGCGCTGCTGAGGTTCATCGATAGCTAAATGTAAACGTAAGCGCTGCGCGTCTCTCACCCAACGGTTTGAGTCAGTTGGTGTTGCTAAGCGACCATCCGCATCGAATTGACCCGAGCTGACCCCGGCATCCACACTCGTAATACGAGCTTCAAATACATCACCAGGTAAGCTATCAAAAGCCACTAACGCACGGCTGTTCTGATTAAAGTGTCGTAAACTCTTTTCACGAAAGTCGGCAATGATATCCACGTCATCGGAGACTAAAGCGACAAGAGGTGTACCAGCTGCCGCATAGGCCCCCGTCTCCAGCTGCAAGTTAGCGACAACGCCATCATGTTCCGCCGAGACTTGAGTGTAAGACAGATTAAGTTCCGCTTGTTTTAGCTGGTTTTGCGCCACGCGGATATTCACATTCGTTGCGCCTAAATCACCGCGGTTTACTTCCAACTCTTTTAAACGAGCACGTGCGGCCAGTAAGTTCGCTTTAGCTGCCGTTGCACTGCTCTGTGCGTCATCGCGCTGCTGTTGCGAAGTACCATTACGGTGAAACAGAGTATTAAGACGTTTTGCTTCGCGAACTTTTTGTTCCGCCACGATTTTGCTCGCTTCAACGTCTGCTTTTGCCGCAGCAATAGAAGCATCAAGTTGTTCGTTGTTTTGAATCACACGCTCAAGGTTAAGTTGAGCCTTTTCTACGGCGAGCTGATAAGGCTGGGGATCAATCTGAAATAGTAGATCGCCTTGGCTTATTTCTTGGTTGTTGGCAACATAAAGATGCGTAATCTGCCCACTCACACGGGGGGCCACTTTAGTTACCACACGCGTTGCCATTGCCTGAGGCGTCAACGGCATGGCGAGATCTGCAACTAGAAAATAGGCAAAGACAAGGACAAACGCGACGCAAGAATATTTGATCCAACGTGCGAATTTTTGATCTGGAGTCATAGGCGTTTACTTCTCTTTTTATTCGGTTTTCTGACTTATTCGCTAAGTGAATCAAGCGCATTGTGAGCAATCTGATCAAGAATCAATGAAAGCTGCTGAAGTTCCTGGTCGTTGATGTCCGTTAGGAGCTTGCTTCGAACTTGAAGAATTCGAGCCTCCATTTGCTTTAGTAGGGTTTTCCCCTCTTCTGTGAGGCTAACAATACGTGCTCGCTTATCGTGTTCACAGCAATGGCGAACGATCAGAGATTGCTCTTCTAATAATTTTAATGTTCGCATCAACGACGCTAACTCGATCTCAAGCGCTTCAGCCAAATGCTTCTGACTGATGTTGTCACCCATTCGATAAAGCTTCCATAACGCAGTCCAACGCGGATACGTTAGGTTTAAAGGCTCTAACTCGCGATCTGCAACCATTTTCCACAAACGAGCAACACGAGATAATTTTTCAGCCAGAGAAAGGTCTCGCAAACTGTTGATGTCTTGAATCATAAGATCTACTCAATTACTTATCGTGCTAAGTAATGTAAAATAGTTAGCACGCTAAGTAAATATCTTTTTGTGATTGAAATCACGTTGGGTGTGTCAGTGAAGGGGCAGAAATCTAAGTAACACAACACGATGTTTGAACTTGAAATGCAGCGATGTACACAACAAACGTCGAGACCAATAAAGTCTGATTTGTATAAGAGTAAAAGGGTCAGATACAAAAAAGCACAACCCACTGTCATGGTGTTGTGCTTTTCAGATAATGAATAATTGGGTTATCTCGTAGTGAGCCAATTCCTTATGTTCGCTCAACTAAGAACCGCTGCTTAAAATCCACAAATGCTTCATGGAGCGCATTTTCTTTAATCGGCTTGAGAAGCACGTAATTCGCACCCGATTCCATAAAGGCGTCACTGGTTTCTTTCGCGGTGTCAGCAGTACACGCATAAATTGGCGTGCCTAGTTTTAGCTTTTGTCGGATCTCTTTGGTCGTTTCAATTCCACCAAGATGCGGAAGTTGGTTGTCCATCAGTATCAAATCGTAAGTATGATCTTTTAAGAATTCCATTGCTTCTAACCCATCTTTCGCCCAATCAACCTGCATTTTGTACTTGTTACAAAACGCTTTTAGAATGAATGCGTTAGTATGGTTATCCTCTACCAACAACACTTTGAGACTCTCTGCAAATAGTTCACCTGGCTTAACTCGCAAACTCGAATCAAGAGGGGTGAGTACTCGCTCACGATCTTTCACTGGCATTGTAATGACAAAAGTCGTTCCTAAGCCTTTCTGACTGCGGACTTGAACATCACCTTCCAGCATGTCGACGAGGCTCTTCACAATGGTCAGCCCTAAGCCACTGCCGCCGTATTCTCGAGTCGTTGTTGCTTCTTCTTGAACAAAAGGTTCGAACATTTGGTCGAGTTTGTCAGACTCGATGCCGATACCTGTATCCGTAATTTCCACGACCAGCACGCTATTGTCAGCGCCATAGAACTGCTCAAGTTCAGCATGCAAGCGCACGCTACCCGAGGGCGTAAACTTTACTGAGTTACTGACTAGGTTGAATAAAATTTGGTTCAGACGAACTTGGTCAGTAAAGATTTCAACATTGGGATCTATTTTGTTTTCAATGACAAGGTTGACGCCTTTACTTTCACAAATAGGACGATAAATGTTTTCTAACGTTCGAATTGTATCAGTGAAAGAAAACGGGTGCTTTTGGATATTAAACTTACCCTGCTCAATCTTCGAAAAGTCCAAAATATCATTCAAAACAGCAAGTAAGTGCTCACCACTATGTCGAAGTACGTCAATTTGGTTATTCTGCTCTTCTGTTTCCACAGAGTCTTTTAGCAATTGAGCAACCCCTAAAATTCCATTGATTGGCGTTCGGATCTCATGGCTCATTTTAGCCAGAAAGTCGGCACGGGCTTGAGCAGATTTCTCTGCTTCTTTGCGCGCCAAGTTACTCTGTTTTTCCGCCTCAATTAGCGTGGTAATATCCTGACCTTGAACAATAATACCGCTAATATCTCCATCAACTCGAATCGGCGATAAGTTCCAGCGATATACTTTGTCTCCAATTGGCACATTAACGCCTGTCAACGTAGCTCCCTGAGCCGCCATGCGAAGGTGTGGCATCAACTTTTCTTTGAAACCTTTGAACACTGGGTGCATGGTTTCAACATCGTTTTCCATGACTAACTCTTTGCGTGCTGCCGGATTGATTTGGACAAGTACACCCGATTCAGACCACACCATAATAGGAGATAACGCAAAGTTAAACAGGTCGCGGAAAGAGCGCTTTTGTGCTTCAAGCTCTTCAAAAGTGTTTTCTAGTGTCGAACCAATATGATCGAATTCCTCAATATCTGACCCCTCAAAACGCTCAAATCCTTTTTCTTCACGAGCCGAGCGGGTATATGCCATCAGGGATCCTAACTCTTCAACTACTCGATTCTCGATCCATTCTTTAGTCATTAGCGCAATCATGACCATACCGATAACTGAGGCTAGCATTGCTAGCAGGTGTTGGATTTGCAATGTCACCACGCTCTGATTGTCTTGCACAGTAAGCAAGCACAAGTCAGTCTCGGCGGCATTTACCTCAATAGGGGTTTTGATGATCAATAATTGGTCAAGCTTGTGCTGGGACTCTCGTCGTTTGAGTACGTCAAATATTTGATAAGCCTCATCTCCTACTAATGAGCTTGCCAATGGTGTGTTGTTAGCGACCAACACAACATTGTCGACGTTGCCTTCATTTTTTAACCTTTCCATCAACCCAAAGTTATTATCTAAAACAACAACATTGTAAGAGTACCCCATCACTTCACCGGTTTTAGGTTGTAAAACGGGTACACGACGAAGTAAAAGATGGCGAGTTCCCATCGGGGTCTGTGAGGGTAGATAATACCAGTTGTTGCTAAAGGTCACTTGACTGGCAAGTCGGCTAAGTATCAGGTTGTTGATGCCATAGAAATGCGCGTTGCCATCGTCCCAAATAATACCTTGATGATCGGTTAGGAAACGAAACTCTGGTGTATGGGAAGGATCACTCTGGTCAATACTCATGAAAAAGTAATTGAGTGCCTCTTCATCACGTTCTGTATAAAATTCCAATACAACATCACTTTTCGAATTGCTGTTGTGATGAATCTGAATCGCTGCAAAATGGCTATCAAAAATGTTCAGGATCAGGGCAGAGGTCTGCTGCTTGGTTCGGTCGACTTCCTGCCAAATAATCTGCTTCGAGAAGTAATAACTCTGAACAAAGATGCCTAGAATGATCGGAGCAAGTACGAGAATAATTATTTTGGTAATAAGCGTCGACAGTGAGCGACGCTTTCTTGTTTTTGATGTAGTTGTCATCAATTATCTGAGTATCTAAATGCACGTTTTCTTAATGCTTCAATTCTTTCTGGAGAGTCCGATTTGGTAACGACTTCAAAATCACCAGAGTAAACGGTGGGAACTGGCTTTCCTTCTAAATCCCACTTAATGGCCTCAGCCATTGCAATACCTGTATCATCGTTCATACGCATAACGGTAACGTCTAACTCCCCTTTAGAAAGCGCCTCTAACTCTGCTGAACCGCCGCCCCAACCATTGATCATGACATCATCACGACCTAACTCTTTAAGAGCGTCAACAGCACCTAATGCTACATCGGTAGAACACGCGTAAATGAAGTCAACGTCCGGATACTTCTCCAAACTGGCTTTTGCAGCTTCATACCCAGATTGCTTTGTTGCTTTGGTGTAGTAAGCAGATTGTAGTTCAAATTGATTATCGCGGTTCACTTGGTTGATAAAAGTGTTGCCTCTGATGTCACTAATGTAGCCCTCTGAGAAGTAGAGAACACTATAGTGGCTATGTTTAGGGAAACGCTTGCCAAACTCAACGGCCAATTCACGACTTCCTTCTGCGTGGTCGAAACCAACATAAAGAAACGGCTGATGATGTTCCCAATCCCTAACAGGTGTGGTGATATTTTGTAAAATTAACTTGGTTTTCTTTGAATCTAAGACATGCTCAACAAACTTACGATGTCTTGTGGTATCTAGAGTAAAGATCAAGTAATCGGAGTTGCTTTTCAGCGCCTCCATTAAAGACAAACTTTGCTGCTTTATATCTGCATTAGGACGAGTAAACACTTGATTTAGTTGATAGTCGATATCAAGCTTATCTAGGCGTTTTTCAAACGCATCGATGTTTCGAATCCAATAATCAGAGATCTGCTGCCCTGGATAAACAACAGAAATTTTCAGTGGACGCTTTTTGTCTTTTGCTACGGGTACAGGGGTTTCTCTTACCACTTCAGCCAACGCACTAGTTAACTGCTTCTGTTGTGGAAACTGGTCTAAAAACTCTTGATATGCCCAATACCCATTAAGAACTTGGGTGGCCTGCACATTCGGCGCAAAAGCGGCCATTGAAATCAGGGAGAATACTAACGCTTTTTTCATCTACTGCTCTTTTAGCTTTTTTATGAGCCTAATTCAGCTCTATTCATTACCTAGCCGAGTCATTCTATACTCTTGTAATCTACCTTCCTCTTAGTGCCTGTTTCAATAGTAAATTGGTTCTTGGTCTGAGTGGATGCAAATAAAGTACATTGAGTCGCTTCCTTTGTCTCGATAACGTAGAGACATTTCGCGCTTTTCATATTCAGGACCTTTAAACAGAACACCAGCCCATTATGCGTCAGTTTATTCCTACATGGTACTCCAAAAACAAAAAGAAACCGCCAATGTGACATAGGCGGTTTCCGTGTATCTTTGCGTAGCAAGGGCTTATCAGAGTGCCACTATCTCTAACATCATTTGTTGATGTTCGTCGACGACAATATTTGCTTTTGACATAACGAGCAGCTCTTTTTTCGCTTTAGTTAGTTGCTTAATATAGTACTCTGCTCGCATGGCAAGCGTCTTTGAGTCAAAATCCGATGACCATTCCAATACCAAAGGGCCTTTTCCCTTCAAAGCTTTCGCTCCTTTTCCGGTTTGGTGCTGATTGAATCTTCGTTCAACATCATTGGTAACACCACAATACAACGCGTTGCGGTTATTTCGTATCAGATAGACACTCCAACGCTGCGTTGTATTTTCCATCATGAAAGCAGTGACTCAACCTTAGCTTTTAATTCATCCAGCTCTTCTTTCAGCTGAGCGACTTCGAGCTCTAGCTGACTTACTCGATCGGAGCTCGAGCTTGCAGCAGACACAGGCGCTGCAAGTTCGGACGCATCAACATCACCACAGAACAAATGCATATAACGCGACTCCCGCTTACCAGCCTCACGTGGTAATTTGACCACTAATGGTCCTTTCTCTTCGCTTGCTAAATGCTCAAGGACCGTTTCCACTTCTTTTACATCATGAAATGTCGCGAGACGATTAGTACGAGTACGAATTTCCCCAGGTGTTTGAGCACCGCGCAAAAGCATACAGCATACAATGCCCTTTTCCTGCTCAGTCAGCTTTAAATCACCAAACTCCGTATTACAGAAACGGTGTTGATACTTGCTGACGCGGCTGTTGAACGCACTTTCGTCACTGACGAGCCTGCGCTCAATAAGAGCATCAACGGCATCGAGTACGTCTGACTCAGAGAGTGACATCACGGGATCACGGTTGCTTTTTTGATTACACGCGTTGGTTAATGCGTTCAGGCTGAGGGGGTAAAGATCTGGGGTAGTGACTTCTTTTTCGATCAAGCAACCAATAACTCGTGCTTCAATTGCCGTTAGCTCAACTTTCATAATGCATTTCCTTATTATTTTTGCATTTGACTTTGTACCTAAATCGCTTCGAAATCATACGCCATAAATTCACACAGCAGTGCAAGAAGCGTTAGCGGTTCAGGTGTTGGTGTCAGGCTAAAGCATAGCGTAAGACCTGACACCCCTTACGAATAGGGTCAGGTATCAATGCTCCGAGAGAATCGGCACTCTCGTCAAATTGCCATCTTGGTCGACCATCATTATTTTTGAACGATTAAGCTCAACTTCGATGATTTCGAGTTGCTCGCGTGCGTTGATATACGCCGTTTTTAACTTTTCAGCCACAGAGCGAGTGACTTGCTCATTATCTTGACTATTTACTTGCTCCGCAGTGTTACCAGAGTCCATATCAAGTTCATCATTTTGCATTCAATGGTGTTGATAATATAGTGAAGGCCACGTTATGACAATGAATCGATGGATTCTACGATGTTGGCCAAAACTCGAAGAAAGCAGCACGATTATATGGACACAGCGCAATTGGTTGAGAAATGTTCAACTCTGCATTGCTATTGATCTAAAGACTGTTATGCCACTGGATGTTGTGCTTTAATCGAGGAAGATATTCATAAAATTAGGAAAGAGAACTATGAGTAGCGTATTTGAAATCGTTAACCAAGCTCGTCGTAAAAACAAACTAAAACGTGAGCTTCTTGATAACGAGAAGAAAGTTCGTGATAACCGTAAACGTGTTGATCTTCTAGAAAACCTTCTAGACTACATCAAACCAGAAATGACTCACGATGAAATCGTCGCAATCATCAAAAATATGAAAGCAGACTATGAAGATCGTGTTGATGACCACATCATTAAAAGCGCTGAGATCTCTAAAGCACGTCGTGACATCAGCCGTCGCATTCGTGAGCTGACTGAAGAAGACAAGCAAACTAGCGGCAAAAAATAAACGCGTAAGCTAGATTTTCGAACCCCGAGCAAGAATATCTTCCTCGGGGTTTATTTTTGTCTCTAAACTAACCGCCGTGTACAATCAATCTAACTCTTATTCCTAACGCATTCAGCTTTCTATGTCTTCAACTACGACAAGTACACAACCAACGCTTGCAAAACAATTATTTACGATGACCTGGCCAATGCTTTTTGGCGTTCTGTCTTTAATGAGCTTTCAGCTTGTGGATAGCGCGTTTATCGGTCAGCTCGGCGTTTTACCGTTAGCCGCTCAAGGTTTCACTCTGCCTTTGCAAATGGTCATTATCGGCATTCAAGTCGGTCTAGGGATCGCAACGACAGCGGTCATTTCTAAAGCTCTTGGGGCGAATGAAAGTCGGTATGCCAAACAACTTGGCGGATTGGTATTGATGATCGGCTCAATTGGTGTCGCTATTTTTGGCGGGCTAATTTGGCTTTTGCGCTACCCCATTTTAGCTCTATTAAGCGCTCCAGAATCTGTTATGCCGATAATCGACAGTTACTGGCCTTGGTGGTTATTAAGCTCATGGACTGGTGCGGTTTTGTATTTTTATTACAGTATCTGCCGAGCTAATGGCAATACAATGTTACCTGGCACAATGATGATGATAACCAGCGGCGTGAACCTTGTACTCGATCCACTATTTATTTTCACGTTTGACTTGGGTATTAACGGAGCGGCAATAGCAACCATCGTCGCTTTTGGGTTTGGTATTTTAGTCGTCGCTCCTCGCGTGAAAAAGAATCACTGGGCAACGACACAATGGCAAGATCTTAACGTAGCCAAAAGTGTTGCATCTATCGGTAACATTATGGGCCCTGCGATGATTAGCCAACTGCTGCCACCGTTGTCTTCCATGCTAGCAACAAAATTATTGGCAAGCTTTGGAACCGCAGCAGTCGCCGCTTGGGCGCTTGGTTCACGCTATGAGTTCTTTGCTATCGTTTCGGTCTTGGCGCTGACAATGTCTATGCCTCCAATGGTTGGACGCTTACTTGGAGCAAAGAACTATGAAGATATCCAAAGGCTCGTCAGTATTGCCGTAAAATTCATTCTAGGTTTCCAACTTTTGATTGCTGCCATTACATTTGCCGTCGCAAACCCACTCGCATTATTGATGACAAGTGATGTGCAAGTGGAGCAAGTCTTGGAAATGCATTTACTGATAGTGCCGATCAGTTTGGGTTCATTAGGGGTTTGTATGCTAATGGTTTCTCTTTGTAATGCATTAGGCAAATCTTACACCGCGCTCACTATTTCAGCGCTGCGCTTGTTTGTCTTTTTCCTACCGTGCTTGTGGGTTGGCGCTCAAATGGATGGAATCCGAGGTTTACTCTTAGGCGCTTGTATCGGCAACCTGTTAGCTGGTGTTTCCGCATACCTAACCTATCGCCAAACCATACGCAAACTCGCAGGCGCTCAAGCCAACGCGTAACGATGAATAATCAGAACTAAGCCCCTGAAATGGGGCTTAATCGTTTTGACACCTTGTCTAAGTTGAAATGTTAGCTAGGCGAGTTTTAATTCACTAAAGAGCTCAAACAACTGGTTCGATTTATACGGCTTAGGTAAATAAGCATCCATGCCTGCCGCAAAACAGTTGTGGATGTCTTCTTCCAAAACACTCGCAGTGAGTGCGATAATCATCGTTTTTTCACGTCCTGCTTTCTTTTCCCAACGACGAATTTCTTTCGTCGCGGTCAGTCCATCCATCACGGGCATCATGCAGTCCATTAAAATTGCATCGAATTCTTCTCCCTTTGTGATGGCTTCTAACGCTTCTTGACCGTTGCTTGTTATCAAATAGTCATAACCTGCTTTATCCAGAAAGAAACTCGCTATTTTCTGGTTCATCAAGTTATCCTCCGCAATTAAGATCCTCCGATGAGAGCGCGACGCTCGATATTCAGAGCTGACAACATTATTGGTGACATTGTCACTTGATATAGTCTTTTCAACCTTAGCTAAATCATCAATGACATGCTTAAATCGATTGCCAAGGAAAGGTAATGTGAGTACGGCATGTACTTTTTCTGCATTTTCGTAGGGAGTGGATAAATGATGCTGGCAAATAATCACACGGCGAAGATCGTAATTAAATGATAGATTATCCAAGATTTCATCGGTATTAGCGTCGTTACTGTGGCACAGAAATATGACATCAAAGTCATCATTTATCGCTTGCACTTCATTCACATTATTAACACCAAAGAGATTGATTTTCGCTAAGCGACACTCTTTTAATACTTGGTCGGCGTAGTCGTAATTTGAGCAGATCAAAAGCCCTTTATTAATCACCTCAGAACGCCAGCCAAACACCGGAATTGCTTCAACCTCAATCGAGAATTCAAAGCATGTGCCCACTCCTTTTGTAGATGTTGCTACGAGCTTGCCCCCCATCATCGACACAAGCTGACAACAAATTGCCAAACCCAACCCTGTGCCGCCAAATTGCCTCGACACTCCTTCATCTTCCTGAGTAAAGGGTTCAAAAATCGTGGTTAACTTATCTTGATCAATGCCTATTCCGGTATCTTCTACTTTAAACGTCAGCACTCCACGTTCTTTCTCAGGTAACTCTTCATAACTAACATCAACGCATACATGCCCACTTTCGGTAAACTTAACCGCATTCGATACCAGATTCGTAACTACCTGTTTGACACGATGATCATCGACCATCACGCGAATGGGGATATTTTCAGCTAAATTAATACCTAACTTTAGCTGTTTAGATGTTGCTTTGGATTGGAATAAAATCATCGACTGATACACGACTTCTCGGATATCCGCTTCTACTAGTGACAGCTCCAATCGTCCAGACTCGATTTTAGAGAGATCCAATATATCGTTAAGTAAAGTAAGCAGCGTTTGAGATGATGAGTCAATGTCATCAACAACTTCTTGTTGATGCGAAGACAACTCACTTTGAGAGAGTATTTCTGTCATGCCCATGATCCCGTTAAGGGGCGTGCGTATTTCATGTGACATGTTGGCAAGAAACACAGATTTTGCACGATTAGCCGACACTGCTGACTCTTTTGCATGCAGTATTTCTTCAGTTTGTCTCTGCATTTCTTCAACCACTCGATTCACTTGCTGAGCAAAAATGGTCAGTTCATCACTTCCATCAACTTTGACTTTTGTTTGCTTCTCTTCGGAGTTGATCAACGCGTTTAAAGTATGAATGATCGCATCGAGTTTGCTGTTAACTCGGAACCAAGTACTAAATCCGAGCCAACAAAGCAGGATAACCACTAAGGCGACGCCAAAACTGATCATCGCTATATTGGCCTTTTGTTCATGAACCTGCGTGAGAAGCGACTGCTCAGTTTGTTTGGTGAACCCATCAATGAGCACTTGTAAGCGCTGCACACGAAAATCGAGTTCTTTTAAATACGCGGCGTAGTCACTTTGTGACATGTCTCCTGACATTAATTGTCCGCGAGACGCCAAGTTTCTCTGATATCTCGGCGAAGTAAACAAGCCAAGCAATTTATCCACTTGCTCGTATGACCCACCTAAGTTTAAAAACGCATCCAAATTTTGCTGCTGTCTGTCAATCGCCTGATAAAACATACTTTGACTTAGCCGACTCTTAGGGTCTTGGACTAAACGGTTCGTCAGCCAAGCTTCTTTCTGTGTCCAAAAAGAGAGCTGAGCAAGGTAGGCAATAAAATTTTGCATGCGAATGCCATCGTCACTGCCATACCATTGATGATTTTGCAGCAAAGAGCGCGACATATTTTGGAGCTGTTGAAATGCCCAATCACCCAGGTCGTCCATCTCACTCAATCTACCTGACAATACCCCCAGCATGGCTTCTTTCAGTTCATCAGCATACTCAGCAGTATTAGGGTTACTCACAAACTTTTGATGCAAAGAAGAAATAACTTCACCTTGTTCTTCAATATTAATGGCTGCAGAGACTTGAAGATCAGGCTGTCGGCGTACTTTCTCTATGGAGTAAATAAAGTGGGAGGCCTTGGATATAAATTGGAAACCTTGAATATTGCTAACCGTTTGATTGAGACGGCTCACGCGCAACGCATTATCAGAAAACTGCTGAACTGCAAACACCACTATTACCACAGCGGGTAATAGTGCGAGGAGTGCTAAGCGTGTTTTTATTGATAATCTCAACATCCATCAGCCTAATGGTTGATTTCATCCGTTTATTTAATATTAGACTAGTTTCTTGCATTGAAAGGCATATACGACATTGTTACTTTCAAACAACATTCACCTACCTAGATTATGGTTATTGTGAGTGTTTTATCATCGGCTAATGAAGTGGCAATTGTGATTCAAGTCATATTTTTTGATCTTAAAGTTGGATGCAAACAATAAAGTTTCACTCACAACTAAGAGTCGCATCACTTTTCAGGAAATCATCTATTGTATGTTTACCTATTGAGTTGCCTTATCGAGTTAAATCACACAAAAATGCAAAATATCCATTTTTGTCAACAAAACTAATTTGAAAGCAAACGTTATCATCGCAAAAAAAGTAAGTTACTTTCTAAATGTCAATACGTGAAAACCACTGCTTTAGTCACATTAATCCACCACTAACGTCCCCTTAAGTAGTGTTTTACACTGGATTTAATTTTCCTAGCAGAATAAGGACTCCGACCTTAGAATCCGCACACATAACTATTACAACCCGATTACATAACCCACCACACTCTTGCACGCTGCCGAAGAGGCAACAGCAGAGAGTATGGTTAGCCCCCAAAACGTGAAAGGTCTAATACAACAATGAGTCCAGAGAAATATCTCCAAGACTGGCAAACTAGCCAAACGATTGCTGAATCTATTTCCCCTCTAATTGGTAAGCTATATCGTCAAAAAGGAATCGAAGTGGTTCTGTTTGGTAAAACGCTTATTAATGCTACTACTATAGACATTCTCAAAACTCATCGCGTTGCAAGACGTTATACCGGTAACCCACTTTCGCTTGAGCACACGATGCCTATTATTCAAGCGCTTTGTGAAATGAGCATTTCTTCATGCCGTGTCGATGTTGGCCAATTGGCAACTATGTACTGGAATGAACATGACGATACAAGCTCTCTAAACGATTTCCTTATCACTGCACTTGATGGTGCTCGCGACGCAGATTCTTCATTGAAAGCGCGTGATGTGGTTCTTTACGGGTTCGGTCGCATTGGTCGACTACTTACTCGCCTTCTCATTGAGAAAAGTGGTCCAGGTTACCCACTAAGACTACGTGCGATTGTGGTTCGTGGCGGTAAAAAAGGCGATTTGGAGAAGCGTGCTAGCTTGCTGCGTCGTGACTCAGTTCACGGTCAGTTCAACGGTAGCATTGTTATCGATGAAGAGCGTAAAGCACTGATCGTTAACGGCAACTACATCCAAATCATCTACGCAAATAACCCAAGCGAAGTGGATTACTCAGCTTTCGGTATCAATAACGCGCTAGTTGTTGATAACACAGGTGTTTGGCGTGATTCTGAAGGCCTGAGCCAACACTTAGCGTGTCAAGGCGCAGAGAAAGTACTGCTAACAGCACCAGGTAAAGGTGACATCAAAAACGTTGTATTCGGTGTAAATGAGTCGGTAATTAAAGAAGATGACACCATCATCTCTGCGGCAAGCTGTACAACAAATGCAATCACGCCAGTCCTTAAGGCTCTGAACGATAAATATGGTGTTCTTTCTGGCCATATTGAAACCGTGCACTCATACACAAACGACCAAAATTTGATCGACAACTTCCACTCTGGTGACCGTCGCGGACGTAGTGCTTCACTAAACATGGTTCTGACTTCAACAGGTGCGGCAAAAGCAGTTGCTAAAGCATTGCCAGAGCTTGCAGGCAAGCTAACAGGCAACGCGATTCGCGTACCGACACCAAACGTTTCTATGGCAGTCGCTAATCTAAACTTAGGTGAAGACGTAGACCGTGATTCACTGAACGATTACTTGCGTGAAATGGCGTTGAACTCTGAGCTTTCGGCACAGATTGACTACACCGATTCAACAGAAATTGTATCAACTGACTTAGTTGGTTCTCGTCATGCAGGCGTCGTAGATGGTCAAGCGACTATCGCACAAGACAAGCGTTGTGTACTTTACATCTGGTACGACAACGAATTCGGTTACAGCTGCCAAGTTGTGCACTGTATGGAACAAATGATGGGTGTTCGTTACCAAACATTCCCTCGATAGGTGAACTTTGCTCCACAACGTTAACCACATAGCGTAGCGGACAATATCTCATATTTGTTCTAAATAATAAGCGCCATGCGCATTACTAATATTTTTCCCCGTTTATACGCCTGATCACCCTCAGGCGTTTTTTCGTTTCATTCATTTGACACTCTCCGGACAAAGTGAACGTCAGCATTCATGTTTTGTTCATGTTCACAGCATTAATCTGAGCACATAAATTACAGAGAGGTCATGATTATGAATCGGATTATTGTAACTGCACTAGCACTGATTACCGGTTTTTTTACGTTAGTATTTAGCTTGATCATTGCGATTCCGTTGACCATCGCAGCATTAATTACCGGTAAACGTATTGAAAAGCGCGTCAAGAAAATGCAGAGAGAAATGCACGAAGAGTATGAGTTTAATACAGGTAAAGCAGATGCGATTGAAGGTGAATTTGAAGAGGTTCGCCGGTAAGTAAATAAGATTTAGATGAGTTTCTCTCCCCCGACCGCTCCTGAGAAACTTCTTGCTTTCACCCTGTCCTTAAAATGGCAGGGTGCTTTTTTGAAAAGCACAATATTGAATAAGCACCTAGCGGTTTATTGCTTTATCTTTTTGTTGTAGGAGGCTGTGTAACCAGCCTCCCATAAATCACCATCGACACCAGAGTATGGGTTGGATTCTTTCGGAGCGCCGCTTAGGCAAGCATCTATGCCTTCCTTCTTAATTTCATCGATGTGATTTAAAACAAAGTCAAAGTGTTTAGGATCAGCCTTTTGTAGTAACCCGTACAAAAGGCCAAAGCCAAGCATCGTAAATACAAACAGTTCAAAAAACACCCAAATGCTCTTTGTTGAAAAGAATATCCAAGCAACGCTGCAAACACTGGTCAAAATTACTACTGGAGCTAAATCTACTATTCTTTGCATATTGCTCTCACCTTCTAAACGGTCATGAAGTCTCTACCCCTTTCATAGGGTAAGTAAGAGGAAAGTCCGTTTTTATCCAATAAAGCACTCTCGACTTAATATGCGACACTGTTAGTATTAACGTTAAGTGGCTATCGTTCTCATTATAACAATGCGTTGGAAAGTAGCTTTCACAGCAAATGAGAATATGAACCAAAGTAACACTATTGATAATATTAATTTTAGCAACGTTTAGCGTCAGAATTACGTAAATTGTGTAAGGGTTACTGAGAGTAGACAAAAAAGCAGCCACACGGGCTGCTTTTAGTATTTCTGTCTTGCGAGCTTGTCTATACCGTTACGACCACTCTAAGAGCCAGCAGCATGAGTACTACTCCTGACAAACGATCAATCAACACTGCCTTAGAGCGAATTCTGTCAACGACTTTAGAGCTCGATAGCACTAGGGTAATAAAGGTGTACCAAAGCCCATCCACAACAAACGGCGTGGCAACAATGATCATCTGATTACTCAAATCATTACCGAGCGCGACAAACTGACTGAATAATGCGATAAAAAACAAAGCAATTTTGGGACTTAAAATCGAGATAAAAAAGCCTTCTCGCGCAGACTGGATTACCGTTGTTTCCTCACCTGACTCCAACTTCGCAGCCACACCACCTTTTGAACGCAAAGCATTAAACCCTAAATACGCAAGATATGCCGCACCCACAAGGCTAATCGTCTTGAACAGCATCGGGCTTTGCTGCAAAACAACAGCGAGCCCAATCAAGGTAATAAACGCATATATACCAATGCCAAACGCATGAGCCCAAGCCGTAGCTAATCCATTGATACGTCCACCAGCCAACGAGTGCTTAGCGACAATAGCTAAGCTGGGACCTGGTGACATAGCCCCTAATAAACACACGGTAAAAAGTGATAACCAAACTGTTAGTGTCATAAGAATCTCCCCTCTTTGAAGCTCACTCTATCAACGGAAGAGGTATAATTAGAAATCAAAGTTATTCATACTAATCATGACTTCAAGTCATAGCTAAACGGTGTACGTATTAGCGAATGGAATATTCAGAAATTTGCATTACTGAGCGAATCTCTTCTCGCACCCATTTATGCGCAGGATCCGTGTCGTATTTGGGGTGCCACATTAACCAATATTGATGAATAGGTGTTTCGAGTGGTAATGCTTTATGGGTTAAGTCCCAATGCTTAGCGAGGTTAACGGCAATATGTTCAGGAGCCACCATCAGGTGCTCGCTTGCAACTAAGCGATTGATCGCAGCAGAGAAGAATGGAACCTTAAAGGTAACGTGGCGGGTGTGCCCTAGCTCTTTCAATGCTAAATCAGTGTAGGAATCTTTGTCTCCGCCGCCAGTCACTTTGATGTGTGAATATGAAATCAAGTCTTCAATACTGATCTGGTCCTGCTTTGCTAACGGATGAGAAGATTTCATCAAACAAACTGATGAATCCTCACCAATTTTAACGCTCGACACGCTCTGTGGTTTTTCTGGATACATAGAAGACGCGATATGGATGCCCGTCTCATGAAGTTTATCAAGAAAGTTGGGTTGCCACAGTCGGTACGCCATATCTAACTGTGGCGCTTGTTCACCCAAGTGAGAGGCAATATCGGGCAATACGTATTGCGCCACGTAGTCACTAGAAGCAATAACAAGCTCACCTTGCCACTGCCGCGGCTCAAAAGGTTGGTCATCGAGTAAATGGTCAAACTCAGCCAGTAATGCATCAAGCTTTGATTTTAACGCTATTGCTCGTGGCGTTGGTATCAGTTGATTACCTTGACGAATAAGCAGTGGGTCACCACACAGATCGCGCAATTGTGCAAGCTGTCGACTGACAGCTGACTGCGTAATGTGCAAACGGTCTGCGGTCCGGCTGACATGACACTCCTCTAAAAGTACATGCAAGGATCTAAGTAGATTCAAATTAATGTTGTTTAACATATTCGCTCAGAAGGGTTTTCAACATGGCATCCATTCATGGTCACTTCACAAACAGGTTCCCAGTCGTGTTAAAGAATTCAGCTAAGACGGTATGAGTCATCAGGTTTCGAAGCTCTGGATATCGTTGAATTTGATCTCTGATTTCGTTCAAGCGAGCCATCGTAGGCACTTCGACAAAAACCATCATGTCCGTCTCACCGCTGATCGCATGACACCATTTTACGCCATCAATTTTGTATAACTCGTCCGCGTATGATTCGCAATAATACGTAGAGGTTGATTTATCGAACTTTAAGGCAAAATAGGCGCAAATCGAATCCCCACCCGAAGGCGCAATTTCAGCGTGATACCCTAGAATCACTTTGTCATGCTCTAGCTTACGAATACGGGCCGTTACCGCAGAACGAGAAAGGTTTACTTTATCCGCAATTTCAGTCACCGACAGCCGAGCGTTGTGCCTGAGCAGATCCACAATCTTATGATCAAACTTGTCCATACCGTTACCAAGCTTTCCTTATTTTTCTCATTCTATACCGATTCTAACTGCATAAGAAACCAACATTTTGTTGGAATTATTTAAAACAACCGTCATATTGACGGTTTAGTAAATCATTTTGTTATTAACATTTTGGATATGCTATTTGGCGGGCATGAGATGAGTGCTGTTATCCATTTCAACAGAAAATAGATAACACATTGAAATCAAATTCCCAACTTAAGTACTCAGCACATAAATAGCATCGCTTAAACACATAAAACGAAATAACCAGAAGCCACAAGCTTTTTCGTAATAAGCCTCATAACATTGGATGAATCAATTCGCATGGAAGAGCTCAAAAAAGACATTTCACTCACATCAGGTATCGCACAGTTATCCACCACATTAATGGGAACTGGGCTGTTTATGATCCCGGCTATCGCAGCAGGTATAGCTGGCCATTTTTCACTATGGGCTTGGATTTTATTGTTCATCGCGATTTGTCCTATTGCGCTGACTTTTGCTCAACTGGGTAAACGATACCCCAACGCGGGCGGAACAGCCTTTTTTGTACGCAAAGCCTTTAACGCCAAACTGGAAAGTAGTGTCGCTTGGCTATTTGTTAGTGTCATTCCGGTAGGGGTTCCGGCCGCGATTGCACTCGCCGCAGGCTTTCTACAACAAATATTGCCAGAGCCTATTAGCAACAATCTGTTTGCACAAGTTCTCACGGTAGTACTTCTTGTGTTCGTCAACTTGATGGGCACAAAATCATCAGGTCATTTACAAACTCTTATTGCTTTGAGTGTCTTCGCACTTGTTGGCGCATTTTTATGGAAAGGCGACGTTAACAGCGCCGATCTTGTGATGCCCGCCATCACACAAGAGTCAATTTGGCCTATTACCGCAGCGTTAGGCGTGATGTTCTGGTGTTTTGTTGGCATAGAGGCTTTTGCCCATATGGGGGAAGAGTTCAAAAACCCTCAAAGAGATTTCCCTATTGCCATTGTGGTCGGTTGTTTTGTAGCAGGGGCTACCTATTGGGCATGCTCTGTCGTTATTTTAAAATTTGGCGCGTATGGTAACGCTCAATTTGATAACGCATCCATCCCCTGGCTTAGTGCCCAACTACTAGGCGATGGAGCCAAATGGATAATCAGCTTGATAGGTTTCTCCGCTTGTTTCGCGAGCGTTAACTTATACACACAGAGCCTAGCGCGAATGGTCTGGGCTCAAGCTCGGGAACATCGTCCTTCTAGTCCACTAGCCAAGATTTCACGTCGTGGTGTCCCTTTCTCAGCCACCATATTAGTTGGCGGCATATTATTGATATCTTGTGTGATAGGAACCCTATCACAGCTCGATCTGGAGTTTTTCCTAAAACTCGCAAACAGTGTATTCGTTCTGGTTTACATGTTGGCGATGTTAGCCGCTTTCAAATTGCTTCGAGGATTTGGTAAAACACTTGCGGGACTGTCCCTGCTGCTTTGTACCGGTGTTTTTATATGTTTAGGCTGGTCAATGTTATATGCACTTGGCATTTTTACTCTACTTTTACTGCCTTGGAAACAGTGGCGACATAAGCGACAAACACGTGTAGTTGAATAGTCATCGCTTCCCATTTCGAAATATGTGAGCTAAACGTTGGATACCAGCGTCTATGTTCTCTAACGCGATATTGCCGTAACCAAGCACGGCACCATGCCAGTGACGTGCTTGAAAATCTGGGTGTTCATAATAGCTCAAAGGTCGCAAGATGATCCCTTCATGCTCTGCTAGTTTCGTAAAACGCTGCTCATCCATACCATCTTGCCATTTCAACGTAATATGAAGCCCCGCCGCTTGGCTAACGACGCAAACACGGTCGCCAAAATGCTGTTGAATGGATAAATGCATCTGTTCATGCTTAGTTTTGTACAGTCGACGCATTTTTCGAATATGACGTAATAACCCACCTTCAGTAATAAAATCTGCCAATGCTTCTTGTGTATGCGTCGGCGAATCACCACTTAACGCATCTTTAACCACCAAACATTGCTCTACTAAACGTTCAGGAGCTACAAGGTAGCCAAGCCGCAATCCGTTAAACATCACTTTACTGAAGGAACCCACATACAACACACGATCATCTCGACCCATTTGAGCTGCTAGCCCCTGTAAGCTGGTATAGGGACGATGAGCAAACTGAAATTCGCTGTCATAATCATCCTCGATGATCCAACTTGATTGTTCGACCGCCCAGTTGATGATCTTTCCTCTTTGCTCGGTATTGAGTGTGGTGCCCATCGGATATTGATTACTTGGTGTAATATACAGCGCATCGGCATCGCTTGAGGTCACCGCTTCCACATCAAAACCTAATTTCTCTCTTACGAACAAAGGCTCAAATTGATAGTTTTGGAACTGAATCAACTTCCGCATTTGCGCGTAACCTGGTTGCTCCATCAGAACCTTATCACCTTGTTTGAGCACTACCATCGTCGCAATTGACAACGCTTGCTGCGCCCCAGAGGTAATAATAATGCGCTCTGGAGAACAATTCACTGAACGGCTTGATGCGAGGTAGTCAGCTAAAGCACAGCGCAATGCCCAACTACCCTGAATATCTTGATTCCCCAACAAGCAAGTACGAGACATATGGCGAGTGAGTAACTTTTGCCATTGCGCCATCGGAAATGCGTCCAAATCCGGCACACCCGGTGCAAATGCGCGGTTGATATCAAAGTGAGCTTTCGGTGATGAGTCTCTCTGAACTGAACTAGGTTCAGGCAAGTACTGCTCTGGCAGTTCTACGGCAACATAAAAACCAGAACCTTTTTGGCTGTTCAAGTACCCTTCCGCCACTAACTGTTCGTAGGCAGAAATCACGGTATTCCTACTTAGATTAAGCTCTTGTGAAAGCTTCCGCGTAGAAGGCAGCTTCCCATTCTTCACCCACAGTCCTTGAACAATTTTCTTGCGAATAGCAAAAAACAACGCTTGCTGACGCGTTCCATCACTGTCTTTTAAATGCAGGTCACCGATATCAATCAAAGACAAACTGGATCCATCCATTAGTTAAAAGTGGCTCTCTTTAAGCTACCAGTTAAACGCTACATTGCAATCAAAGAATGAGGATCAATCGCTCGTAATCGTGAGCAAACAAGGAGAGAAAATGCTATCCAACACCAATAGAACGGAAATTAAGAAAGGCGCACATAAAGCCGTCTCTGATGTTAGCAAACTGCACGCCATCATAGATGAAAGCCTAATCGCTCATATTGCGATAACCAACGAGTCAGGCCCTGTGGTCATCCCTATGCTGGCATGGCGTGTCGATGATTACGTGTATATCCATGGTGCCAACAACAGTCGACTATTACGCTCACTCAAACAAGGAGTGCAAACGTGCTTAACCTTTACTTTGTTTGATGGTTGGGTATTGGCTCGAAGTGCGTTTCACCACAGTGCGCATTATCGCAGTGTTGTGGTCTTTGGCCAGTTTGAGATGGTGGAAGATAACCAAGAGAAAGACAGGTTGCTGAATCACTTTATTGAACAGATCGCTCCGGGGAGAACAGAACAAGTCCGTTTGAGTAATGAAAAAGAACTCAAAGCCACCATGCTACTGCGTATCCCGCTCACGGAGGCATCAGTGAAAATCAGCAATTTTGGCGTCAACGACGATGCGGAAGACATGGACATCCCTGTTTGGGCAGGTGTCCTACCCTACCGAACCGTCGTAGGTCCGCTGCAAGCTTGTGACGATTTGTATGAAGGTATCGCAGAGCCAGACTACCGCAGTGCCTACTCTAACCGTTGGCAGGAATAAGCACCGTAAAACGTGCGCCGCCTAAGTGACTCTCGCCGACAGAAAGCTCCCACCCCAGTTGCCGCGCTGCACTGGTAGCGATGGCAAGCCCTAAACCAAAGCCTTTCATGTCGGCGTTGCGGCTTTTGTCTAAGCGCGAAAATGGCATAAACACTTCTTCTCGCATCGCTTCAGGGATGCCCGGACCATCGTCCTCAATATCGATGCTCCAACAATCCTCTACCGTTCGAATCGTCACCTCAACGCAGGATTCACCGTAACGCTTGGCGTTTTGCAGCAAATTATCGAGGACGAGGTTACCCAAAGTAGGCTGAAAGTGAATCAATTGGTTCGCGAGTTCATTTTCTGCTCTCAACATGGCGGACTCTAAGCCTAGGTAATTCATGCGGCTTTTACACCAAAGTGGCAGTTCCATGGTTTCAACAGAATCGATCCATGAGTGGTTTTTCACACTCAAGCGAGACAGCATGACGATGTCGGATGTTAAATCCGTCACTACATCAACGTATCGTTCAATATCGTCATGTAACTCTGCCTGCATTTCACCACTCATGCGTCGAGCTAAATCCGTCGCTAGCTGAATACGACTCAGCGGAGTGCGCACTTCATGAGGAATAGCTTGAGTAAAGATGTGTGTTTGGCGTACTCGTCTCTCAATCTCTTCAGACATGCAGTTGAAGCCTTGGGCGAGCTCTTTCACGGGTTGCGAAAATTGCTTTAGATCGACTCGCGTATTCAACTCACCAGAACCAAATTGTTGTTGCGCAGCCGTTAGTTGCCGAATTTGGCGGTCAAGACGTCGTACAGGTATGTAAACCATAATGCCTAAACTGCATACAACAACCAAAAGCAGAGTAAGTATAAATACAATCTCAGAATCTTCATTCCAATCAACGTGTGGGCTAAAGAAGTCCGTTTTTTCTTTGAAAACTAAACTCTTCGAAGTGTTAGGCAAAGGGAATACCGCAGCATAGGTACTGCCGTCAATAAGATAAACAGGTACCCCTTGCATTCGGTACAGCAGATTACAATCTCGACAAGGCGGTGATCCGTCCCAGTTCTCAACCAATGTTAAATCAAAGATAAAGAAATCTTGCTTGCCGTTTTCGGTTAACTTCTTGTAGAGAGAATCCGGAGTGCCTCGCTGCTCAATGTATTGATCGACAAAATAAGCACCATCGTTCAAAAAAACACCGACTTCTGTTTTGCGCATGTACTCTTCCCCTATAAAGAGAAACAAAGCAACAGTCAGCGCAAGGCCGGTTACTAACCCCACATATAGACGAGTAAACAGGGAAAACACGCGTCATTTACCTGTCAGCATGTAGCCGTGGTGACGTATAGTTTTAATGGTAGCCGTATGGATATGAGCCTTGGAGAATTTCTTCCTTAGCGACGATATACGCATATCAATCGAACGATCAGTAATGCAGTATTCAATGCCTCGGGCAAGACGACAACATGATTCACGAGATACTGGCTTATCGACATTCAGCATCAGGAGCTCTAAAATTTCAAACTCAGAACTCGTTAAACCAATATCTTTTTGCAAATAAAATGCTTGGGAGCGACGAAGACAAAGACTAATGCCATATCGGCTCAGCTTTTCTTCTTCAACGATATCAACTTGACGACAATAGCGACGCAACGCTGCTTCAATACGGGCGAGCAAAATATTACCTTTTATCGGTTTGGTAAGGTAATCATCAGCACCGAACTTAAATAAGCTCACCTCGCTCATTTCATCATCGGTCGCAGTCAAAACAATGATAATACCATGATAAAACTTACGCGCCTCTTGGCATATTTCTGCGCCATTTTTTCCTGGTAACATTAAATCTAACAGCACTAGGTCCGGCTTGAGCCCCTTAATCGTTTCTAATGCATTTTGACCGTTATCGATGACAGTTACCGTATATCCTTCGGCTTCGAGGTACATTTTGGTTAATCGAGCAATCTCTGAGTCGTCTTCTACCAGTAAGATTGTATTACCCACCATGAATCATTTACTCCACCAATATGATGGAGGGAGTATATCGCTCGTCCTATACTACGCAACCCACTTAAATGATAATTTTAATAAAAAGCAGGCTTACATACGCTTACAAACCATACATATACGATAACCCTAATCATTCCATACCCCTTAAACCATACAATAACCTGATGTTTTATTTATTATCAGAATATAGCTTCACATATAAAATAAAATTCGGAATAAAAATCTACTATATTTTTAAACATATCGAATAATAGGTCTTACCAAAAAACAATATCAACATATATGACTTAGTTTGCTTATATAGACAGGACTTTATGTTGCTTCTAAGTTTCTTGCTCTAATAAAGTCTACGAGTAACATGAAATGAGATATTCCAAATTAACACCTTTAGCCATATTTTGCGCGATAAGTCTAACTGCTTGTGGCGGCAGTGAATCTAATCCGAAACCATCGACAACGAAACCTCCAACACCACCAATGCCAACATTGAGCACTGTCACAATCCCAACTGTCGTTTCTACAGAGTTTCCAGCCAAGTTAAAAGTGGCTGCTGATGCTGGCTTCACCCACTATGTGAAAATCTCCCTTTCTGAAGCAAATAACAATGATACATTTCACATTGTGGCCGTTGATGACGGTGCGAATAATGAAAAAATCTTTCGTGCAGCCAAAATCATCCAACACCTTCTAACAAACCAACCAGACTCTAAGTACGGTGCTGACAAGTCTCGTATCGCTAAGACATTAGCCGAGCGTGATGCCACACTAATGCTGACCGAAAACGACGAACAGAATGATGAGATGTTAACCAAAATCTTTATCAACGAACTGATTCGCCAAGATAAATTGAACGATGCAGTTACAAACTCGGGCTTAGCACACTCTTTTGATACGAGTTCTCTAGAAAAGTTTGTTGTAAGCATGATGGTACTTAACGAAGATGATATGGATACACTTGTCACATCTATCGCGTCAACATTAGTAACTAGTAAAGAAACACCAAACTGGCTAAGGAATAGCCAATCTTTAATGTATCGAGAACTGACAGTTGAAGGCGATTGCCATTACATGAGTAATTTTGCCGATTACTGCGCCAATCTTGGTAAAAAAGCCGAACGAGACGCCGCTTTTGAAGAAATTTTACACTTGGTCCAAGCGCAAGGTATTGCACCTAACACGGCGACTGCGGCACTGCAAAATGACATTCAAGCTCATGCGTTAAGCATCTATAACGATATTCAATCGGGCAAACCGACGGTGTGGCGCCCTACTCAGTATGACTGGGACGATTGGAAATCGGACGACTTCGATCCTGAAAGTGTTAAAAAAACGGGCCCTTCATATTCTCACGAATATTTTGCTGCCGCTTTTGAAGCTTACATGGGTGTAGCAAAAGCAAACGGACATGGTTTAGATGGCTACCAAGCGTTAACGCGTGAAGAAATGCAAACCCAAGATCCACAAGCCGTTGATTGGATCAGTGGCTTATTCCACGGATACTTGCAATATACCGCGAATATCGACTCTGCGGGCGTCAAGCTCTACACAGAAAAGACAAATCCAGGCACAGTACCTACCTTCCGTATGGCTCCCAACAAAGACGGTTCGATAGAAGCGTACACCTACAAATCTCAGTGGCTAACAAAAGTGAAGATCATTGGCGACGACGCGATGAATGTGATCGGTAATGATCAAAACAATACTTTTGAAGGCAACAGCAAAGACAACAGCATTTATGGTGAAGGCGGTATCAACACCTATATCGTGCCACACAAACTGGCGGAATGTACTGTTATCAAAGCAAAGAGTGTTTCTGTTGAGTGCCCAAATACAGGCACTGACGAGTTGTACGACATTCAGAACATCCAATTCACCGACCAAACCCTAGATGTAACCAAGCTATAAACAATGAAAAACATGAAGAAACTTATTCTATTCGCTCCCTTGCTCCTTGTTGGTTGTGGTGGCCTAGCCGTCATGGATCGTACTGATGCCGTAAAAGCACAACCAGAAATGCTGATCAAAACCGACGGTGATTTTTGGGGATTCGGTGCAGATGGCCATTTTGATTTTGCTGGTAAGTACAAAGGCAAGTATTCACGCAGTGCTTCTAACTCAAGTTGGTTTAACCGTATCTCTTTCAAAGAAGGTTCAATGGGCGCAGAAGTGACTCGTATCGACAGCGGGGAAACTTGGCTTTTGAACTGCACCGGAGGCGGTATGTCGGTTAACTACATGGGCGTCGATTTTGGTGGGAATGATCCTTACACCTGTGACATTACTCAAGATGGTAAAAAAGTCGGTGAGTTTGCGATGGAGCCAAAATCCGCTCTCATCGACATCAGCTTTGAGAAAAAAGAGACAGGCGTAGTGCGTATTGGTAGCACCCACTTTAATGTAGAAACTGTACATACTAGTCCTGACGCCATGATGGCGGTAGACATTCCATTGGGTTATAGCTTTAAGGAGGGCACACAAGAAATTGCCGCAGTGCAGACGAACGGTACCATTGCGGTGCAGATGCTCCCTGAACTTAGCGAACAAAAAAAGGATGTAATTGCCATCGGCGCTGTTGCAAGTGCACTAAGTTGGCGTCCTAAGAAATAGCCATCACATAAAACGACACAAAAAATAACAAAGCCCTCAACTTTGAGGGCTTTTATTGCTTGTACTCATAGAGATAAGTGGAGCACTACTTCTCTAATCTTCCCGTATACTGCTTGGGCGTTAATCCACGATGTTTCTTAAACATACGATTGAAGCTCGCCACATTGGTATAACCAAGGCGCGTGGCAATGTCATCAATACTCACGCGCTTACTCAACAAACCAGCTGCAATATTACTCAATACATAGCCAGAAACCGTCGAAAAATTGAGTCCTAATTTATGCAAACGACGTTGAAACTGCTGTTCAGATAAATCAAGCAGAGAAGAAACGCGCTCTAACGTTGGCAATCCATAATGGCTGCTGTAATTCACCACTTCATAAATCACTTTCAACTCATCTTCTGGGTCGGGCATATTAAGCAAATCATCTAAATCGGAAAAACTCATCGCTAGACGGTTGTCTTCTCGATGGCTCACTTGGCGAGAAGCTAGTCGGTCATCTCCTGGGATCCATATCTCTGTTTTTGGCTGACTCCATTCCACCTCGCAGCCGAAATATTCCCGGTATCGCTCCGTATTTTTTCTCGAGCCTGAAACCTTGACACGTAAAGGCTGGTAATCTTTGCCAAGAAATTCGCGTAACACCTTAATCATAAATACCGCACAGCGGATACTATCGTGCACCTTTACTGACGTTTCTATAAACGGGTTGTGGTAAGTCCATTTGATGATTTTACCCGACTGTTCGCCAGCAAAAAACGCCCCTGATTGTAGGTTGCTCACACCATAATTCACTCGCCGAATCGTACTGGCTAAATCATTGCCGGAGAATAACCAGCGTCCCACTGGCCCTAGCTTTTGCAGTTCAATACCTCGGCTGAGACTCAACACCACATCCGGGTCACCACTGGCTTGTTCAACACAACGATACCATTCCGCAACGGCTTTTAGCGGGATCAGTGTCATTGGGTTACGAAACACCGATGCTGGGATCCCTAACTCATCCGAGTCCAAATTGTATTTAGATAACGCGAGGTTATGCATGTTTAGAATGCCCATCGCGCGAATAAACCGAACCGTTTTCATAACCAATCACATCAAATTTAATCCTATAGTGATTGAATCTGTCACAAAGAAAGCCGCAAATCAAATTCAGATCACAATACGCCAACAGTTTGATAGAGGAGTGTTTAATGAGTTTACTGAGTGTCCCATTTGTCGGTACAGGCGCAGATACGGCGTTACATGTTGTCGCTGCTGTCGTTTTAATCGCGAGTGTCGCGGGCGCGTGTTACGGCTTTTGGAAAATCCATGAATTACCTATCAATAAAGCACACAGCAAAGACCATCATCAGATAGGGCTCATCACTGCGCTGACCTGGATAGGGTTTGTCTGGCACTGGGTTTGGGTACTAGCCGTGATCTTTGCATTTGTTGATATGGAAAAAGCCATCATCAATCTGCGTGATACATGGAAAAGTAAACCGCAAACAGAAACACAGCCAAAAGAGGAAGCATAATGTTAGAAGGTTTAGCAGTATGGGCACTCTTCATCTACCTGTTGCGTTTGGTTGGCATGCCTTGGAACAAAGCAACCAAATCGTTCGCTTATCTTGGCGGCTTTGGTTGGCTAATGTTCGTCTGGGTAGGTTTGATTAACTTCACCCCGATGGATTTATCCGGCGGTTCTGTCGTGCAGTCGCCACACATCCAATTGCGTCCAGATTCAACCAATGTAAAAGGTAAAGTTGACCACATTTACATTAGGCCAAATCAGAAAGTTAGAGAAGGTCAGCTCATTTATGAACTTGACCCAACGCAATACAAAATCGCATTAAATCAAGCGAACGTATCCGCTGATTCTGCTCGCGTTGCATTAGCTACGGCAAAAGGCGACATTGAGATTGAAGAAGCTAACCACGAAGCGCTAGTGCAAGATCTAGAAACATCCAAGAGCCAGTTGGAAGCGGCCAAAGTTGACTACAAATTGCAGAAAAAAATGCTAGATCGTTATGTTGAGCAAAACCGAGTGGTGCAAAACACCATCACGGAAAGCGACATCGACAAACAATCGAGCACGGTAGATATGGCACGTCACAACGTGTTAACCCTTGAGTCTCAAATCAAGAAGAAACAAGTCGATATTTCCCGTGCAAAACTGGCGATTCATAAAGCGGAACTTGCAGTTGAAACCAAACAAGCCGAACTGCGCCAAGCTGAAGAGCAAATTGCAAAAGCGCAATGGGATTTGAATAGCACAAAAGTTCATGCCCCAACAGATGGCTTTGTCACCAACTTTATCCTGCGTGAAGGTCAGCGTGTATCGATGATGCCGCGTATCAACATGTACACTAACGAGAAGTATGTGCTGATGCGGGTCAACCATCAGGCGATTCGTAACATCAAACCGGGTCAGCCAGCGGAATTCTCTTCGTCCGTTTACCCAGGTAAGATCTTCTCAGCGACCGTCGAAGGCATTGTTGAAGCAACAGGTGAGTCACAAGGTAATCTACTGGGTTTCGATGATTCCGTACGTGTCACCACTGGAAAGAACTTACAGAACAAACACCACTTTGTTCGTCTTAAGATTGATGAGCCAGAAGGCTACGACATCCCTGTTGGCTCTGTTGGCCTCGCATGGGTCAGCGGTGAAAAACCGATAGGCTTCATGGCCTTCTTAGATGTGATTCGCGGGATCATCATCCGAATGAAGTCTCAACTGTACTTCTTCTACTCTATCTAAACTCGCAAACCGCCAGTTACGCTGGCGGTTTTCTTTTCATTTGTATCCAAACATATCCTTTTCCCGTATAACAATTAGTTAGTAAATAGCGGAGAAGATTCATGTCGGCAAAGGAAAGAAGCCTACCTACCCATCGCATCTCAAGATTCAGCAAGTTCGCTTCACTTGCTACCCGTGTCGCAGGCAATGTGATTGCAGAAGGCACGAAACAGATAGCCAAAGGCAACAAACCAAAAGCGAAAGACCTCTTGCTGACGCCACAGAACATCGCGCGCTTAACTGACCAACTTGCTCACCTGCGTGGCGCTGCAATGAAGCTTGGTCAAATGCTATCAATGGATGCTGGTGATGTTTTAGAACCTGAACTTGCCGATATTCTTTCCCGTCTTCGTTCCAACGCAGACCCAATGCCTGCAAAACAACTCAACGCAGTAATGGAAAGTTCGCTAGGAACGAATTGGAAAGCTGAGTTTCTGTCATTTAACTTCAAACCAATCGCCAGTGCATCAATAGGACAAGTGCACCAAGCCTACAGCGATGCGGGCGATAACCTAGCCGTCAAAGTGCAATATCCGGGCATACGGAAAAGTATCGATAGCGACGTCGACAATGTCGGTACACTGCTCAAGGTCGTTGGGTTGATTCCCGAGTCTGTCGACTACAAAGGATTGCTCGAAGAAGCGAAAAAACAGCTACATGATGAAGCCGATTACGCACGAGAGGCGCAATTTGCCATTCGTTATCATGACGCTTTGAAGGAGCACCCTCATTTTGTCGTACCGAAGATTCATACTGAAAGTTGCTCAGACTCCGTTCTCGCGATGGAATTCATTGATGGTAGCCCGATTGAGCAAATCGAACATTATGATCAGAGTACACGGGATTTTGTCATGCACAGCCTACTCGAATTACTGTTTCGAGAGCTGTTCGAATTTAAGATGGTGCAAACCGATCCCAACTTCGCCAACTACTTATATATCGAAAACACTCGTCAAATCGGCTTGCTAGACTTTGGTGCGACCCGCGAATACAGCGAACGGTTCAGTACCGGCTATCGCCAAGCTTTCGCATCTGTCGTTAACAATGACGAACAAGGCTTGAATGATGCGCTTGAACAAATAGGCTTCTTCAGCCAAACCATCCTTCCAGACCAACGCCAAGCGATTCTCGATCTAGTGAAAATGGCATGTGAACCTATGTTGGTCGATGAGCCTTATGACTTTAAAGCCAGCGGCTTAGCACAAAAGCTTCGCGAGGCTGGCACCATTCTAAGCATGGAGCAAGAATACTGGCATACTCCACCAGCAGATGCCCTATTTTTGCACAGAAAAATCGGCGGAATGTACTTGCTGGCAGCCCGTATTGGCGCAAAAGTGAACATTCGCCAATTGGTACAGCCATATCTCACCATCAACAGCGAATAGCCTATTGTTTTTCTGTTACTTTCAAGTACCTTGAGCAAGGTTAAGATGCATAGTTGTGCATCTCAATAACATGCCATACTTCCATAAAACGAATTAACTATCGGGGTACTCGGTGAGCAAGTTTCAAGATCTCTCCACTCTAATCCAGCAAATTGGCCAAGCCGAAGAAGCGGATCAAGTCGCAACGCTCAATGAATCTATTGAAGCGGGCCTCGAGCCCGGCGCGGTTGCCCTGATTCTAGAAGCCTTTCCAATCGACGATCGTGTTCGCTTATGGCGAGCTTTACCACTAGAGCTACATATCGACGTGTTAACGGAAATGCGTGCGGACGTACGTTTCTCTATCATCAACGCGTTATCTGAAGTCGAGCTAAAACTCACTCTCGCTAAACTCGACAACTTGTCGCTCATCGAATGGGCCGATTCGTTGCCAGAGTCGATCATCAACGAAGCGCTCTCGTTGATAGAAAAAGATGAGTTGGAACTTTACGATCAAGCAAACGAGTATGCTGATGAAGAACTCGGCCACTGGGCTGAACGTAAGATCATCACCCTGCCCTTCAACATTACGATTGGGACAGCTAAGCAGTTAATGGAGCGCTATAGCTACGACACGCCTCAACAGGTGTATCTGATTAATCGTAATAAACAGTATCGTGGAACGGTCAACTACTTCGATATCTTACGTGGTGACCCCGATACTCGCTTAAAAACACTCGTTATTGAGGCTGTGACGGTTCTAGACAGTAAAATGATGCTTCCTGAAGCGGTAGAGGCATTAGAACACAGCACACTGCCCGCTCTCCCTGTAACTGATGCAGACCAAACACTGATCGGTGAAGTCGATTGGCAGTTTGCATTGAGTACACAGCGTGAAATCTACGAAGCACGTTTGATGGCCGGTACAGGTATGGATGAAGGCGATGACTTGTTTGCGCCAGTATTAAAAAGCTCGCAAAAGCGCGGTGTTTGGTTAGGCATCAATTTGCTTACTGCGATTTTGGCGTCTGTCACTATCGGACTATTTGAAGATGTAATTGCGCAGGTGGTGGCTTTGGCGGTGCTCATGCCAATTGTTGCATCCATGGGGGGCATTGCTGGCAGCCAAACGCTCACTCTAATGATTCGTGCGATGGCGCTTAATCAGATCACCCCAGGTAACCGTTTCAAGCTATTGAAAAATGAGTTGGGTATTGGCTCTCTGAACGGCATTGCTTGGGCGTTAATCATCGGCGGGCTCGCCGGATTGTGGTTTCAATCTCCGGTTCTTGGGGGAACCATCGCGCTGGCCATTATCGTCAATATTATTACCGCAGCTTTATTTGGTGTGCTGATTCCCATTATTCTGGATAAGTTTAAATTGGACCCCGCTTTGGCTGGCTCGGTGATTCTAACAACAGTGACAGATGTAGTTGGTTTTTTCGCCTTTTTAGGAACGGCGAGTTTAGTCATGCTTTAAAAGGTTCATTGTTTATTAATCAATCATTAGCATAATAGAGTCAAATTGCATAACGCAGTTGCAAATTGCAAACATACTCAAACTTTAAGCAACGCATGTCACAGAAACTACGTATTTTAGGGCATATTAAAGTTGGCACAGTAACTGCATTATATAAATCGACCCTTCTTAAGCCGAGGGTCACCTAGCCAACTGACGTTGTTAGTGAACTTGATTTTGTTCACATGTATATAAGCCAATCGCACTCTTTGCGGTTGGCTATTTTTTTATGTGGCTATTGCCCTCTTATCCTCTGACCGAGCTCGGTTGTACTTTTCTTACCCACAACAGATTGTTTACTGTTTATAAAATTCAAATATTCGCCCACTAAACCATTAGAAATGCCAGCTTCAACAAAAATAAATCACCTACATAAAATAAAACCAAGAAAACACACCCAAAAAAAGAACAAATAACGTCCAAACCAAAAACCTCATCATGAAATCGTTTTCTTTTCATAGAAATCGACTGAACAATCCAGAGTTATAGATAAATTTAATCCATAAAAACAAATAGCAATTCAAAACATTCATTTCACATAGAAAACCTGTCTATAAATCATAGAAAATACGTAAAATCAAAATTTCCACCTTTAGAATTTAAAAATCAAACCATTGTTATTAAAAGAAAAAACACACATCAAAAACAAAGCAAACGTTTAAATTGCAATTTTATCATTGACTATTAAATTTACATCACGATAATACGCGCCGTTTGCCTGAAAATCAGGTGCTATAATTTAATATTTCAATGTGCGGAGGTAATAATGGCTGGAGACAATAACTACAGTCTTGGACCAGTTCCTAACACGGCCAGAAAAGGCGTGGCGTCACTTACAATGGTGATGTTAGGACTCACTTTTTTCTCCGCAAGTATGTGGACTGGGGGTTCTCTCGGTACTGGGCTCTCCTTTAATGATTTTTTCCTCGCTGTTCTCATCGGCAACCTAATCCTCGGTACTTACACTTCTTTCCTCGGTTACATCGGCGCTTCTACTGGTCTCTCTACTCACCTTCTTGCTCGTTTCTCTTTTGGTTCTAAAGGCTCTTGGCTTCCTTCCGCTCTTCTTGGCGGTACTCAAGTCGGGTGGTTTGGAGTTGGTGTCGCGATGTTTGCGATTCCGGTGCACAAAGCAACGGACATCGATACCAACACATTGATCCTTGTATCCGGTTTGCTCATGACCGCGACCGTTTACTTTGGAATCTCAGCACTGGTGGTGCTGTCAGCAATCGCCGTTCCCGCGATTGCACTACTTGGCGGTTACTCTGTCATCGAGGCAGTAAAGAGCGTTGGCGGTATTGGCGAACTACAACAAGTTCAACCAAGCGAGCCACTCGATTTTTCAATAGCACTCGCGATGGTTGTCGGCTCTTTTGTTAGTGCAGGTACGTTAACGGCGGATTTCGTACGCTTTGGCAAAAAGCCGCGCAGCGCCGTGATGATCACCATGGTGGCATTTTTCATCGGTAACTCGTTAATGTTTATCTTTGGCGCGGCAGGTGCGTCGGTGACGGGTCAATCAGACATCTCTGAAGTGATGATCGCGCAAGGTCTTCTTATTCCAGCTATCATCGTTCTTGGCTTGAACATCTGGACGACCAACGACAACGCGCTCTACGCATCGGGTCTTGGATTTTCCAACATCACAGGCTTACCAAGTAAATACATCTCAATGGCGAACGGTCTTGTTGGCACACTTTGCGCTCTCTGGCTCTACAATAACTTTGTTGGCTGGCTGACCTTCTTATCTTTGGCAATTCCACCGATTGGCGGTGTGATCATCGCTGACTTCTTCACGAACCGTAAACGCTACGCAAACTTTGAAGCCGCCCAATTCCAAAACGTTAACTGGGCTGGCATTATCGCTGTCGTGATTGGCGTTGGTGCGGGACACTTCCTGCCTGGCGTAGTGCCGATTAACGCTGTACTTGGCGGCGCAATTAGCTTCCTGATTCTTAATCCTGTTCTCAACAAAAAAGCACTGGCTACACAGCCAGCGTAAGGAACCATCATGACAACACTACTGATCAAAAACGTAACGCTAAAAGGACAAAAAGGTCTGCAGCAAATTTTGATTGAAGATGGTCAATTCAAGCGCATTGAAAGCAACGATGTGGAGCTTAGTCATAACGGTGACATCATCGATGCTGAAGGCGGTATGGCGGTTGCGCCTTTCTGCGAGCCACACATTCACTTAGATACAACTCAAACCGCAGGTGAGCCAAGCTGGAACATCTCTGGCACATTGTTTGAGGGTATTGAACGTTGGGCTGAGCGCAAAGAAATGCTGTCGATTGAAGACGTGAAAGCGCGCGCAAAACAAACCTTAAAATGGCAGATAGCAAACGGCGTACAACACGTTCGTACCCACGTCGATGTTTCAGACCCTACCCTAATTGCCCTAAAAGCGATGGTAGAAGTGCGTGAAGAGATGAAAGAATGGGTAGATATCCAAATCGTCGCCTTCCCGCAGGAAGGAATTCTCTCTTACCCAAATGGCAAAGAGCTGCTAGAAGAAGCCGTCAAATTAGGTGCGGACGTGATTGGCGCGATTCCACACTTTGAATTCACACGCGAATATGGCATTGAATCGTTGCACTACGTATTCGAGTTAGCGAAAAAATACGACCGCCTGATCGACGTGCATTGTGATGAAATCGATGACGAACAATCTCGGTTCGTTGAAACACTGGCAGCATTAGCGCACAAGTTTGATATGGGGAATAAAGTCACGGCCAGTCACACCACAGCGATGGGTTCCTACAACGGTGCATACGCATCTCGCCTGTTCCGTTTATTACGCATGTCCGGTATCAACTTCGTGGCAAATCCATTGGTGAACATTCACTTACAAGGACGTTTTGATGATTACCCAAAACGTCGCGGCGTAACACGAGTGAAAGAGATGCTGAATGCCAACATCAACGTCTGCTTTGGACACGATGATGTATTTGACCCTTGGTACCCACTAGGCACTGCAAACATGCTGCAAGTACTGCATATGGGTCTGCACGTGTGTCAGGTGATGGGTTACGACCAAATCAACAACTCACTGGATCTGATCAGCAACAATTCAGCACGTACACTGAACATTCAAGACAAGCACGGCATTGAAGAAGGCAAACCAGGTAGTTTACTGATTCTTCCCGCAGAAAATGTTTTTGACGCAGTACGTCGCCAAGTGCCGGTTCGTTACTCTGTTCGTCACGGTAAAGTGATTGCAGAAACACAGCCTGCGACAACTCATATTCATCTTGAACAAGCAGAGCAAGTAACGTTCAAACGCTAAAAAGATCGGCGAAACGAAAAAGGCCTGACGACATCGTCAGGCCTTTTTTCTACTGGTAAACATCACTGCTCGCTCTGTCTATTCTTGTCTCATAAACCACTGAACACATTGAAAGGCCATATAAAACGGCTCAGTACCAAACGTTGCACAAGGTTCTGGTGGCTGAATCTCAATTACACCATCGCACTTGGAAATTATTCTAAGCGTTGGGCATACTTCTGACTTCATTTTAGTTGTAGATATGAACCATGACGTCATTAAGCCAGATAGAACCGCAATTTTTGGAATTTATGCAGCAAGAGATGCAAGTAGATGCAGCTCATGATCTTAAACACGTAAAACGCGTGGTCAAAACAGCGAAACAGCTCTGCAAAGAAGAAAATGCAGACATCGCGATTGTATTACCGGCTGCCTATTTGCATGATTGCTTTACTTACCCGAAAGATCACCCAAATCGCAAAGAGAGCTCAATCATCGCAGCCAAAAAAGCGGTCGCATTTTTAGAGAGTATCGATTATCCGCAGCAATATCATGATGCCATTGCTCATGCGATAGAGGCACACAGCTTTAGCGCAAACATCAGGCCAAATACGTTGGAAGCCAAAATCGTCCAAGATGCCGACCGTCTGGACGCTTTAGGCGCAATTGGCGTGACGCGATGCATTCAAGTCAGCACTCAATTTAACGCGCAACTTTACAACGACAGCGATATATTTGCCGAAGAACGTGAACTTAACGATAAACAATTCACTCTGGATCACTTTCAAACCAAGTTATTCAAAATCGCTGAAACCATGAACACGGAGTCAGCGAGACGCGAAGCGCAAAAACGCAAAACCTTTATGCAAACGTACCTAGAGCAGTTACACGACGAGGTAACAGCGTAAATGTCAGAAAGCTATACGTTAATTAAAGAGCTTAAACGCCAACTAAAGTTAGCTGGGCTGCATTATGCGGATGTTGCACAACACCTTAATTTAAGTGAAGGAAGCGTCAAACGTTTACTCGCTGAAGGTCAGCACATTAGCCTTGAGCGCTTAGAACGAATTTGCCAATTGATTGGTTTAGAAATGGCGGAACTATTTAAGCTCGCGGCTGCGCACAATAAAGGTCTAGAGTCGCTAACGTTAGAGCAAGAAAAGCAGCTGGTTGACGATAAAGCCCTGCTGCTCGTGGCGATCTGTGTTGTAAATGGCTATCAGTTTGAACAAATCGTTCAGCAATATACCTTCAATGAGTTGGAACTGGTGCAAAAGCTTGCTCATTTGGATCGGCTGAACATCATCGACTTGCAGCCAAATAACAAAATTCGTTTGCGTATATCTCCGACATTTAAGTGGCAGATGGGCGGCCCTATTCAACGGTTCTTCCAACAGCAAGTTCAAGACGCCTTTTTCCAAAGCTACTTTTCTGGTGAAGATGAAAAGTTCTCCATGGCAACAGGATTGATGAGTGTACCAACCAACAAGAAGCTACAACAGAAACTGCAAAAGGTCATCGATGAGTTTTATCAGGCTTGCCAAAGTGATAGCTCTCTCGATATGGACGAAAAACACGGCACCTCTCTGATTATTGCGATGCGTCGCTGGACGTTCCCTCTGTTTGAACCATGGGAAAGAAAACTCACCAATAAGTCTCGCAATTAGTAACTCAATAAACAAATGGAAATAAAAGTAACGAATTTCGTTACTTTTGGTGGCATACAACGTCACTTGAAAGAGAAAGCTGGTTTAATCGTTCATTGAGCATAAAGTGCTCCCATCTCATTCGACTTTGTTTAATCGGGGCCCGTATGTTTTTCTCAAAACGCTTTTTTCCTTACTTTGTGACGCAATGCCTTGGCGCACTCAATGACAACATCTACAAAAACGTTCTGTTATTGATGGTGACATACAGCCAAATTGATAACCTACCAATATCCGTCAATCTATTCGTTAATTTGGCGGCAGGCTTATTCATCCTACCTTTCTTTCTATTCTCAGCGCATGCTGGTGCCGTCGCTGACAGCATGGACAAAGCCAAATTAATCCGACGTCTAAAGCTCATCGAGCTGGCTATCATGTCTTGCGCAGCAACCGCTATTGCCACCCAAAGTGCCATGCTGATGCTGGTTCTGCTGTTTATGACAGGCACTCAATCGGCCTATTTTGGCCCCGTGAAATACGCCTTACTACCACAAGCGCTCAAACCAAATGAGCTTGTTAAAGGAAATGCTTGGGTTGAAATGGGCACGTTCCTTTCGATTCTTATAGGTACGCTTAGTGCAGGCCTGCTGCTATCCATTCCTAATGGTACCTTGATTGCTTCTTGTGTCGTGATTACCTTGTCTTTGCTTGGGTTCATGAGCAGCGTGAATATTCCAGCGATGCCTAGCCAATCAAATGACAAAGCGAAGTTTGAACCGATTTCTGGTTTAAAGAACACGTTAAAAGTGGCAAAAAAGCAGAGAGGCATCTGGATGTCTATTCTTGCCATCAGTTGGTTCTGGTTCATGGGTGCGACTTACCTAACTCAATTCCCTAACTTCGCACGCGAACATTTGTTTGCAGACAGTACTGTCGTTTCTTTACTGTTGGCATTGTTTTCCATTGGTATCGCTACAGGCTCTTGGTTGTGTGAAAAGCTCTCTTTCAACCACGTTGAGCTTGGTATTTTGCCATTCGGTATCCTTGGACTGACAGTGTTTGGCGTCGACTTGCTATGGGCAGTCCCGAGTTATCCATCGCTTCCGGTGCACTTTTATGATGTGCAAAGCTTCGTTGCTGAATCCAAACATCTGCGCGTCATGATTGACCTGTTCCTTGTTGGTGTAAGCGGCGGTGTCTTTATTGTTCCTCTTTATGCGTTCATCCAATCGCGTTCAAACAAAGGGGAATGTGCACGTGCCATTGCTGCTAACAACATCATGAATGCGTTGTTTATGGTGGTGTCTGCTTTGGTTTCGATCGTTGTACTCAGCGTACTAGAGCTTTCTATTGTGGAACTGTTTGTCATGATGGCAATAGGTAACTTCTTCGTGGCAGTCTATGTCTATCGTCAAGTACCGGAATTCACACAACGCTTTATCAGTTATTTACTCAGCCATTGTATGTATCGTGTGTCCGTAAAGGGGCGCCAACATATTCCTGAACAAAGTGCTGCGTTAATCGTGGCTAACCATGTTAGCTATGTCGATGCATTGATTTTGATGGGAACCTCTACTCGCCCGGTTCGTTTTGTGATGGACAAGTCCATCAGCGAGCTACCTGTTCTTAAATATGTATTCCGTCATGCAGGTGTTATCCCGATCTGTTCTCCACGTAAGTGTGCCGACACTTACCGACGAGCATTTGAACAGATTGAACAAGCACTTAACGACGGTGAGGTTGTCTGTATCTTCCCTGAGGGTCGTTTAACGTCTAACGGTCAATTGGGTGAGTTTCGCCCTGGTGTAGAGAAAATCCTTGAACGTAACCCTGTTCCTGTCATCCCTATGGCGTTAAAAGGGCTTTGGGGTTCTTTTTTCAGCCACAAAGGCGGACATGCTCTCACAAAACGACCGACTCGTTTTTGGTCAAAAGTGGATGTTGTTATCGGTAAAGTGTTAAGTCCTGCGTCTTTAAATCGTCATCAATTGCAACAACAAGTACAGGATTTACTGGGCTGAGTCGCTTGCTACAGCAGTCAAACTTTGCAGCAAAACGTAAATATGCACCACAAAGCACAAGTAGTTTCTTGTCAATTAGAGTAGGATATCTACGACGTCATAAATCTAGGAGGTATTATGAAAATCATCATCTTACATGGTCTTTATATGCATGGGCTGGTCATGCAGCCTCTTAGCCAAAAGCTGAGAAAACTCGGATACGAAACGCAAGTACTCAGCTATAACACTGTTGCTATCGATGAGTCTTCACTGTTTGATTCTATTGATCATTCGCTTAATCCACTGACCACAAACGTGCTCGTGGGACACAGCTTGGGGGGCTTGATGATTAAGCGCTATCTCGCCAACAGAAAACCGAGCACTAACTTAATCTCTCATGTTGTCGCTATCGGTTCGCCTCTTAAAGGCGCGTCCATTGTAGGTCGAATTCAAGATCTCGGATTGGGTGCAATTTTAGGCAATTCGCCACACCACGGATTAAACAAACATGATGACGCCTGGGATTTCCCTCAAAAACTCGGCAGTATCGCAGGAACGATGCCGATTGGCGCTCGCCCATTGTTGATCCGTAATGACAACACCATGTCGGACGGTACCGTTACCGTAGAAGAGACAAGACTGGACGGTATGCAAGATCATATCGAAGTGAAGCAAACGCATACGAGCCTGATTTACAACACCTTCGTGCCGCAGCAGATTGATCACTTTATTCGCACAGATTATTTCCGTCGATAGCACACTTTTCCATCATACAGATGGAATCGACTTTCCAAGCTATTCAGTTCGCAGTACTATCCTAGCTCCACTTCTTCACAACTTGGATGAAGTGGTACATTTTTAATTGTTCTCAGGGCGGGGCGAAATTCCCCACCGGCGGTATACTTTTTCAAGTGAGCCCGCGAGCGCTCGATTCGTCGAGGTCAGCAGATCTGGTGAGATGCCAGAGCCGACGGTTATAGTCCGGATGAAAGAGAATAAGAATACACCAGCATAGCGAGTCAGATCGCTAAGAATGCTGGTGCACTTCTTTTTGATCGTATTTTACGGCGATCTCTCATACCGCCCTGATTCTGGTGAAATTTAGGAGTTAACCATGAATCAGTCATCACTACTTGCCGAATTCGGCGACCCAATTACTCGCGTTGAAAACGCACTTATCGCTTTAAAAGAAGGCCGTGGCGTACTGCTTCTTGATGATGAAGATCGCGAAAACGAAGGCGATATCATTTATTCAGTCGAGCACCTCACTAACGAGCAAATGGCATTGATGATCCGCGAATGTAGCGGCATCGTTTGTTTGTGCTTAACAGATGCTCAAGCAGACAAACTGGAACTGCCTCCTATGGTGGTAAACAACAACAGCGCAAACCAAACCGCATTTACGGTTTCTATTGAAGCGAAAGTTGGTGTAACAACGGGTGTTTCAGCTGCAGACCGCGTAACGACCATTAAAACGGCGGCAAACCCGCACGCAAAACCGGAAGATCTTGCTCGCCCGGGTCACGTATTCCCTCTGCGCGCACGTCCAGGTGGTGTAATGACTCGCCGTGGTCACACAGAAGGTACGATTGATCTGATGCAAATGGCAGGGCTTCAACCCGCTGGCGTACTGTGTGAAGTGACCAATCCAGATGGCACGATGGCAAAAGCACCGGAGATCGTAGCATTCGGTCGCCTCCACAACATGCCGGTACTGACGATTGAAGACATGGTAATGTACCTGAACCAGTTCGAGTTGAAACTGGCATAGTCAGATCTCAGCTCTTGAAAAAAGCCGCGCATTTGTGCGGCTTTTTTGATCGATCCTCTTTGCACTTGAGTAGTTATACTTATTGAAAACAAGGGGAACAACACCATGAAAGGATTACTGAAACTCGCCGCTCTCGTTAGCTTTCTCTCCATGAATTCGCTTGCTCTTGCATCTGAGTGCCCTGATATTCTTCAAGGTAAGCAAAGGTTGTTAAACTCAACGGAAGAAGTCGATCTATGCGAAAGCTTTAAGGGAAAGACACTACTAATCGTCAATACAGCAAGCCAGTGCGGCTTCACTCCTCAGTTCGAACAGTTAGAAACCCTCTATCAAACTTACAAAGACCAAAACTTCACCGTTATCGGTTTCCCGAGCAATGACTTTCGACAAGATAGAGGAAGCGAAACAAACACAGCGAAAGTCTGTTATCTCGATTACGGGGTCACCTTTCCAATGATGGCTCGCTCTTCAGTATTAGGTGTAGATGCGAACCCAGTCTTCAACCAGATTACTAACCAAGCAGGCATAAAACCAAAATGGAACTTCTACAAGTTTCTAATTAGCTCTGAAGGTAAAGTTATTGCTACTTTTCCAAGCTCCACATCACCGACAAGTACTACGCTTACCAATATGATAGAGCAACAATTGTAAGGTGACGACCATGACAACACGCTCAACCATGCTACAACTCGGTTACTTAGGCCTGGTTCCATTTGTGTTTAGTTTAGGGCTGATTTTCACTGACATCTCACTCTTCAATTTAAGTGGTCAGCAATTTTTCATCGCATATAGCGCCGTTATATTAAGTTTTTTATCCGGCATCCTTTGGGGTAATGGCATTGAGCATTACTACCACCGCCTTAGCCGAAATATATTAATTCTCAGCAACCTTTTTGTCTTACTAGCTTGGGGCGCACTACTGCAGGGCCACAAACATTACGCAGTCGCAACCCTACTCTTAGCAATTGGGTACCTTGCTGTTTGGTATGCAGAAAAGCTCGTGAGGAAAGTCGAACAAGACGCCGAGCCCAAGGGATATCAAGGAATGAGGAGCAAACTGACCTTCGGCGTAATCGTAATGCACGGATTGGCTTTAGTTTCATAACCTGGTCTGTCCAGTACTAAGATCACAAAAAAACGTCTTTTTATAAAACAATGTTCATTTCGTGAATGCACACATATTTTGAACACTGTTTTGTTTCATTTATGAATCAATCCACATATAAGTAATTCAAAGCATTCACAAAGGATATGAATATGTTTTTTCGCAAACTTTTGTTTAGCACTGCGATGATCAATGCAACGACAGGTTGCGTGTCTTACCAGGCACAACAAGCCGCCGCTCAAACAGTAAATAATACAGGCGCTGTGCTTACCAATGTGATTAAAACTACGATTGCTCAGCCATGTAATGTTGCAATCACTGCTGCTAGCTTGTTTTATCCGCATGCCATATTTATGACTAGTGTTCCGACTCAAGCATGTACAAGCGTTCTTAGATAATACGAGTGTGATAAGCATAAAAAATGGCGACTCTACTGTCGCCATTTTTAAGCTTCAATGCTATTTATAGTTACAGCGTCAATAAGTAATTAACTAATTGATTGTACTCGTCGTAAGTACGAATTTCGTTGGCCAAAACAATGTATTTATTGTTCACAACCACACCCGGAACCCCTCTTAACGTGCTGGCAGAGAATTGCTTATCAAAACCTTTCTGCATTGAGTTTACGGCGAAACTGTTGTAAGCCGCATCAAACTTCTTACCTTCTACGCCATTATCAACGAAGAGTTGTTTCAGCTCAGCTTCGTCTTTTGGCGCTTGTCGCTTTTGATGAATTTGGGCAAACATGGCAGGAATCATTGTATCTTCAACCCCGAGCGACACCATCGTCGCGTAGGACTTGGCCATCGGAATCGCCATATCTCCGCCCATGAACCCCACATGTACCTTTTCAAACTTTGCCTCTTTTGGCAGAGCAGGTTTTAAACGCTCAATAAGCGACTCAAACTTGTAGCAATGTGGGCAATAAAAAGAAAAGAATTCCGTCACAACAGGTTTCGATGCTTTCTTAACATCCAGAACTTTGTAGTGCTTCCCTTCTTCAAATTGCGCTGCATGAGCGGTAAAAGTCAGTAAAATTGCACTACATAAGGCAAGTAGTTTTTTCATTGTTTATTTCCTTGTGGCATTCAAATGCCAAATCATTTCATTTGGTAAAAAGGGGTAAACCCCAAGTAATTTGAGATGAGGAATTAAACAATCGGAGGACGATAAAGCTTGGTGATCACTGTCACTACTTTTTCGACTAGAGGCCTATCAATCAAAGCAAGGCTATAAGGAAGAAGCAGTAAGTCGTTTTGAGATAAGTTGGCGGGAATTTTGACCATGCAGGAAGAGCTACAACTCGTGTGAGATTGTTGTGCCTTATTGATGGCTGACTCATCGTGATGTGATTCTACGCAGTCGTCATTGACGCCAAGTTGTTTGTGCAGAGCAGCCTGTTGAACAATAAGATCGCGTACTTCAATTGTTTTCATCGGAGCGGAAGCCTGCGCCACAGGAGCGACACTACTCAAAAGCATAGCAACTAAGCAAACTATCGCAGTCAACAATGTACGGTTAAACTTCAACATAGCTACATCAAGGAAAATGGTGATTTAAGATAATACATGATAACGGTTTGACTTCAAGATACGGACTCTCGGCTCGCTAACAAACTCTGTTCTTTGACTATTTTAGGCTAGTGAATTTTCTCTCTAACGCTCCCTCAGTACACGAAACCAGCACAACGAGCTATTCACCGTTCGGATACTCCCCTCATCAGATACCAGCAACAATTCGATAAAACTTGAAATCATTATGAAACACGAGTAATAGTTAGAACAGTTTTTGTACGAACAAGGAAAGATCAATGCTTAAAAAAAGATTCTTTAAGACAAAAGATGAAGTCGAAGTCACGTTCGAGCTAGATAAAGATCAGTGGGACTCTGTCCAAATTGCTGGAGACTTCAACAACTGGCAGCCAGAACCGATGAAATTAGTGAAGAAAAGTCGTCAGTTTAAATTTAAAACCCGCTTACCTAAAGCGCGGAATGTTCAGTTCCGTTACTTGCTCGATGACGCGAAGTGGGAAAATGACCCACAAGCTGATGCTTACGTTCCAAATGCATTTGGCAGCGACAACAGCGTCGTATGTACCACCGAATAAGCGGTAATTTCGCTTTAAGATTCCATACCTAGGCGCAAACGTTGCGCCTTTTTACATCTCTCGAAATGTGATTGGTGATTAGATTTAAATCATTAATTGGCAATTTTATCCAATTAACTCATCCGATAACCTTATTCTGAGAAAGCTTTATTTGAAATAATTCGTAAATTTGTTTAAGTTCCATTGATATTAAATATTGTATACATCACTTAAATGAACGCACAACAAATCAAACCATCTCTAATCATTGTGGAAGACGATCCCAAATTACAAACTATGTTGGGTGAGTATTTTGTTGAACAAGGTTTTCAGGTCAAATGTATCGACAATGGGACGGACGCACCCAATGCGATTATTGACACACAACCAGACGTGGTGCTGTTAGATTTGATGCTACCCGGGCAAGATGGTCTGAGTGTATGTCGTCAAATCCGAGAATGCTACAAAGGCAAAGTGTTGATGCTAACAGCAAGTGATGATGACTTCGATCATGTCGCCGCATTAGAAATAGGCGCAGATGACTTTGTTACTAAACCCATCAAACCTCGCGTATTGCTGGCTCGTATTCGCATGCTATTAAGAAGAAAAGAGGCGGCGCCTACCGAGTCCGAAAACGGCCTACAAATTGGTGTTCTGTGTTTAAACCGGTTGCGTAAATCGTGCGTAATGAACCAAGAAGAAATTGCGCTGACAGACGGCGAGTTCGATTTGTTGTGGGTTCTTGCAACGCATGCTGAAAAAACACTATCACGCGAGTGGCTGACCAAAACACTGCGTGGTATTGAATACGATGGAACAGACCGCACCATTGATAATCGCATAGTGACACTGAGAAAGAAGCTAGGCGATGCTTCTTGCTCACCACAAAAAATCATTACCGTTCGCGGCAAAGGCTACCTATTTATGCCTGATGCATGGAATGAATAATGAGACGTATTTATCTGGAAAGCTTTGTTGGCCTTATCATTCTGTTTATGGCTAGCTTGTGGGGATACGAGTTCTTAGTTTATGAGATCAACACAGATTATGACTACCTATTACAAGAGCATGAGGGTCAAGCTTTTCACGATCTGATCTATCCTATCTATAAAGAACACGGATTAGAATATACTCAACAACAGTTGGAACAATTTGCCACATCAAGCCATCGTTTGTTGGTGCCTCATACGCTTGAAGAGCTTCCAACAGACATCAAAAAGGCGTTTGAAAGTGATACCTCCGTTAACGTCGCTTACGATGAAGAAAGGGATATCTGGTTCCGCCTAGATGCGAGTACGCCTATCTTTAAAATGAGCGATAATCCGAATAGTCCTGTGGTTAAAGCAGCCAACTTTGATGACAATATAGTTTGGTTGTTCTTTTTAGCTGGATTTGCTCTGTATTGCATATTGTTGATCTGGTTCTTAAGCCGTCGGATTCGAGAGCTAGAGAGAGTGACCGTTGAGTTTGCCTCAGGTAATTTCAAGGCTCGAGCTAGTACCTCAAGCGCTAAGTCTGTTGGGACGTTAAACAAAAGCTTTAACACGATGGCCGATAAAGTATCTCGCTTGATCACTAGCAATAAAATGCTAACTAACGCCGTTGCACATGAATTGCGTACCCCAATCTTCCGCTTACAATGGCAAGCAGATTTGTTATCGGATTCAACCTTAACTGAACAACAGAAAAAGTATGTTTACAGTATCGTCGAAGACATTGACGAGATGGAAGAAATGGTTGAAGAATTGCTTTACTACGCAAAGATGGAGCGTCCTGACACAGCATTACAAACTCAAGAAGAAGTCGTCCTATTCAACTTAGTCAAAGAGTTACGACAGAGATGGCAAAAAGAGACTACGCTCGCTATCTCGCTTCAAGAAGTAAACTCAGAAAACGTTCTCGCGTTTGCTGACCCAAAATTGTTAAAGCGAGCCTTAGATAACTTGCTGCGCAATGCAATGCGGTACGCAGATAAGCAGATTTTAGTAGAGATAAAACACGATCAGCACCGCTGCTTCATCAATGTTCATGATGATGGCATAGGTATTGAAGAAAAGCATTGGCCTCATCTATTCGAACCATTTTACAGCGCGGATGAATCTCGCAACAAAAAGACGAGCGGGTTTGGGCTCGGTTTGGCGATTGTCAGACAGATAATGGAGCTTCAACGTGGAGAAGTTTCGATTTGCCATAGCCCACTTGGAGGAGCTTGCTTCACACTTAGCCTCAAAAAATCAGACAGTTAACTTAACCTTCCTACCCCGTTTACAGAAGACGACACTTCAATACACTCAAGCGACAGAGCCCAACAATAAAACAGTGTACATTTAATCCATAAGATTCACACACTAAATGGATAGTACTCATGTATAAATCTTTTATCCTGATTATGGCGCTTACTTCTACGCTTACAGCTTGCGCCTACAACCAAAAACCTGTCGTCGACATGACCAATGTCGACCCTAGTACATATGAACAAGACTTTCTTTACTGCCAAGGCTATGCAGAAAATGTCGACAAATCAGAGGCAGCGAAATCTGAAGCCACTAATGGGGCAGTTACAGGCGCATTGATCGGCGCAGCTGCTGGTGCGCTAGAAGACGGATTAGGTGGAGCGGCTGTCGGTGCTGCTGCCGGCGGTGCTGTAGGAGCTGGAGCTGGTGCTTTGAGTGGAACAAATGATTCAACCAAAACTCAATCTCTCGTATTGCGTAAATGCCTCCAGCACAAAGGCTATACCGTCTACGATCTTGATTAAATAAGCACTTTTCTTAAATTATCGCGCGATGGATTCTATTCACAAATGTTTCACGCTGTAACGATTAATCTCGTTACCTCTCTGGGATATGTGTTCCATCCCAATGCTTAAATAGTAAGGTCATATTTTGAAGCCAGGTAAAACAGGTATACGCCGTGTCATGGATGCGACCGGCTATTCATTTCAAGGATTGAAAGCCGCATGGACACACGAAGCCGCTTTTAGACAAGAATTGATTCTCGCCTTGGTGCTTTCCGTCTGTGCTTTTTTCCTTCCTGTCACCACATACGAAAGAGTGCTGATGATCAGTAGCCTGTTCTTGGTATTGATCGTCGAACTCATTAACTCCGCCGTAGAAGCGGTTGTCGACCGTGTTAGCGATGACTGGCACGAGCTCAGTGGTAGAGCCAAAGATATTGGCTCAGCAGCAGTATTTGTTGCGTTAACTCTTGCCCTTTTTATTTGGGCTTCGTTCTTGCTCTAATTTTTATTCAAGACACTCATTATGAAGACACATGATTTACAACAGAGAGGTATCTCTTACGTTACCTTTACTTTCCTGTTGGCGCTGTATTTCGCTCTCGTCGTAAATATCCCTATTTATAAAGAACTGATCGGCATCTTTACACACTTAGATAATGTCAAGATTGGATTTATTATCACAATACCAATTTTCTTTCTTGCCGCGCTCAATTTCCTTTTTAATTTATTTAGTTGGCCTTGGATCGGCAAGCCGTTCTTTATAATTTTAATCATTGTTTCAAGTATGGTGAGCTACGCAAGCTATAACTATGGCACACTTTTCGATTCTGGAATGATTGCCAATATTGTTGAAACCGATTCGAGCGAGGCGAGTTCTTACCTGAGTGCTCACTCTGTAATTTGGACGCTGATTATGGGAGTTATCCCATCGATAATTGTCTTTAAGGTCAAGCTGCAATCTCAACGTCACCAATTACTGTACTTCTCTGTTACCAAATTAGTATCGATGCTGTCGTCGCTAGCTGTCATCGCCGTCATTGCCAGCGTGTACTATCAAGACTACGCATCTGTAGGGCGCAACAATAGCCACCTAAAAAAAATCATCATACCCACCCAGTTCGTTTACAGCACGACCGGGTATGTGAAGGAGAAATATTTCACCACGCCAGAGCCATATCGAGAAATCGGCACAGATGCAAAGCAGTCAGATAGCGCCGTACAGCAAGCACAGCGCAAACCAACACTACTGGTTTTTGTCGTAGGAGAAACCGCTCGAACGCAGAACTACCAACTCAATGGCTATACACGAGAGACAAACCCTTATACTAGTAAATTGGATGTTATCTCATTTCAAGACGTCGCATCTTGTGGCACCGCGACTGCTGTATCTGTGCCTTGTATGTTTTCACAGCTCACGCGAAACGAGTTTGAACGCACCAAAGCGGATAACCAGGACAATGCTCTCGATATAATGCTGCGCGCTGGGGTTGACCTCATTTGGAAAGAAAATGACGGTGGGGATAAAGAAGTAGCCCACAAGATCAAGAAAATTGAAGTGGATCGAAAGCAAGTAAGCCCTATGTGTAATGGCCAAACTTGTTACGACATGGCGCTATTAGATCATTTTGATCAGGAAGTCGCGGATATGCACGGTAACCGAGTGGTCGCCATGCACCTTATAGGAAGCCACGGTCCGACCTATTTTCAGCGTTACCCAAGAGACAACGCCTTCTTTAAACCAGACTGTCCACGTGCAGATATCGAAAACTGTAGCATCGAACAAATAGTGAACACATATGACAATACCATACGCTACACCGATCTTGTATTGGCAGAAACCATCAAAAAACTTAAAGCGTTAGAGTCTGAGTATAATACCGCGCTAATTTATATATCGGATCACGGTGAGTCACTAGGCGAAAATGGATTGTTCTTACATGGTATGCCTTATGGCCTTGCACCAGATTTCCAAAAACGCGTTCCTTTGATCATGTGGCTGTCTTCGGGCTTTAAACAAGCGAAGCAGATCAATACCGACTGTTTGTATAAACAAGCACAGAATGCAGGCCAATACTCACATGATAACGTATTCCACTCTTTATTAGGCATTATGGATGTACAAACTCAAGCCTACGATAGCAAGTTAGATATATTCAAAGCCTGCCGAGCCGTTTCCTGAATCATTCAATAAAGCCTGGCTCAAAGTGTGAATCAGGCTTTTTCTAACAAGGTATTTAAACTCATCGCCGCGCCAAGCGTTATACTGACAGTCCGCGATCCATACATCGAGATAAGGACTAGGATGAAAATTGGTATTATTGGTCTAGGGGATATCGCTCAGAAAGCATACCTTCCTGTTATCACTCAGCTTCCAAATATCGAACTTGTATTTTGTACCCGCAACCCAAACACACTTGAGAGCCTGGCTAAGCAGTATCGAATCTCAGAGATCTGCCAAGACTACCAGCAACTTCTACACTTTGGCGTCGATGCCGTCATGATTCATGCGGCAACAAGCGTACACCCTCAAATAGCGGCATTTTTTCTGCAGCATGGAATTCCAACCTTTGTCGACAAACCATTAGCGAACAGTGCTGATGACGTGGAAAAGCTGTACGACATTGCCGAAAAAGAGAGACAGCCACTCTATGTGGGCTTTAACCGTCGTCACATTCCACTTTACAACCAACATATGCCACAAGTGCAGCAAGGCAACATATCTGACTTAAAGTCGCTACGCTGGGAAAAGAACCGTCACCAACTACCGGGGGATGTTCGTACCTTTATATTTGATGATTTTATTCACCCATTAGACAGCGTTAACGTCACAGCCAAAGCCGATCTAAGAGATGCTTATGTAACTCATCAACTTGAAGGTGGTCAGTTGGCGCGTTTAGATATTCAGTGGCAACATGGAGATACTTTGCTCCACGCCTCGATGAATCGCCACTTCGGTATCACTACAGAGCGCGTTCAAGCTTGTTATGCAAACAAGGCAGTTGAGTTCGACTCCTTCGTTGAAGGCAAACTATGGCAAGCTAACCAAGAGCAAAAAATCAATTTGAAAGACTGGACGCCAATGCTGACGAGTAAAGGTTTCCATTCGATGTTGCTCGATTGGTTTGGCGTCGTTGAGTCTGGAAATATTGCTGATGAAGTAGTAACACGCAACATTGCCAGCCATCGATTGGCAGAGCAAATTTGTCAATATCTCGAGAAAGTTGTCTCTAGATAATGCGATTCTTGGCTATATGCTTGATTGAGTATTACGCTCTATACTAAAAAGACTTGCCTTAGGGAAGGCATTCATTCTCTGTTAAGACTACGGCGATTATTCTATCAATCAGGTCAATGAGGGCACGAAAGCACACATCGACAAAACAGACGGTTTAGATTTGTTTTACGGTGCTCTCAGGTATCTGGATCATCACATTCAAGAATAAAGGAAATAGAATGAGAACACTTGGTAACATCATTTGGTTTGTATTTGGTGGCGTATTTATGGGGTTGCTATGGTGGTTTTTTGGTATTTTGGCCTTTATTAGCATCATCGGAATACCTTGGGGGCGTGCGTGTATCGTTATGGGTAATTTTTCCTTTTTCCCATTCGGTAAAGAGGCCATCTCACGCGATGAATTGACCAATGAAATGGACATTGGCACGAGTCCGCTCGGCGTTATTGGTAACGTCCTTTGGTTTGTATTTGCAGGCCTTTGGTTAGCTATCGGTCACGTACTTTCTGCCGCAGCATGCTTTGTCACCATAATCGGCATTCCGTTTGCGCTCCAACACCTCAAACTAGCGGTTATTTCACTCGCACCAATTGGTAAAACGGTTGTATCGTCTGAAGAAGCTGCAATGGCTCGATACAACATCAATCGTTAGCAAAAAGCTAATGCACTTTCTATCCTCTGGGCAGTCATGCTCAGAGGGTAACGCCCGTCAAAAGTAAGCCTATAATCGCTATCGCATATTCAATAATGGCTGATTGTATATTCATACCGTCACCTTTACGTTGAAGTTTATCCTAGCTCAGCACTGCTTTACTTTTATAATTAATACGCCCAATCGAGTTCAAGATGCTAGACTCATAGCGTCGTCACTGACTCAAACTCCAAGAACGACGTAACGAAAAAGCGAGCTATCCTATGCTCGAAATATGGGTTCTTTCCCCCTCGAAGTAGAGTTCAACAACAAAAAGACGAACTATAATCATAGCCAAGATTAATGCTTTTCGACCTAAAATATCTCACATCAATCAAAGAAAGCTTCTAAGATTTTCTCTTTTTGAGTAAATATAGAGAGTTACAGTAGCGAAATTCTTCTCGGTAAAACTCCCCACTCAATCTCATGATCAGTTTTTTTAAAAAACAACAAAAATTCGTTGTTATCTAGAGTAATTATTTTATTTGTCGCAGAGCAATTCCATCAATATCATTTGCGACATCGGAGTGCTAGAGCATTGAACTTTTTAGCATTTATCACAGGTATAGAACGTAAAAAACCTTTTATTACTTATTTTTCTTTTTACATATGTTCTAACTCAACGTCTATTCAGACAGGAATATACCGTGGATAAATATCAAGCAGCTTATGCTAAACGTCTAGAGAAACTAAATGGGGATCCATCTCCTAAAACGATAGCCCGCCTTTCGGCTTGGGATGCGTTTTTTAACAAGGAGTACGAGCTCCAAGACTTGGAATACCAGCTATCGGACGCTGCGCACCAGCACTATGAACAGTCGCATGCGAAGAGCGACATTAGCTTCAAAGAATTCAAACGAGCGTTCTATAATGAATCCATCAAAATTTACAATTTAACTGATGGCGCTTCTATCCAGAAAGTATTCACCCCATTACTTTTGCTTACAACGCTCTGGATAGTGTTTGTATGCCTATTTAACAAGTGATCATCAAACTATTCCAACAACGATCAGTATGGGACTACAGGTATGGCTCTATGTAAGGGGGCTAATTCGCTCGGTCTCCTTCACTAAATTAGCGACTCAATTACCCGCAATTCCATAGGCTAAAAGTGACAAGGGCATCCGTTGATGCCCTTTTTATTCAAAGGAACGCAACCTAGACCTTTGGCCCACTTGGGTATAAAACCATTATGCGTTAAGCTGCACGCTATTATCCGATTGATAAAGAGTGGAGCGAAGTGATGGAAAAAGTAGGCTCTCGAGCATTGATTGTCGAAGGTGGAGCCATGCGAGGCGTATTTTCATGCGGCATACTCGATCATTTTCTTGCTAGCGAGTTCTCTCCATTTGATAGCTTTTGGGGAGTGTCTGCGGGTGCTAGCAACTTGGCTGCCTACTTAGCTAAAATGCCCGGACGTAACTTAAAAATCTACCTCGATTACAGCTTAAGAAAAGAATTTATCTCTCCATCTCAACTTCTACGTGGTGGTGATATGATGAACTTAGACTGGATGTGGAATGTCACCCTCGAAGAACTTGGCATCGATAAATCTGCGCTCAAAGCTGATTCACGACCTTTCTTTTTAGGCGTGACGCGTCAAGACAATGGGCAAGCGGAGTACCACCTTCCTGATGTCGACGACTTGGCAGAAACAATGAAAGCCAGCAGCGCACTGCCTGTACTTTACCGAAATGGCGTATCACTGAACGGAATTCAATACGTTGATGGTGGCGTCTCAGACGCACTTCCTGTTGCAGAAGCAATAAAGCGAGGAGCCAAAAAGATTATGGTTTTACGCAGTCAGCCCGCAAGCTATCAAAAGCCAAGAGGAAGATTCAGCGCCCTAACTAAGAGGATGTTGAAAGAAACGCCCGGATTAATTGAACCGATGTTGACACGTGAAGTTCGCTACAATCAGACCTTAGCGCTGATCAACAACCCTCCACCTGGTATCGAAATCATTCAAGTGTGTCCTCCTGAAACATTCAAGTTGAAACGGCTGAGTCGATCGCCAGCACCACTGCGTCATGCTTATGAGTTAGGAATTGAAGCAGGAAAGGAAGCCATCATACGTTGGAGTCAGAAGTAGAAAAAAGCCACGTGGATTAAACGTGGCTAACGCAAATTCGATGGCAGTGGATTATCGTATTTGCTTCTGGTCGAGCCCAATATTCAGGCTCAAAACTGTTTTAATTTGCTCGCTAACTGAAAAAGCGAGTAGGCTGTCAAAACTAGTAAGTTTCAAACAACCCAGAGTTGTAGTCTTGGATGGCTTGTTCTATCTCTCCCATGCTATTCATGACAAAAGGGCCATAATGCACCACGGGTTCATTAATTGGCTCACCAATAAAGATCAGTGCACCACTCTCTTTTTCGGCCTGCAATTCAACCCATTCACCTTTCGATAAAATGGCCATTTCACCTTGATTGATCTCACGACCTCTTAATTGAATACGACCTTTATAGACATAGAGCATCATGTTGTTATCTTGCTCCGTGTTCAAATTCAAAGCTTGACCACCCATCGCTCTCCAATCGGCTACCGTGGCAGCAACACCTGTCTCTGTTAGCGGCCCCTGAATTCGTTCGTTGTTTATAGTCATATGACCCGCAATCAAACGTACAACCCCCGTATTCGGAGTATCAAACTCAGTGATCGTTTCAGGTTGAAAGTCATGATATTGAGCTGGCTGCATCTTATTTTTCGCAGGCTGGTTAATCCAAATTTGGAAACCATGCAGTTCGCCTTCCTTCATAATAGGCATTTCGCTATGGATGACGCCTCTTCCTGCTGCCATCCACTGTGCACCACCGGAACGAAGCTCGCCAACATTATCCATATGATCACGATGCTGGAAATGACCTTTCAACATATAAGTAAGCGTCTCGATACCGCGGTGCGGATGCGGAGGGAAACCGCCGATATAGTCAGCACGGTCTTCTGATTTGAGTTCATCCATCATCAAAAATGGAGAAAAGCTAGCATGATTGAAACCCGCTACTCGGCGAATTTTCACTCCATCACCATCAGCAGTAGGTTGCGCAGGAATAAGCTGACGAATTTCTCTGAATTTACTCATACTAGTTCTCCTAGTTTATCTTTGTGACCGCTTGCAAATCGCATGTTCAATCTATGGCTATCGATAAGGTTCTATTTTAGGTTGATGAGCTAAAATTATGAGCCATACTATTCGTTCTACTTATTCAACTTTTTCGAACAATACAATTTATCGAGTTAATAATGAGCACATTTAATTTATCTAAAATAAATGTAGCTATTTTCTAAACAAGGTGTATAGTGTGCCTTGGCTCTTAGAAGAGAGCTGTTAATGCAACATTTAGTTTAAGTTTCCTCTCAGTAAAATCTTGAATCCCCAATTCAGACACCTGCGTACAACTTCCTCTTGATTGAACATTCAATAGCTTAGAAAAGATCCACAAAACAAATCATAATTTTAATGTTTAATTCAAAGGTATTTTTATGTCTAAAGTAACTGGTTCAGTAAAATGGTTTAACGAAACTAAAGGCTTCGGTTTTCTATCTCAAGACAACGGCGGCCAAGATGTATTCGTACACTTTAACGCTATCGTTTCTGACGGTTTCAAAACACTGACTGAAGGTCAGAAAGTAAGCTTCAATGTAGAGCAAGGTAAAAAAGGTCCTCAAGCGACTGAAGTAACTCCTCTATAAGACTGCTTTTCTTGGTGTAGCATGCCCATGCTGCACCAAACCTCTCTCCTTCTAAAATATTCTTTCATCAATCATTCAGCCTAATTTTAGGCATTGCTTTGTGCTATCTAAAATAAACTGAATAGTACTGCTTAATTTATTATTTATAGGAAAAATCATGTCTTCAAAAAGAACTGGCCGTCAAAGACATTGGTATCAATTACTTAACAAAGAGAAAATCACTAAAAAACAGGAGAATAAATGTTAGAAATTGAATTTAATTTAGAACAACCTCAAACCTCTTGGAACGCTAAAATACATCAATTAAATGGTGATATTTTACGAAGACACGTATTACCGAAACTTCTTTCTCATAGCTTTATGATCGATTTTGAATATTGTGAGAAAACGCAATCTGGAACTATTCTCTGTGACTCAGGTTCAAAGTTAGGAAGTTTTACTGTTAACTAATTCAGTTTTCATGCATTAATGGATAATTCAACTAATTTGGAAGGTATCCAATGGCTAGAAAAAGTAAGAAGCAGTCAGAAAAAGACAAAAAAGAGTCTGAACAAAACGCGGCGGCGATAAAGCAGAAAACTCGACGCCGCATAGAAGACATTATGGAACAAAGAGAATTTGATAAGTTATTCGATCTATAAATGCTCTCTAGTGCTTTCTCTGCCTTTATCGTTGTGCAAGTTACCGCCACCTACCTTTGCTCAAACGAATCTCCACTCTTTTAGACTACTCTTCTAATTACACGTGCCTCTCACACACGCAAAAACAACTGGCTCCTCTATACTCAAGTGACTTGCAAATAGTCGTTTCGCTCACAGGAAACCCCGTGACTAATGACAGTTAGGTTATTTGCGTATAGCCAAAGCGATATTTTTGCGTATAATCCCTCTCGTTTGCTTCGTATAACCCCAATGATATGGTTTGGGGGTCTCTACCAGTTCCCGCAAAGTGCTGATTACGAAGAGTTGAGATCATCGTGGGTCTTACTCTTTGTGATAGCGTTCGATTTATTTCTATCTATACCTATTCTTAGAGTAACTGCATCCACAGTACACATAAGGTGGAATATGAACGCATTTATTCAAGGTCTTCCAAAAGTAGAGCTGCACTTACATATCGAAGGTTCACTTGAGCCGGAACTCTTATTCAAATTAGCAAAACGAAACGGCATCGAGATCCCTTACTCTTCTCCGAGTGAACTGCGCAGCGCATATCAGTTCACAGACTTACAATCATTTCTCGACCTCTATTACCAAGGAGCGGGAGTTCTGCGTACGGAGCAAGATTTTTACGATCTCACTTGGGAATACTTACTGCACTGTAAAGAAGACAACGTTATTCATACCGAAATCTTTTTTGACCCTCAAACACACACAGAACGCGGCATAGACTTTGACACTGTTATCAATGGAATCGCTCGCGCGCTAAAAGATGGTCACGAAAAACTTGGCATTACCTCGCAAATTATTGCGTGTTTTCTCCGTCACCTTTCAGAAGAGAGCGCCATAGAGACCCTACAGGCTATTCTGAAACACCGTGATAAGATCATTGGTGTTGGACTAGATTCTTCAGAACAAGGTCATCCGCCAGCTAAATTCAAGCGCGTATTTAAACAAGCAGTAGAAGAAGGCTTACTTACCGTTGCTCACGCAGGTGAAGAAGGCCCCGCACAAAATATTAGCGATGCCATTGAAATGCTTTACGTGAGCCGCGTGGATCACGGTGTTCGCTGTGTTGATGATGAAGCATTAGTTGAATCCTTAATCGAAAGCCAAATGCCACTGACAGTGTGTCCGTTATCGAATCTTAAGCTATGTGTATTCGACGATATGAAAGATCACAATGTTGTGGATTTGCTACGAAAAGGTGTCGCCGTAACGATTAACTCAGACGATCCTGTGTACTTTGGTGGCTACATGACGGATAACTTTCTGGCCGTCAACAACGCACATCCAATGAGTAAGAGTGAACTTGCCCAATTTACAATGAACGCGATTGATGCCAGCTTTATCGATAACGAGTTAAAGGCGAAATATCGTCACCTTGTTAGCCAATACGTAAACCAGCACGAAGCGTTGCAATAAAGGCATAGTGCCACGCCTTAGGTCAAACGCGTAGGTATTAAAACCCTACAAAGACTCTGTGGTTAACCGCATTTATAAACGCTAGACTGAGAAAGCTAAACTAGCACACAAAAAGGAATAGAATCATGATTCAACAAGGCCAAGCTCTACCAGTTGCAACTCTAAGTGAGTTGACTGCCGATGGTATGGTTAACCACGACGTTACAGAACTGTTTGCGAACAAGAAAGTCGTACTCTTTGCTGTACCTGGCGCATTCACCCCTACCTGTTCAGAAGCTCATCTACCAGGCTATGTGGTATTAGCTGATGAGCTAAAGGCAAAAGGTGTTGATTTAATTGCTTGCGTTTCTGTAAACGATGCATTTGTGATGCAAGCGTGGGGCGAAGCTCAAAACGCTTCTGAGATTCTGATGTTGGGTGATGGCGACGCTAGCTTTACTAAAGCATTAGGTCTTGAAATGGATACAGGCGGCTTTGGTGGTATTCGCTCACAACGTTACGCGATGATCATTGAAAACGGCACAGTGACTAAGCTTAACGTTGAAGAGCCAAAAGAGTTTGAAGCAAGCAAAGCAGAAACGATTTTAGCGGCGCTTTAAGCTTACTCCTAAATACAAAAACGGAAGCCATCGCTTCCGTTTTTTGTTGGCTAACGCATTCTCACAACACTCGTTTGTTGCTTACGCTGCATTTCCGCAAAAGTCAGCACAAACGGGGATGACTGCTTTACACGGCTTGGTAATGAAGAAAGCGCATTGTAGGCATCCTGTTTCGTTTTAAAATCACCAACAGTTACCGTATACCAACGCGTGCCTCGGCTGTTTTTCCAGTTAACCCAAACCGGATGCTTAGGATCGATATAGCGAATATAATCTTTCACATCTTTTTCTTGCTTCAGCGCGAGTACCTGCATCGTGTAATGGTTTGGGTTTAAATAACCATATGCATCCTGAGAGGTCATGACTCCAACACATTGGCCGCTATCGACCTCCTGCTGGTAAGGCATAGCGCAGCCCATGAGCGATAAAATCAATGTCAAAGATAAAATCTTGTGCACGTGTCACTCCATTCTTGTTCTAGTTTCTTTTCTCTCGCACCCAAAAACACAAAACGCTCTTGGTCAGGTAAAAACACACCCTTACAAGAAGGCCTGCGTTTTAACGCAACGAGTATTCCAAAAACGTAAGGCGACCACGTTGGTCGCCTTAGTAAACTGATTTAATAGAAAATTAACAAGATAGAGTGATATAGACAGAAGTTCGCTACTGTTTAGAACCAGCTAGCGACCAATTGCTTAAACCAGTCTAAAATTCGCTTGAATAAACTGCCTTCCTCCACCGACTCCAATGCAACGAGCTCGGCTTCATTTACGACCTTACCGTCGACTTTGTAAAGCACTTTACCAACCACTTGTTGCTCAGAAATTGGCGCAACTAAATCACCGTTGTATTCAACTTCCGCTTGCAGCTTTTTTACATCTCCCTTTGGCAAAGTGAGATAAACATCGTTAGCTACGCCGACAGTAAGCTCGTCTTTTTCGCCCATCCAAACTCGAGCTTTCGCAAGTTCCGCACCCGCCTCAGTCGGCATTACCGTATCGTAAAAGCGGAAGCCATAACTTAACAGCTGCTTGCTTTCTGATTCACGAACATTCTCGCTCTTCGCTCCCATTACTACTGCAATCAGACGCATATCACCTTGTGTTGCAGAAGTCGCTAGACTATAACCCGCACCGCTTGTATATCCAGTTTTCATGCCATCGACATTCATACTACGATCACGAAGCAAGCCATTACGGTTGTATTGAGTGATGCCATTGTAAGTAAACGAGGTTTCGCTATACAGCGGATAGATATCAGGTAAGTCACGAATAATCGCTTGGCCCAACTTGGCAATATCATAAGGTGTCGAATATAAACCGTCACTGTCTAGGCCGTGAGGGTTGGTGAATGCCGTGTTAGACAATTCAAGCTTGGCGGCCCAACTATTCATCAAACTCACAAACCCTGATTCACTTCCCGCAACATGCTCAGCAATAGCAACACTGGCATCGTTACCAGATTGAACAATCAGACCACGGTATAAGTCAGACAAAGAAACGGAAGTATTGACTTCAATAAACATTTTTGAAGAATCTGGGAAATTTTTTGCCCAAGCATTTCGGCTGATGACAACCTCATCATTCAACGTAATATTGCCTGTATTAATTTCTTGACCAGCTACATAAGCAGTCATCAACTTCGTTAAACTCGCGGGGTTTAAACGTTTGTGGGCATCACGTTCAACCAGTACTTTCCCCGTATGGAAGTCCATCAAAACATAACCACGAGAACTGAGTTCCGGCGCATTTGGCACAACTGAAGGCGCAGCATAAGCCAACGAGGATACAGCAGCGAACCCTGTAATTAACACTGTGTGTAATATAGTACTTTTTCTCATCATGACATCTTATCTTAGTCGCATTTAAGGCTTACAAACGGTACCCGAATGAATTCAAAGCGCGGGATTACCTAGTTAAAAAACGAGTATATTGAAACGGCGCTCAGTTACAGCCACCTTGTTACGATTGGTTACTTTTACTCAATGTTTGTCGAAAATAATGAGAGGTAGGTAGAGCTTTCGTCTTGAAGAATGAAACAGGAGCGAAAATAATTCCGTAACGCTATGTTTTTTGAGAGGAGAGAAAAAGCGCGCAAGTCAATTCAGGGAGTAAGTTGGTATAGGAAAAGTAGTTGAGCTTTTATCCATATCTAAATAGGAAACAACAAAAACAATCAACAATAAGCCCAGCTAATTACTTACCAAGAAAACATACTGAAAACGCATCATAAAATCGCAATTAATTATCGATAAATTTAAAAACCTCAGATTATAATTTATGTAAATTTCATTTATTATTAAATCGGAGAAAAATACAGCTTTCCTTTTTTAAAACTAAGAGACGATTTTTTCGATGTTTTTAGGTTTATCTCATCAGAGAACTTGGTATAACAGTGAGGGATAAGGCATCCGGACTTAGCGCGAAAGGATAACCCACTGTTATTTAAGTTCACACGCTGCTTTTTAATGACTAGAGACTTTAAACTGCGGTTACCTTGGGTTTGTGTAGCTATTCTTTGACGTACCCCAACCCAATACGACTCAAACGACGACATCATACATATCCTCTTTCATGATATAAGCATTAATAATTAAACATCGCTAAAAGCTAAGCTTGTCTTAAATAAAAGTACTAGAAATTAATTTTATTTCTTCAAAACAAATCAACCCGCATATTCCACATAAATTTAGTGGTTATGTCAAATATTAATTATCATTAATTTTATTTATAATGGATATAAAATCGGTTTATAATTTTTAAATAATTTAATTATTAGAAAGCAGTATAACCAGTCCATATTTAACATGGAAATATGAGCTTTGTTTTGCATCATAACATATAAACACATTAAAGATTCATCTACTAACTAAATGCTCTTCAATAGGTGATATAAATTAGAATTTCGAGACTAAATGAGAATAAAAATAGCGCACCGTATATGGTGCGCTATAGATTTGATTAAGGTCACTGTATAAGCATAGATAAAACTAAACTCATTTGACGTAGCTAGGCCAAGATTGCTTATGGTTTAAGTTTCAATACTTTATCAATATCTTCTGCGCTGTGGCGCTCAGGTAACTGCTCCCATTCTTCACCCCATGAACGGTTCACAATTCGACCACGTTTTACCGCTTCACGCTCATCAATTACTTTTGCCCAACGCACAACGTTTTTGTAGCTTTCTACGTCTAAGAATTCAGCCGCATCGTAAGCACGACCCAACACAAGGTTGCCGTACCATGGCCATGTTGCGATATCAGCGATGCTGTACTCATCGCCACCTAGGAATTCATTGTTCGCAAGACGCTTGTCTAATACATCTAACTGACGTTTTGCTTCCATTGTAAAGCGGTTGATTGGGTACTCGAACTTCTCTGGTGCGTACGCATAGAAGTGACCAAAACCACCGCCTAGATATGGCGCAGAACCTTGCAGCCAGAATAACCAGTTCATTACCTCAGCACGCTTAGCGCCTTCTTTTGGTAAGAAATGATCAAACTTCTCTGCTAGATAAAACAAGATGTTGCCAGATTCAAACACGTTCACTGGCTCAGAACCCGAACGGTCAACCAATGCCGGAATTTTTGAGTTTGGGTTAACAGCCACAAAGCCAGAGCCAAACTGGTCGCCATCGCCAATCTTAATCAGGTATGCATCGTATTCTGCTGCCGTTACGCCAGCCGCCAAAAGCTCTTCAAACATGATCGTCACCTTCTGACCATTTGGGGTACCCATTGAGTAAAGTTGGAATGGGTGCTCACCAACTGGAAGCTCTTGCTCATGACGTGCGCCAGAATCCGGACGGTTGATGCTCGCCCACTGACCGCCGTTTTCATTATCGTTTGTCCAAACTTTTGGTGGAATGTATTCGTTAGCCATTGTTTTCCCTTATTGTGTTTGAATGCATCTTCAAACTGACGGGTCTTACGCGCCAGCAAGCATTATTAACATCACCTCTTCGCCAACTGCGATTAGGCATACTCAAGATATTAGGTCGAATTCGCTAAATAAAAGTCCTGCAATCTCTTTTAGTTAGAACCTTTGGTTATGGGATTTTCTTTCACGCTATAAGTAAAAACGTCGCGATAATGTGAACTAGGTTCGAGATGCCAACGATGAGTAAGCGACACTCGGCTGCGCACCTCTGTTTGGGGATTTGGAGCAACCGTTGAACTTCAAAGTCACCAAGAGTGACGTTGTTTTGGATACCCTAGTTCAAACCACTTACGTACGTGATAGGCAGTTAAGTTAGATAGTTAGAAAGAAAAACGCCCTTCACTAAATCAATGAAGGGCGTTTTAATGTATTCGAAACCGTTACTTAGCTGATTCAAACAAACCAGTTATACCTTTCAAAGGGAAAAGCCTTGCTTGTTTCAACCCTATCAACGTTACTTTACTAAGGTCATCAATAAAGAAACGACTGGTCATCGTGTGTTTGCCATCATTAATGAAAATCTCGATGACAGAATTGTCGATATATATATCAATCGTCTGCTTAGCGTCCAATCTTGGTGCTTTTCGAATACCACCAAATTCTTCTGCGTACAAATGAGACATGTGACGACGGTCCAACATAAACTCGTGCTCTGTCGCACTAAAGACGATGTTGTCACCTTTGAGGTTACTCAGCTCAAGTTCAAAGCCATCGCCCTCAAGGTCTAATTGGATCAAACAACTTGTGCTTTCCAGTGTATGGGATTGTGCAAAGACCACCTCTTCTTTTCTTAAACTCTTCAGCTCAGGGAGCGGAGCTTGAACAAGAAAACCATCTTTCAACGTTAGTTCTCTAGGAAGAGACAACATTCCTGCCCACTGGTGTGTGACCGATGGTGTGTCGATTTCTGGCAACCCTATCCATGCAATAAGAATGCGACGCCCATTCTCATCTAAATAGGTTTGTGGGGCGTAGAAATCAAACCCATAATCTGGCTGCAAAATATCTTGGTGGTTTTCTAAAATCATCGACTCTAGGTTCAACTGATCACCCACGATATACGCAACAGAATAGATGTTTTTGAAATCATAAGGATTATTACTGCTCACGCCCTGTGGAGAAAACAGCATCACCGATTGACCATTAATCTCAAAGAAATCAGGACACTCCCACATGTACCCAAGGTCAGAAAACTTGGTCTTGATAGGACCTTTATGCTGCCACGTTTTCAAATCTTTGCTTTGATAGAGCGCCATTGAACCATGCTCGGTTTTGGTTTGAGCACCCACCACCATCAAATAGTCGTCGCCTTTCTTCCAAACTTTTGGATCACGAAAGTGCTCCGTGTAATGTTCGTTCTCAATGACCACACCGTGCTTTTCAATGTTGCCATCTGAATCCATGGTGGCAAAACATTGTGTTGGGATTCGATTCCAGTTTTGGTCACGCTTGTTGCCAGTAAAAAACAGCAAAGCCTTGTTGTTTTCCACCAAAGCGCCGCCCGAATAGACACCATGTGAATCGTAGTCTTGGTCGGGATGAAGACCCACACCATGATCAGTAAAATGGATGAAGTCTTTAGTAGAAAGGTGATACCAATACTTCATTCCATGGACTGGTCCCACAGGCGTCCACTGGTAAAAGATGTGGTGCTCACCATTGAAATAACACAACCCATTTGGGTCATTTAACAGCCCAAATCTAGGGGCGATATGAAAACTAGGAAAGCCTTTATCTTGCTGACGTAAAAGTGTCATTTCTTCGATATCACACTGAGGGATTTGCTCAAGTCGGCGATATCTTTGCTCTACAGTCCAACGGTTGTTTAAGCTCATAATTTTTCTCAACTGAAATTGGATCTGGAGATCATTGCCCAATAAATTGCAGCAACTCTGTCTGGGTAGGAAGCGCAGTCATTGCGCCTTTTTGCGTCGTCGCTAATGCACCACAGCCATTTGCCCATTGAATCGCAGAGCTAACAACAGGATGATTTTTCCAATCGTCATGCTGAGACAGACATGCCAGTAGCCCTCCGACAAAAGCATCACCCGCACCTGTGGTATCAATCGGACTAACGACTTGACCAGTGATCAGCTCACTCTGATTTTCAAAGACGCGCCAAACGCCTTTAGCACCTTGTGTCACCAAGACCAAAGCAATATTCAAAGAGGCTATTTGTTGTAAACCTTGCGCCATCGATGTTGAGTCAGTTAAGAACAAAAGCTCCTCTTCAGAGAACTTAACCACATCAGCCATCGCTACAGCCTTCATCACGACAGCTTGGATCTCTGATTGATCTTGCCACACTTCATCGCGCAAGTTAGGGTCAAAGCTAATGAAACCACCAGCGGCTTTTGCTCTTTTGATCGCCTCAAACGTGCTGCTTCTACTTGGCTCATTTGCCAGTGAAATTGAGCAAACGTGTAGCCAGTCACCTTGCTTAAAGTTTGGGATGTCTTCAACAGACATAAACTGATCAGCGCTCGGTTTTACCATAAACGTAAAGCTGCGCTCACCTTGCTCGTCTAAATCCACCACCACTGTTGATGTTCTTTGCTCAGGATCTTTAACGAGAAACTCCGTGCTCACGCCCTCTTGATCGAGCGTTGATTGCATGAAGCGACCCAATGGGTCATCACCCACACGTCCAAAAAACGCACTCTTACCAGATAGACGAGCAATAGCTACGGCGACATTCGCTGGTGCACCACCGGGACATTTGAGTAAAGAAGTATCAGATTCCGGTATTAGATCGACAACAGCATCACCAGTTACCCACACTTGATTCATCTTGCTTACCTTGAAATTAAAGCCCTGATAGTCCAACGTGTTGAACGCCTTCACTACCAAGTAAAAATTGAAAAAGGCTAGCCAAGCCATTAGTGCTTGGCTAGCACCCCAAACATTTAGGAAAAGAAGTGGATTTTGGGGGACTCCACCCCTAAGGAGTTCAGATTAAGCCGCTGCTTTTCTACCGACTTTAGCGCGGTCACGCATACCAAGAACAATGGTGAGAACAAATGCGGTCAAGAACGCGATCACCATACCCGCGATGTAGTATCCAATCTTCTCTGGCGTAATGGAAATGATGCCTGGAAGACCAGCTGCGCCCAATGCCTGAGCTTTCACATTAAACATTGTGATGAACGCACTTGATAACGCCGCAGCGCAAACTGCCGCAATAAATGGGTAACGTAGTTTTAAGTTAACACCAAACATAGCCGGTTCTGTAATACCCAGCAAACCCGTAACACCAGATGGAATCGCAATACCTTTCATCTTCTTATCTTTGCTCATCACGCCCACCGCCAACGCTGCCGCTCCTTGAGAAACGTTAGACATCGCCGCAATAGGAAAGATAAAAGTGCCACCCGTCGTCGCAATATCCGCAAGAAGTTGAGTTTCAATCGCAATGAAGCTGTGATGCATACCAGTAATAACAAACGGAGCATAAATAAGACCAAATACCGCACCACCAACAAAGCCAGCAGTGTTGTATAGCCAGTTCAGACCATCACCCAATAGGAAACCGATATCACGCGTGAACGGACCGACGACAGTAAACGTCAGCAAACCCGCTATGAAAATCGCCAGTAATGGCGTTAAAAGGTTGTCTAAAACAGAAGGTATGGCTTTACGTAAGCCTAGCTCAACCTTCGCAAGAATGAATGCCGATACCAAAACCGGTAACACCGAACCTTGGTAACCCACTTTTTGGATTTCAAAGCCAAGAATATTCCAAACCGGAATGTTGCCAGACACAGATGCGCCGCCGAATCCCCAACCATTCAGCAAGTCAGGGTGAACCATCAACATACCTAGCGCCGCCCCTAAATATGGGTTACCGCCAAACTTCTTACTGGCTGAAAATGCCAGCAGAATAGGCAGGTAAACAAACGGCGCGTTCGCAAACGTGTTGATCATGTTCGCCAAGTCTGTCAGTCCTGGGTTGACATCAATCAAAGATTTTCCATCAATGAACAAGCCTTGGGCAGTCAATAGGTTATAGATACCCATCAACAAACCGCCAGCGACGATTGCTGGAATGATTGGAACGAAAATATCAGACAGCCCTTTCACCGCGCGCTGAACGATGTTTTGTTTCTCTGCGCCAGCAGACGCAACGTCGTTGGTGGACATTTCACTCATCCCCGTCAACTTCGCCATTTCTGCATAAACTTGGTTTACGATGCCAGATCCAAAAATGATTTGGTACTGACCCGCAACTTTGAACTGCCCTTTTACTCCTTCAAGGCTATCAATCGCTTGTTCATCTATTTTTTGCTCATCTGCAACGGCAAGGCGTAAGCGTGTCGCACAATGCGCAAGTGCGGTGATGTTGCTTTTACCACCTAATAGAGTTAACAACTCTTTTGCTACTGCCGGATAATTCATTTCATACCCCATTGGATTATTATCTGAGCTTGCGAAATTTTCGGGAACGTTTGCAAAACAGATTTTTGCTCAATAAAACCAAATGATCAAAGATAAAGCAGAGAGAATGTGAGAATGATCGTCAAATTATCTCCCTAAGAGCAGTATAGGAGGTTAGAATCGCTACTTATCAAAGAGCTTTTCATCTTCTCTTTGCAAACAATCCCAAAAACGAAAAACAGAATGGATAGGAACAATGGCGAGTCTACATGATGTCGCCCGTCTGGCTGGCGTATCAAAATCAACAGTGTCACGGGTTATAAACGATGAATATGGCGTAAAAGAAGCGACAAAACTGAAAGTCCGCCAAGCAGTAGCGGAGTGTGGCTATGTGCCGAACCAAGTCGCTAAAGATCTAAAATCTCAAAAGACCAATCTGGTTGGTGTCATTGTTCCTCGGGTTTCCTCTCATGCCACATCCCAAGGTGTCGATGGATTAACCGATGTCCTTGAAAAAGCCGGGAAACATGTCTTACTTGCTAGCACTCACCAAGCCCACGAAAAAGAACTGGAATACATTCAGATCTTTAACCAAAAACGGGTTGAAGGGATCATTCTTTACGCCACCCACCTCGATTCCAAACTGGTAAAAGCAATTCAAAACTCAGCCGTTCCAGTTGTGCTCGTCGGTCAAGATGGTTCCATGTTTAATATTCCAAGCATCATTCATGATGACGCACGAGTAGGGTTTGAAGCGGGAAATAGACTGGTTGCAAAAGGTTGCCAAACCATGGGTTTTATTGGTGTGCAAGGTGACGATATCGCGGTAGATAAGCAACGCTCTGAAGGATTTGTTCAAGCGCTACAGCATCATGGTTTTGAGATCGCCTTCCATGCTCGTGGTGACTTTACCATCGATTCTGGCTATTCATTGGCAAAACAACACTTAACAAAGAACCCTAAGCTAGATGGCTTGTTCTGTGCGACAGACCGTATTGCTATCGGTGCGATGAGAGCGATTCAAGAGCTCGGGTTAACACCGGGTAAAGACGTTTTAGTGCTAGGAGTTGGTGATGATGAGCTCGCATCAGTGTGCACCCCAACCTTATCAACATTTAACTATGCATTTGATAAAGCGGGTGAAAATGGTGCGAAACTGCTACTAGATAGAATTGCCAACAGAAGTTTTGAAATGAGTAAGATGGTACTAACATTCAAAACAATTGAGCGTCAGTCCTGTTAATGAAAAAGCGCCAACTGAAATCAGTTGGCGCTTTTCTTATTACTCTTTGTCGGTTAGATCCCTTTAGAACCAAGTTTCCATTTGCAGTGCAAACAGAACTTCACCACCATCACCCATCGTTGCAGCACCCGCATCCTGGCTAATCGAGTAGCCATTCAAGTCTTCGCTCCAATCAACGTAGCTAACTGCAAAACGTAGCTCCGGACGGTCAAAGAAACCTGCAGCGGTAGACATCTTAAGCGTTGGTGCAATTGTCGCTTTGTAAAAACTGCCACTTGCTTTATCAATCGCATTGTCTAGGTCCATGTATTGGTATGAGCCTTCATAAACCATCTCAAAGTTCTGCGTAAACTCTTGCGCTAAGCGGATGTTGAACGATGCCCACGTAAATTCATCATTTTTAGCAAAGCGATCTTGGCTGTGTTCTGCTAGCAACGCAGGTGCTACACGCCAGTTGTCGCCGATGCGTGTTACACCATAGCTGAACAAGCGTACGGCTTTTGCGTCTTCTAACAAATCTCCGTTTGAACCGATGCCTTTAAGTTCCGCACCCAGTCCATCACCCATCAAAATACCGGTTTTAGAGAAGCCTTCACTCATGCCAAAGAAGTTATCGCCATGGTAAGCAAACATCGCATGTAAACCTTTGTCCGCTGCGCCTTCTACGCGATCATTGTTATCAGCAGACGTCATGCCGCTCAGCATCAATTGCCAATTACCGAAGCGGTTGTTCATTGTCGCGATATAGTTTTCAACATCTGTTGACGAGCTATCAATCTCACCAAAATCACGACCATAGATCGAGAAGTTTGCTTTCCACGAATCGCTCATTTGGACGTCATACACACCAGCACCAGTACCAGATAAGAAAACAATATCCGAGTCAAAGAAGTGAATGTCAAAGTTATCACGGTCAAATCGTTTACCAGCCCAAAACGTCGCGTCAGCAAAAGCTCTTGATTCAGAGAACATACTCAACTTGTTTAGCTCAGCATATACCTGACGAACGTTTAATTGACTCTCGCTCGCCGTCCATTCGTTATTGGTTTCCGTACTATCTGCCAACATGATTCGGAACAATGCGCTGGAACCATCATCTGCAAAACGTTTGTGAATAAGGTTTGCTTCCACATAATGATCATCCTCTACCCCTAATCGCCCAACTGGAGCGCCAATAGCACCAGCTGCCGTCATGTAAGGACCAGTACCCACTGCACCATTCAGATCGTCATTAATCAGTAGCCCGGAACGAGCGTAGCCATGAAACTCAAAGCTTGAGGCTTTCTCATTTGCTTCTGTGGATACTTTTTCTGTCTGTTCAAGTCTCTGTTCTAATTCATTAATTCGCTTTTCAAGAGCGTCAACATCTGTTGTTGCGAATGCAGGTGCTGTAACCAGTCCAAGCGCTACTGCCATCATCAAAGTGTGTAGTTTCATTTCCATAGTCTCACGTAAATTTATACTTAGGCATATTGCAAACGTTCCCAAGAAAAATCGCAAACTTATGGTGACTTTAAATGTCCATCTAAAGCCTGAATTTGAGAGCGCTCAGACTCAGAGCGTCTCTACTACTTGTATCAATGAGGGCGATAATATATAAACTTTTCGGGAACGTTACCGTTAAGAGGCCATTTTGTTACTTCTATCACGTTCAATTGTGTTACTTACAGAAAAATCATTAACCAGCGCACATTTGAATTAATTGTTAGTGCTAGAGGAAGTAGTTTGAAGGTGACAGGCTACAAAGAAGGAGTTTAGTGTTCATTTGAGAGAATAGTGCTCACGCGCTTCCCTATGCCACTTGATGGTAACTCATCTCTATTTGTTGATGAAAAGTAGCTGCTAAGGTTGAACGTAACTAGGAGCGAAGCGGATCTCGATACCTTGGTTCAAACAACATGAAAGGCTGTTAACGCCCTTAACTTTCGTGAAGAGCGCTTTGCTATTCTAATTCAAGCTAACGAAACTCATTTTTGGAAAATTGAGTTATAGGTTTTGCTAAATTAGCATTTAATGGACAATTATAGATGTTACAAATCCTTTTGTCGGTTGGCCAAATCAACCCACTCACTACATATTAGAAAGGAATCTCGACTTAATAGTTCTTCTCGGGCTTTCTCAGCTTCTCATTTTCATTACGCTTATTAAAACTGCGCTAATTAGTGTATTCGATATAGTCGCCTGTAAAAAGCGGCTCCCCGTCCTCTTTGATACTAGAGATAAAGACTGCTTTGCAATCCCGCCACCTGACGCCTCGACTGCATGATTTCATATTCTACTGTTACTAAAGAAAAGACAGAACTAGCAATAAATGCAACTTCTAATTTGGCTCTACTGTGAAAAACCACGACCCGATTAACCCACTAACATTAGCTTAGGTATTGCAAATTTCTAGTGTAGTGGTTGGATTCATTAACCCCATTGGTCAACTACTAAAACGGATCCAGCAAATCTTCATCAAACTTAAGTCCTTCTAGTCCATGCTCTTCGCACAAAAGCTTGAAAGATTCTGTAGCATAGAGAACTGTACAGCCTTGTAAGCGAGATTTGAATACATAGCGTGGTTCGATATCCTCTTCATCAAATTCAATGGTTTCCAGACCATCTTCAAAACCATCGGTATGTTTCTTAAGGCACATAGACTCATCTTCAGCGCCAAAACTAAGGCAATTAAAAGCATATATGGTTTCGTCACCAACGTTTATAGGCAAGAACTCCCCCTCAGACGCTAGTACCGATTCTAGCTTATCGCATGCACCTGCAGTTAGCGCTAGATATGTGCTATACCATGTTGATATGTCCGGCATCGTAGAGTTTTTTCCTAAAACATCCTCAAAATCGCCAACCACACCATCTTTCCAAATTGGTAGTAAAGGCTCATTAGTAGAAGGCTGCAGTCGGAGTTGCCTTACTAGCTTTTTATTACCAAGCTGATTAGCAAGATTCATAATATCCAGAGTTAGAGTTTTAAACTCCTCAGGGCGTTGCTTTAACTGGTAGATTTTCATGATTGACCGCTCCAGCTAGTGTCTTTCTTTTCAATAATTTTCTGCGGATATCCACCATGCAGAAGTTTGTGCTTTACTCTTTGTAAGCGACTAATCATTGCCTGCTCAGGCAGCATTGGAGAACTAAACGTATTCACAATCCATGATTCATAGTTATACCGATGTATCTCTCGATGAGCTGGTGCTTCACTGCCTGCCCAGTGACCTTTGTCATTTTTATAGCGAGGTAGCCAAGCGCCATTCAACGGGTCATTGATTCCAATACCGTGAGCATGAAGAGCTAATCGTGTCACAACAAGTCTAACCTGCTGAAACCGCCCTTCACCCGGAATGATATGATGTGGGTCATGGATGCTACTCGGCTTAGGTTCACCAACTGCAGTGAGATTACGAGCCAGCACACAAGTCGGATGATGAGCCTCCTCGAACAACTCATCTTCATCTTTCAACTTGTTTTCAGCACGGCATGTTTCAAGATCCTGCTGTAGCATCACCTGAGAAGTGATCTTTTTTCGCTCATGCTGAAGGTGTGCCCAATCCTTTTCCAAAGCATCAGTACGCTGCTTGCAAGCTTCTTTAGATTCATTGTTAAGCGCAACACTATTCTTTTTGTCGTGATATTCAGGCCGCTTGACATTCGTAGTAATAAATAACCAACTCTAATGCAGATGGGTTGCTAGGTCGAATAGGCTTTGGCGTATACTTCACAATTCCTTCCTTGTATGTTTGGTCAATTAGATGTGACTGGCACAACAGCTTTAATAAGAGCTGTAAGCTACCAGAAAACAAGTGGCTACAAAACACTCAATACAATCAGTTTCTTCGCTAATAAAAGTAAGCAATTATACCTTCCATCACGTACTATTGACTGATTCCACTGAATCATTTAGGAGCAAAAAAATACCAGCAGGTCAATTAATGTTCCTCAAACAAAAACGCCCTTCACATAAATAAAGGGCGTTTGTTATTTGACGTTTTGATTAGCGAGCTATAACACCAGCCCACCGTCAATCTTGAGCACTTGGCCTGTGATGTAGGCGCTCTTATCTGAGGTTAGGAAAGAGACGCCATTGGCAATATCTTGAACTGAGCCCATGCGCCCTAATGGGGTTTTGCCTTCCATCATTTGAATAACTTTCTCTGGCAGGTTCTTGGTCATGTCGGTGGCGATAAAGCCTGGCGCGACACAGTTGACGCGTATCTGTGCACCCTTTCTTGAAAGTTCTTTCGCCCAGCCTTTGCTCATTGAGATGACGCCGCCTTTACTTGCGCCGTAGTTGCTCTGGCCGATATTACCATCCGTTCCCACTATAGAAGAAATGCTAACAATACTGCCTGTGCCCTGCTCTAGCATGACAGGAGCAACACGTTGGGTGAGTAAGAACACCGCTTTTAGGTTCACGTCGATCACGCTGTCCCAGTCTTGCTCTAACATGTCTGGCAACAGTGCATCTCGAGTGATGCCCGCGTTGTTAACCAGAGCATCGATTCTTCCGTGCTGCTCTACAACACTTTCTACTACTTCACTTACGGCTTCGGCATCACACAAGTTGACTTGATAACTGCTTAGCTGCGCCGACTGGCTCCATTCCACGGGTGATATGTCTAGCCCGATTACGTGGAATCCATCCTCCAGTAATTGTTCACAAATCGCTTGGCCAATACCACGAGCCGCACCAGTGACTACTGCTACTTTTTCCGGTTTCATCTTGGTCTTCCTTAAATGTTGAGATTACAAATTCGCTTGTATCCCTAGCGTTTTTTGTTTTTATGCCTAGTCGCGTTACAGCTGCGCTTCTCATACGCAGGGTCTTTTATATCTTATAAAAACTATAGAAACAGTCTGGGAGTCGAATGTGAACTAATCAAGGCAACTTGATGACTATGGCAAGATCAACGTGAGAAAGTGTGTTGGAAGGCGCAAAGTTACACGATTGGAGGACTTGGATAGAAAAGTATTGGTCTGATTAATCAAATACTACTTCATCAGACCAATATTACTTGTCTCTTAATCTCTTACAAAAGCTGGTTTTGTTATTTTCACCAGAAAAGGCTGAAGCAAGAGATTAAACAACATGCCAGCAATAAACAGGGTGATCACAATACTCGCACCACTCGGTAAGTCATAGCGAGCCGATGCGGCAATACCCGATAAGATCCCAACAATACCAATGCTGATACTAGCGACAAAGAATCGAGTTCCCTTCAATGCTGCCGCACATAAAGCTGGAATCACCAACAAAGCAAATTCTAAATAAATGCCGGTTAACTTGACCGTAATGGGCATCAGAATAGCAAAGATCAGATAAAAACCACTACCGCGCATAAACGCAGGTTTTAACCAAACTAATAGCAACATCGCAGTGGTAATGAGTGCCAAAGGCCAAACGTCTGCCCAAGTCGCCCATAACAGTTGCCCATTAAGAATGCCTTGAATAAAGTCTCCGCCGTGTGGGTCTTTGCTCACCAGCAGGATTGCCAGCGATGCAGACACGACAAACAAGCTGCCAATCATGGGCTCTAAATGCTGCTGGTATCGTTTCTCCATTAAGGCGATCAAACCGCAAAGCATCAAAGACATCACCCAAGGGCCAATCATTTCGCCAAAGAATGAGCCTGAGAACAGCGCGTATTGGCTCAACCAGTAGTGGCTTAGTGCTGCCCCCAATGCCGCGACTTGCGCCACCGCCAAATCTATAAAGATGATCTGACGATTAAGAACTTGTTGCCCCAGAACGATGTTGCCAACTAACGCAATTAAACCACACAAAACCGCAGGTAAAAGCCATGCATAATCAGCCATGGCTTAGATCTTCTCAGGAACGGGCGGCACTAACACATCCAGTAAATCATCAATGACCTGATCGTACATCTCATCCAAGCTTTCACTCTCAGAAACGGTCAATGGCAGTTGAATCACAGGTTTGTCAGTATGATCTTGCAACCAGTTCGCTGGACGCTGATCCTGATGAGAGGAGTAAACAATCGCATCAAAACTGTCAGCATCTAACTTGGTAAGTGATTGCAGGTGAGATGTGGTCGGTGAAATGCCCGGTTTAGGTTCGAGATCGGCAATCTGCTTTATTCCGAGCCAATCGTACAAATAACGATACGTCGCGTGATAACCGACAACTTGCTTACCCTTTAAAGCCGCACCTTTCTCATTCCATTCTTTAAGCTTTTTACGCCAATGAGCACGAAACTTCATACCATTCACTTGGTAACTTGGTGCGTTCTCGGGATCAATCGCTTTTAGGCGCTCTGTGACTTTACGAGATAATGGAATCATGTCATTTGCCGCAAATTGAACATGTGGGTTACCGTGAGCGTGTATATCTCCCATGCTACGGTCAACGTGAGCATGAGTATCTAACATGCGCACGAAGTCCGTCGCGTAGATCATGCTCGGCGCACCATTTTGCACCGCCGCATTGCTGCTACGAACTTGCAGCATAGGTAACCACCCCACCTCTAGCTCTGCGCCCGAACACATTGCCATGTCCGCTTGGCGCATCTTCGCAATCAAAGAAGGACGAGCTTGTACGTAATGTGGGTCTTGCTTAGCCGTTGTCGCTGAATAAATACTGGCATCTGGCGCGTGGCTTTCAAGAAAGGCTTTCCATTCAGGCTCACAAACGAAAATGTTTAGAGCCGAAGCAGGCGAAGCAGGCGAAGCAATGATGGCAGCTCCTGCCGCCATCATCACCAAACTACATTTATTTAATGTCAGCTTAGAACGCATGAGCACCGTGCGCTCCAAATGTCATCACGTATTGCAGAGTGAACACGTTGTCTGTCTCACTGTCTTGGTTATCAATGCGAGTGTATTGAGCACGGATAGTACCGAAGTGAGAAGAATCCCATGCGATCATCGCATCCATTTCTTTATCATTCAGCTCAGTAAAATGCATGTGGTCGCCATGTGCATGACCATCGTAGCTTTCTGCTTCGCCGTAACGTAGACCTGCTGACCAGCTTGGGTTGAAGCGATAAACACCCGAAACATAGTAAGCGCTTAAGTTGTCTGGTGACTCTGCATCGTTTTTATATTTGCTGTCTACCACACCGTCTAACAGCATGTATTCAGCCGATAGCGTGAAGTTGCTGTATTTGTAATTACCGTCTGGTGCCCATTTCCAAACAAAATCAGCACCGTAAAGGTTCGCACCTGTCACTGCTGCGCCATGATGGTGATCGTGCTCATGCTCTTCTTCATGACCGTGGTCGTGATCTTCGAATTCTTTAACCTTGCCGTTTTCGTTACGCAGGTAACTTAAACCAAACTGCCAACTTGAAGATTCGGAGAAGTCACTACCAAGCTTCAGCGTCGTGGTGTACACGCCAACTTCAGAACCATCTTCGACAGAAGACATTTTGCTACCACTGAGCGCTTCTACACCAAGTTTTACATAAAGGTCGGTTGGCAACACGATATTTGCACGTATACCATCATCGTAGTAGTGCGAGCCAAGGAAAGTACGATAAGCAATTGGACGCTCAACAAAGCTATCGGTGTGCATGTGTTGGTTGTTCAGGTAACCAAAGTCAGATAGGAATCGGCCAGCGCGCACGTTTACACCATATGGCAATGCCAAAGTTTCGATGAATGCCTCTTCAAGCTCTAATTCTGTATCATCACCATGACTTTCAAGAACCGCGGTCAATGCGCCGTAAAACTTGTCGTCGATATTTGATGAGAAGTTTAATTCCGTATGGCCTAGACCAAAGCCTTCTTCGCGCTCAGAGTTATGACGTTGGCCATCTTGGTAGTAGCCATCAACAACAACACCAATCTGTGGGTTCGATAGTGTGTCGGCAAAAACAGGGGATGCAAAAATGCTACCGATCACGAGAGACACCAATTTCTTATTCACTACTTTTCCTTTTTGTTATGTTATAACATTTAATTTTGCGATGTTATAATATAACAATTCTCATTACACAAGCAGAAATTTAAATTAGGCTCCGATTTCATGTTCGAACTCAATCCATGAATTGGGCTATCAACAAATGAATCAATTGATGTTTTTTATACGTATACTAATGAGAATTAGTAATTAAATAAGTAATGGAATTTCAATATGTTGAATATGGATTTTTCAAAAAGAATCGTGATAGATACTACTCAACAGGAATGGATCGCCAGCCCTTCCATAGGTGTGTGGCGCAAACCTTTGGAACGAGAAGCCAAAGAATCAGGGCATACCACCAGCGTCGTTAAGTACGAGCCAAATTCGCAGTTTTCGACTCATCCTCAAGGAGAAGAAATATTGGTGCTCGAGGGGGTATTCTCTGACGAATACGGTGACTACCCTGCCGGCACTTACCTTCGTAACCCTCCAGGAAGTCAACACGCACCATTTAGCAAAGAAGGCTGTGTGATTTTAGTTAAACTAAATCAGTTCGAATCTGAGGATCTTGAAACAGTTCGCATTAATACAAACCAAGCGAGCTGGCAGAGTGGTGTCGGTGGGTTGCAAGTCATGCCTCTGCATCATTTTGAGCACGAACATGTCGCGTTGGTTAAATGGCCAAAAGGTGAGAAATTTCAACCACACCGTCACTTTGGTGGTGAAGAAATTTTCGTATTGTCAGGCGAGTTTAGAGACGAGCTAGGTACCTATCCCGCTCTCTCTTGGATCCGAAGCCCACATATGAGCGAGCATTTTCCTTTTGTAGAGCAAGAAACGATCATTTGGGTAAAAACTGGTCACCTGCCGCTCCAAGCTCCTGCTCAGCACTCCTAATGTTTGCACACTTGGCATCGTCCATTGGAACTAAAATCGGCCCGCTATTTACGAGCCGATGATCATTTCATCACTAAGAACCCATTATTCGCGAGTGGAGCCAGTCTTTGAGCTCAGCCCGGTTATGTTTTAACACGTTCATTTCGTGATCATCAATCGGGCTTCCTTGAAGTTCTAGTACGCGGATTTCCTTATCTAAAGCATTGTAGTTCTTAACGGTTTCAGCAAATGATGCATCGTTTTCGGTAAGCTGAGTAATGGTATCCAAATGTTCTGGGAATTCATGAGTTAATGAGTGATTTTCACCTAACATAGAGACCTCTTGGCTAGAGTTGTTGATGTATTTATCCGCTCATTTTTTGAGCGACACATTTCTAACCATAGCACTTCAAATAGCACAATATCGTCGATTTGAGCACACTTTTACTGAACTTCTTAGTCATGGTTTATCACTCTTTTAACCGCGCGACTCCGCTCGTTATTATTCTGTGTTTTATCAATAATCGACTACATTTAATACACTTCTCATAAAAAGGTACATCTAAATGAACAGCATGAAAATTGGCTTGATCAGTGCGTCAATAACAGTTGCGTTGATTGGCTGTAATTCAGACAGTGACTCTGTCAGCACAATGACTCCGGTTACCTTGTCTGTATCAGATGCCCCTATTGATGACGTATCAGAAGTGGTTATCGCATACAACAAAGTGGCATTTCTCCCTTTGGATGGTGGTACACCACAAGTTTTCGATGTGTATAAAACCGACGAAGACGGAAATTTCGTTGACGAAAATGGTAATCCTCTGCTCGATAACGAAGATCCAATACCATTAAGCGTTAACTTACTCGACTTCCAGGGCAGTAACGCTCAAGAGTTAGTGGACGATGAGCTGATACCCACTGGCAATTACAAACTCTGCGTGTTTGCGAATGATGGCGATCATCCGGATTATCCATCCTATGTTGTTGATGAAGCGACCGGCAATCAAATACCACTGACCGTAAAAGGTAATGGGGCTTGTCCGCAGGGGGTCGGAAAAGATCCGAATTCTGGGGTACTGTTCTTTAATGATACCTTCGCAGTCAACCCTGACAACAACGAATTTGTGGTGGAGTTTGACCTGCGTCGTGGCTTAAAAGACGGAACTGGACAAAACGAGGGTTACAGTATTCAGCGCACCTCAGTCACTTTAATTAACACGGTTACAACGGGTGAAATTCAGGGAGATATCGCAACATTGACCTACCAAAACTGCGAAACGGATACCCCAAGCGCAAATGGGTATGCACACGCGGTCTACCTATATGAAGGAAATATCGCCGAAGAGAACATGGGGCCATTTGCAGGCGCAGAAGGCCAAATAATGCCAATCGCAGCGGCGAACGTAGTGGAAGACATTGATGAAGCAAATTACGAATATGAATTTGGCTTTGTAGAGCCCGGTACGTACTCCGTCGGCTATACCTGTACCGCAAATGACGATTCTGTAGATGGTATTGTTGCAGGTGAAACCTTTAGCATTTATCAATCTACCAGCGGAATTAGCGTCTTTGTTGGTACCGATACAAACGCAGACTTTTAATCTCTCTAACACTGCAGACCCTGCATGGGTCTGCTTTTTTTGCTATTCCAACTGAGCACGGATTATGGTCTTTGTGACTTTTAAACCTCTTCCCAATAAGGTGGCGTGCCATAGTATTCAGCAAAGTAATCAATAAAGGCACGCACCTTAGGCGCAATTAAACGAGAGCTTGGGTACACAGCCCAAATCCCAGCATCCATCGCTAAAGGGTGATCTTCGAGTACTTCCACTAGCTGACCACTTTGTAATTCTTGATAAACACTCCAAACCGAGTTGATAGAAATACCTAACCCGTTTACCGTCGCGTCTCTCATCGCATCACCATTATCGGTTTTAAAACGACCAGAAGTTCTTACATTGAACATTCCATCTTTTGTATTGAATGACCAATTATTCATTCCAACTAAGTTAATACATTCATGATTCGTCAAGTCTTGGGGCTTGTTAGGTCTCCCAAATTGTTCAATATAATCTGGTGATGCAACGATAATACGACGATCTGGCGCAAGCTTTCTTGCGACCAATGAAGAATCTTTCAACTCAGCGACACGAATGGCGACATCGAAACCTCCCTCAACCAGATCAATAATGGAATCAGAAAATCGGCAGTCCACGGTTAACCCTGGGTAACGCGCCATAAAACCTTTTAATGCGGGCACAATATGCAAGCGACCAAAAGTTGCAGAAGCGGTCATACGTAATACTCCCGTTGGCGCACTCTGCCCTGAGCCAACAGCTCCCCTTGCTGCCTCCACTGTTGCAAGGACCTCCTCCGCGTGAGGTAAAAAAGCCTGCCCTTCTTCAGTTAAGGAAACTTTGCGTGTGGTGCGATGAACTAAACGAACTCCTAAGCTGTCCTCAAGTTTGTTGATGTGCGCACTAGCGACAGCAGGAGAAAGTCCAAGCTCCTGACCAGCCATGCTGATGTTGTGTGTCGAAGCCAAACGGACAAATAGCTTTACATGATCGATGTTCATTTAATTTTCAATTATTTGTAAAAAATTACCATATAGAGCTTAGCATTTTCTTCCTTACGGATAGTAAATAAAGACTCCAATTAGAAAAAGCTGATGGGCAGATAGAAGTCCAGCTCAAACGCCTCATCATGGCTAAGGAAATGGTTTTTATGATAGTGAACATAAGCGGGTGTAGAACGCTGCTTAAAGCCTGAATTCGGCAACCACTTCTCTAACACCATACTCAATTGAGGAAGAAGCTCTCCATATACCCCTGTTAAGCGAAAAACAGCATGCAAACCACCCGGAATCGTCATTTGATTCACGACACCGCGTACTTTAAGCGGCTTATCAATCGCCATACAAGCCACATAGCGACACTTATCGAGCTCGACCCAAGCGGGGTTGGAGTGATGCAAACCGTATTGAACCGAAAAGTCCCGATTCTCAGAGCTTGCCCACGCCTTCAAAATCAGCCACGCATTGCGAATGGAACGGCTATAACCCTCATGCCGCACATAAGCCGCAAAGCGTTGTGGGACCTCCATAATTTTAGGTTCTGGCAACTCGCGTTTAGCAACCCGATGATAACCCGCAGCCACTTCCGGATCTTTTAGATACGGCTTTTCTGCAACTTGTAAATCATGCTTTCGCCACGCGCCAGGAGACATAGCGAACGTTGCTTTAAACGCTCGGCTAAAAGAAGATACCGAGCTAAAGCCGCACTTGTTAGCAATGTCTAACACCGACGAGCTGGTATCAAACATCAGTTGATTGGCGGCGTATTCCATTCTTGTACGACGGATATATTGATGGACAGACTCCCCTACCACATCTTTAAAAATACGATGGAAGTGCTGTTCAGAATAGGCTGCTACATCTGCTAGCTCTTTAGCCGATAAATCTCTGCTAATGTCCTGGTGAATGTAAAACAGCACGTCATTGATCCTAGAAACTTGTTGGTGGCTCACGGAGTAAATTTTCGCTTAAATAGCATAAATGGACATGTTTAACAGCATAAATGGACACACCAAGCTTGGCAATTTACCTATACTATTTCTGACATAAAAAAAGACAATTACGAGAAGCACAGCACATGGAAATCGCACAGTCATTACAACAAACTAAGTCATCCTACATCCGAGAAATCCTCGCAGCAGCGAGCGATAAGAACGTCATTTCTCTTGCAGGTGGCTTACCGGACGAAAAAACCTTCCCGATCGACTTAATGAAACCGACGCTCGAAAACCTCGCGAATATGCCAGAGGTGTTTCAATATGGCGCAACAGCAGGCTACGCCCCGCTACTTAACTTTTTGACCGATTATTACCAGCTGCCAGAATCTCATTTGGCGATGATCACAACTGGCTCTCAGCAAGGGCTAGATTTGATTGCGCGTGCGTACGTGAATCCGGGCGATAAAGTGGTGATGGAAGCACCAAGCTACCTTGGTGCTATGCAAGTATTCGGTCTAGTGCAAGCCAACATCGTGACTGTTTCACAAACCGAGTGTGGTCCAAACCTTGAAGAACTTGAACAATGCTTTGCTACACAGCAACCGAAAATGTTCTATGCTGTGCCCGATTTTCACAACCCAACGGGCGTATGCTGGGCGCTAGAGACTCGCCAAAAAGTTGCCGAGCTTTGTATACAATACGACGTGGCATTCATTGAAGACGCACCATACCGCGAGCTGCGTTTTTCTGGTGAAGCGCTTCCACTGGTTTCGGACTTCTGCCCACAGCACTCCATCGTATTGCGCTCTTTCTCCAAAATAGCTTCACCGGGCTTGCGTATTGGTGTAGTTACGGGCAAAAGCAGCTACCTTGAGCCACTTATCAAAATTAAACAAGGTGCCGATCTGCACTCTAGTATTCCTATGCAAGCTTTGCTGCATGGCCTGCTCCAACATGACAACTTCGAAACGCACATTTCAACCATCTGTGCGCTTTACAAATCACGTTACGATGTCATGTTTGCTGAACTGCAAAAACAGCTGCCAGAAAGTTGCGTACTCAAACCCGTCGATGGTGGTATGTTCGTTTGGGTCGAAATTCCAGAATGCGACACCTTCGAACTGGCGAAAAACCTTCTCGCAAACTGGGTTGCTGTAGTGCCGAGCCCGGTCTTTTATCCAGAAGGTTCAAAGGTAAAAGCCGCTCTGCGTCTTAACTTTACCAATGCCACACCAGAAGAACTAACGACGGCTGTCTCTCGACTCGCGGATGTCCTCAACACGTTGTAATTGAGCGCGAGTGTAAGAACCTGCCTTTGAGATTCAAAAAAAGTCTCAAAGGCAGCATCAAAAAAGTTCCCCAAAAAATTTATATTTTTCCTTCAAATCAACTCTCTATAGTAAGTACCTGTTTTCTCTTGAACCTCTCACTCATATAAAAATGAGAACTCAATCACGTATTTGATGGTTAGAAAAGTTACGTCTATCTTTCAGTCAAAGACATCAACTTCGCAGCGTTAATGCTCCCAATTTCAGACACTTTATCAATCGTGGCTTAGCGGTTGATAAACGACTAAAAAAGCATCTGTGGGCATACCCACTACGAAGGGTTGACCAGAACCATTCTGAATGTCGCGAGCCAATCTTTTGATTGGCAATTACGTCAGTGAATCGCACCAAATGACAGAGGGGTTATCAGGATGAATACTCGAATCACGACAGGACTTGTCACCATCGGCTGGTCCGTTACACTTTCACTTTTTACCGCATTCGCCGCATATGCCAATACGTCGCCAAACTGTAGTGACGTATTAGCGGGCAACACAACCGCCGCATCGCAAAAAATGATGGTTTTATTGGGCGAAGACATCACCAAATCCAACCGTATCACTACGGTGATTCCTGCCGAAAACAATCCATTTGTGACCGAAGAACTGGTTTCGGTTTCTAACGACGTATCGCCAAACGGTCGTCTTTCACAAAAGAGTTTGGACGAGATTCGGAAAGTCCGCTCAAATCTAGAGAAAGCAGCACAGGAAGTAAGCCGATTACAGGGCACTTTTGAAGTGGCTTTCATCAGTTTGATTGATGGTTACTGCCAATTTTCTAATCATAAACGTACTCAACATGCCAAAATCGACTTTGACCATTTGGAAGGCCTCACTTTGTATTCAATCCCCGCTTTAATAGCAATGGTCGATCAGTCGTACTCCATGGCAAAGAATCGAATCGCTAATGAGCAGAAACAGTTAAGCGACATTGAAAAAGAGAAACAGCGGCAGAAACAACAAGCAACCGCGGCAGCAGCCGCTCGTTACCAAGACGGTAACGTACTCGTAAGAGTCGAGAACTTTGATGGCGCTAATGTGACATTTTCCGTTACTAACATTGGATCACAAGGATCATTACAACCAAATTTCAACACGTTTAATGCCTATCGCACCGAAAGTGGAGAATTAATCTACAAGTCAGAATCTTTATTACACCTGGCGGATACTGCAGGTAACACACTTGAAACAATGGGTATCGCTGAGCTCTCATCACAAGGTGGAAGTGACATATCGATCTCTCCTGGAGAAACCCGAAAATTCGTTACTAGCATTGCTTCAGAAGTCGCGCCACATACGCAGTTGAGCTTAGAGTTTCCAGCCAAAGTGCTTAATACCGAGCGAGACTTTACATTGTCGTTCTCTGATACATCAGCGGTGGCGACAGCAAACGTCAATTAACGCAAGGTAGCCAGTATTTGTAGAACGCATCAAAGACAGGAGAGCAGCGCCTGTCTTCAAGCCTATAGCTACTGTTTGCACTTGTAAGCATTTGCAAACATCGTTACTGACGTAGAAAAGCTCAATGGTTGATATAAGTACAAGGTATCTGCGTCTAAATCCGCCGCCTTGATGCGCATTTGGTTTAGCGTCCCCCAAACCATGTCTTTATCTGCGTGAAGCCAATAGTCGTAAAAGTGTCCTTCTGAGCCGATCACGGTACCCATTAGTTCACAGTTTTCAATCGCATTCACATTGTCCCAAAGCACCTGTACTTGCTCAGATTCTTGAGTTGGGAACGTCACACATCCCGCTAATGATGCCGCTAACGCGAGAGTCATCACTCGCTTTTTCATACTTATTATCGCCAAAAATTTTCATAGATGGCAGATTTTATGAATGGCTGATGTGATGACTAGCAAAAACTTTTTATCGCGTGTTCAAGCAGAATTAATGGACAACGGAAAAGACTCAAAAGGTGTCATGCAGCTAGCGAGCAAAAACCTAATCATCTCAGACCTAGCAATAAAGCTGTATCTGAGATACAACAGTAACGATTAAATAGCCGCGAGGGATAGAGTTTGGTTGCTAAAAATAAGCTAATTCGCTACACAGCTACGGAAGTCGCTGATGCATTTGACAAAGAAGATGAGCTCATTAAACAAGTTCAGTCCAACCAACTCTCGCAAGTGCTATTGCTTTGGCAAGTAAAAAGTCCAACGCTCGTGCTTCCCGCGGGTAAGAAATGGCCAGTGTCTAATGAGTTAGAACATGCGTTAAATACGTCTGGCTGGAAGCTCTTTTCTCGTAAAACCGGTGGTGCACCAGTCCCTCAGGTGCCAGGTATTATCAATCTATCCCACATTTACCACTGGCCAGAAGGCGAGCCTTACAACATCAAAAAAGCGTATCTCGATTTATGTGCGATATTAACGGTTTTCTTTAAACAGCTCGGCGTGAAAGTGGATGTTCATGCTACGTCTTATTCCTACTGCGATGGCGAGTACAACCTCAACATTGGCGGGCAAAAAGTCGTGGGAACCGCGCAGCGTGTTTTACTTAAAAAAGGCGGCGGACAAGTGGTATTGTCACAAGCATGCATTCTGATTAATGCCGACGTCGAGAAGATTGTCGAACCAGTACGAATGTGTAATCAGCTTTGCGGTCACAGCGATGATATTCGTGGTGATGTCCACACACCGCTCTTCCATCATATATCCGATCGCCCATCGGTAGATTCACTCTTTCAGCAATTGACGAGTGCGTTTTTAACGCATGCAAAAACTGAGTAAAAATCGGTGTAAACAAAAAGGAGCAAAAGCTCCTTTTTGTTTAATGATATTAAAAGCGAACTTCGACTTCTACACCTTCAATCCAACGGCTTTTTTCTAGAGCTTCATCAAAACTCAGCGTCACCTTCAAATACGCAGGTTGACCTTCGAATGGGCTTTGCAGTTCAGAAGGCAGCTTGTTCACCACTTCAACCGGCTTCGATACCGTTGCACTGAACTTTCTGCCATCAGGAAATACAACTTTCGCTTTAGTATCCATCTTACTGTATTGGAGATATTTAGGGTTTAAGAAAGCGGTTATCTCCGGCGTAACATTGCGAGCGATCGTAAGTAAGGGAGTATTTTCAGAGACATTTTGCCCTTCGTGTACATGAACATCGAGCACACGCCCTTTCATAGGAGAACGAAAAGTTAAATTTTCTTGTTGCGCGCGTTTGACTACCAATTCACGCATTAATGATCGATACTCTTGTGTCACTGGACCAGCCAACTCTAACTCTTCCAAGTTACGCATCGCATCCACATAAGCAATTTTCTGACTGCTTAACTGATTGCTCAGTGAGTTATTCACACTCACAATAGCCGCGTAATCCACCTCAGACACCTGTCCTTTCTTTCTGTAAACGTCGTATTTTTTCTGAATATCACGGACCTTCTTCAAGCCTTCGGCTGAGCTTTCAATAGCACTTTTGTATAGCTCATCAGTACTCTGAACCTGATTTTTTGACAATTTAATCAACTCTTCTTTTATAAAATCAATCTCCTTGTTCAACGCATTATCTTTTAACAACAGCAGCGCTTGATCCTGAGTCACTTCCGTACCGACATTCACAGGCACTGGCCCAACAATGGCAGAGCGAGTTGCCGTCACCGTAAGTGGATGTGACGTGATAATGGCGGGTGCCGTCACTAATACTTGCGTTCTAAACAAGTAATAAGCCATAAAGAAAAGCGGACTGATTACAATCGCTAAAATCAAGTACCAACGGAGACGATAACCGCCACGCTTTGCCTGTCCGTAGACGACTTTCATCCCGTTCTCAGACTGCGGTTTATTTTTCTTATCTAAGTGAAAGTTAACTTTCATACTAAAACTTTTTACCTCGCTTCAATACCCACCAAGGTGCCATACTCGACTCTTCATGACTTCTCCTCACAACTTCATTAACCATTGAGAAAGCGGTAATCAAACGCATGAAAAACTGGTAGAAAGGGTAAAGAAATAACCATTTCGCTGACTTCAAATCCTCTTTTTTTCTCTCTGATACAAGCCCAATGTAGACAACAAAAATCAGAGCAGATAAGAAGAGGTAGACAAAATAGAGCATTAGCATCAACGCCAATACAAATTTAAGTGGATAGACAACCACCATGTACACGCTAAATATCACCACAAGCAGCGGCAATAAAACGTTTTGAATCACGCCATAAGCCAAAGTGAATAAGAAGTTTCCCCAACCAAGTAACCGTGGAGACAACCCTTCATTGTGTTTACGCAAAAACAAAAACAATAAATCGCCATCCCAACGCAACCGCTGCAATACCAAACCTTTCAACGTATCTGGTACATCAGTATGGCCGATGGAGTGCGTCGAAAAGGCCAATTTATTATCAGGGTAACGACGTTTGTATTGCTTCAAGCGCATGGTTAAGTCGAGATCTTCTGCGGTATGCGTATCCCAGCCCCCCACTTGCTTAAGCAGATTCTTCCGAAATGCTCCGAATGCGCCAGAAATGTTATTGAGAACACCCCACGTAGCCATCCCCGTTTTACCGGCTTGCATCGACAGCATGTACTCCAAGGATTGCATTTTGGTCAACAAGTTGGCGTTATGGTTGCGAACTCTTAACGCACCACCACTCGCAATCACATTTTTATCCGCGAACTGTTTCATCATGGTGAAGACCATGTCGTTATCGAATGACGTATCTCCATCCACGTTAATGACGATTTCACCACTAGCCATTGATAAGCCGGCATTCAGTGTTGAAACCCGGCCTCCTCGTTGCCATTTTGGCAACACGCGCACTTTACGATTACGAACGCCTGCATGCCTTTTCTCACCATTTAACGCGGCATGATAGGTATCTTGGTTTTGTACCGCCCCATCAACCACAGCAAGTACTTCAATATGACCTGGGTAAACTTGCTCAACTAACGTATCGATAGTGATCCCAATCGCATCACCTTCACCATAACAAGTAATAACGAAACTCACTGAAGGAAACCGCTTTAATTCTTGGTCTTCTTGCGCATATGACCAACGAAATATCCCTGTTAGCACCAGCAAATATAGAGGTAGCTCGATAATGATCATGACGGGAAACAGCAATAGCCATAACTCTTCGTTGTGAAGTAGCATACCTCGAAGATAGTCGAGCAGAACGAGACTATCTTGCAGCATAAATCTCACCCATCAGCGATTCCATCCAAGCAGAAACACTGTCTTCGATGATCGGATCGGGCAGGTCCCAAGCAAAGACATCCAACTCAAACTCTTCGTCTTCAACAAGCTCACCCAGATCCGATAATTTTTGCTGTAAAATGGACAGGCTCGCGTTGGTCGTATTTGGCATTAGGACAAGCAACACATCCTGTTTGTACTGACAACAGATATCGGTATCTCTAAACAAGCCGCTAAGACGACGCGTCAGTTGATCCATCAATGAGAATAATTTTGCATCGCCATATTGCTTACCGTATTCATCAATCGTCGGTAAATGCAGTCCAAGTAGAAGGTGCTGTTCTTTGTGTCTCAGCGCGACTTTATTTAACCATGCAAGCAAATTTTGGAAAAAGCTGACTTCCACTTTGCCTTTGATCGAGAGCTCAGGAGCTTGAATGGACTTGCCGTGTTGGAAAATGTATTCACCCACTTCACCAAGTCGATATTGGTAAATATTCCGGACAACAAGCTCTTCGACTTTGATCTTTGAGTCACAACTTAAACATTGACTGATCGTCGCAGCTTCGACAAATAAACTGGAGCAACTATTACAAACGTGGTTTTCAAGCGGGCGATCATAATCAACGCCGATATGGCGCAGCTGGGTCAAACATTTAGGGCACTCAAGCTTTCCACGGCGCTGAAAGCTGTGTTGTTCACCAACATGGCCACAAGTGAAACAGTGCAAAGAGCTTTGAGAATCGATATCGATGCTGCTGCAATCCGGGCACACCTCTACATAATTCAAGTGTCCGCTGTTGCAATGAGAACAAACACGAATTCTATCGTTCAGTACTTCCGCTTCTAATACTCCGCGACCTTGCTCTGAGAGTACGTATCGATAAGTCGAATAAATATCAGGAAAGAACATATCGATAATTGGATACGAATAAACCGACATAGACTCTAAGCTTTTTAAAGCAGTCACTCTTCGCTGACGATTGACCCCAAGCCAACCAATCAAAGGGTCTAACACTTCCGGTTCATCAATGGCATCGAGCTTATTTTGAATAGATCGCCAAATTTTTATTGATTCTCTAACTTCAAATACACCGTCGGTAACGCATCGAGAATAAGGGGTTTCCACGGAGACATAAACCGCCCAAGACCAACGTCCTTTCTCCTGATAAAACGCTTTCAGCGCGGTATCTATTTGGTGTGAATCTTGATAAGCAATACACACCATGCCACCGAGTCCCGTTGCCACCTCATCAATATGATTAACCAAAACCATATCTTCAGCTAACTCACTGACAGGCTGTTCACCAACCCAGTAGAAATTGTTATTTATTGACGACATTTTATTAGTTCTCACAACCACAAAATTAATTCATAACATCAGAAATATAGAACTTGCAGTAACAAGGCACTCTAGGTAGACAAACCTTGCCACCGTTAAATACAACAATAGAACAAATATTTAGAGAGCTTTAACTCAGGCAGTAAAAGCAGAAAGATCTCTGAATAAAGTGTGAAGGAGTCTGTGAGTAGAGAAATCGGACAGCAAAGCGCATAGTACAACCTTTTGTTAGCAAGCTGGGATAATAGTGCGATTTGATGCAGAATTAGATCCTTGCATTCACATCAAGCTCATTGGTTTATATCAGTCGATTCCTTTCTGCTCAGCATTTAACCATACCGTCATGTATCAAATCTGAGACTTGGTAATACTTTACCAACTAATTTCCATTAAAATTGAGTGGCAAAACACTGAATAACATTCAATCATTCTGATTATTTATCAAATAAGTATTTTTAAGCCGTTTGAGTGATTAATAATCACCATTTTTCTCGCTGTTTTTTCCGAAAGAACACGTAACACATTCAAACTACAGAATGAATCTACGTCACTTTTCTATGCTCTTTTTTGTCCAAAAAAGAAATGAGATCCAGTTCAAATATTTATCCATGACGGAATTAGTTGAAGCCTGCGCGTAAAAGCCTCAGAATGTCGCACTTTTCGCACCGATTTGTTTTCGGCGCGTTGTTATCTAACTCTACAATTGAGAATCATACATATGGGTTTTACCTCGTTAGGTCTATCTGCTCCAATCCTTAAAGCTATTCAAGAGAAAGGCTACGACACCCCTTCGCCAATTCAGGCAAAAGCAATTCCTGCTATTTTGGAAGGGAAAGACGTAATGGCAGCAGCGCAGACTGGTACAGGTAAAACTGCAGGCTTTACGCTACCGATTCTTGAGCGTTTATCGAACGGCCCTCGCGTTCGTGCTAACCAAGCTCGAGCACTGATCCTAACGCCAACACGTGAGCTTGCAGCTCAGGTGCAAGAAAACGTGTTTATGTACGGCCGTCATCTTCCACTAAGCAGTGCGGTTGTTTTTGGTGGTGTGAAGATCAACCCGCAAATGCAGCGTCTTCGCAAAGGTGCGGATGTGTTAGTCGCGACACCAGGCCGCCTGATGGATTTGTACAACCAAAATGCAGTGAAGTTCGACCAACTGGAAGTACTAGTACTGGACGAAGCAGACCGCATGCTAGATATGGGCTTTATCCGTGACATTCGTAAGATCCTAGCTCTGCTACCAAAACAGCGTCAGAACCTACTTTTCTCTGCAACTTTCTCGGATGAAATCCGCGACCTTGCGAAAGGCTTGGTGAACAACCCGGTTGAGATTTCCGTTAACCCGGCAAACTCGACGGCGAGAACGGTTGAGCAAAGCATCTACCCAGCAGACGTGAAGAAGAAAGCACCGATGTTGGTTAAATTGATCAAAGACGGCGATTGGAAGCAAGTGCTGGTGTTTACGAAAACGAAACACGGCGCAAACCGTCTGGCGAAGTTCCTGATCGAACAAAATCTACCGGCTGCTGCCATCCACGGCAACAAGAGCCAAGGCGCGCGTACCAAAGCACTGGCGGATTTTAAATCGGGTGAAATTCGTGTGTTGGTCGCGACGGACATTGCTGCGCGCGGTATCGATATTCCGCAATTACCGCAAGTGGTGAACTTTGAGCTACCGAAAGTGGCAGAAGACTACGTTCACCGTATTGGTCGTACTGGCCGCGCGGGCGAAGTAGGTAAAGCGATTTCACTGGTGTGTGCGCTAGAAGCATCTGAGTTGTTTGCGATTGAACGTTTGATTCAAGAAGTACTACCACGTAAAGAGTTGGAAGGTTTTGCGCCAACCAATGTGGTGCCAGAATCTAAACTGGATACGCGCCCAATCAAACCGAAAAAACCTAAGAAGCCGAAAAAACCAAAAGCGCCAAATGCTGCAAGTGAAAATGCCCCAGCAGCCGAAAAGAAAGCAGGCAATGGTGCAAACAAACCTAAACGTCGCTTCAACGGTGGTAGCAACGGCAACAAAAACAGCACCAACCAAGGCGGTGCAGGCAAGCCTAAAGGCAACCGTGAAGGCCAAAGTCGTGCAAACAGTAAACCAGATGACCGCAAACCTAACGGCAACAAGCCAAATGGTAATAAACCGAATGGAAATAAACCAAACGGTAATAAGAGTGGCAACGCTGGTAAACCGTCTGGTAACCGCAAGCCAAACAATGCTAAGCCTGCAGGAAACAAACCGTCAGGTCAGCGCCGTAAGCCTCGTCCGCAAGCTGCAAACTAACCTGTAAACGGCCCCCGATAGCAAATACAACAAAGCCGCTGATAATCTCAGCGGCTTTGTCTTTCTTAGAACACAGTTTTCTAGAACACTGCTTTGTTAAAACAGCCTACATTAAAGGTGTGATTCGAATATCTGCGATTTGCGCTTCGTTCTTTTCACCCTCAATACCACCTGCGTAGATGTAGGTTTCATTCGATTTGAGGTAACTCATATTGAAGTGGTCCTTCAGAGCGATCTGATAGGTTTTCCCCTGCTCCAACGCTACTTCAATTGGCGTTGAGTAACACATACCTTGGTTTTCACCAATATGGCCCATCTGTAAGTAACCTTGACCAACCACTTTACCTGCATCATCCAATACCTCTAACAGTTTCACGGTATTCGTGATGCCAGTATTAAGTTGCCCTAGGTTATTGTTGTACCAAGCATCGAACTGGTAAGTGCCCGTTACAGGGGCTGTAAACGACTCTGCACCTTTTACGATGCCACTGTCTTTACTCACCGTAACCACTGAGACATTATCCTTGAGTGGCTGATATTCGCCATCGAGTTTGATGCGGATCTCTTCACCGACACAAACTGGTTGGCTTGGGTTAGAACGGAAGCCTTTATCGTTAATGCTTTCAGCCAAATAACAAGCAAAACCTGTTGGCGTATCGGAATAAGATTGAGCAATCACGTTCTTTTGAATCAGCTCGCCATTGCGATACAAGTTCACGTTGTACTTACTCGTCACGTCAATCGAAACCGAATTATCAACGCTTTTTACCACCAATGTTGGCTCTTGCGGAGAATAAACGCGACTATCTTCACTTGCGTACGGTTTCACACCAGAAACTAAAGTAATGCTGCTATCTACATTCACAAGCGCGCCCAATGTCACGTGGAAATGCCCCTCATCGTCCATCGTGACATTTTCAACTGGGTAGTAACCTGTGTCATCTTTGCTTACTTCAGGCAAGTCAATCGTTACCGAGTAGTTCTTTCCTTTGAAGGCAAAGTTTTCCAACGTGATTTGTTCAGACTGAGCCAACAAGTTATTGCGCACCCAACTTGTGATAAACGGCTTCACTTCCAACTTGCCCGTTTCGGTATGGATGCCGAATAGGGTCTCTACCACCATGTTCAAGTAGCCACCCACAGACCAAAGCTGACGCTGAGAGTTAATAACTGGGCCATCCATGCTTGGATCTTCACCATGATCACTATGGATGATGAATGACTTACCAGAAAGCCACTCTAAGTTTTCCATGTTGGATAAATTAGTTGCCGTACCACGAACCAACGATTGAATGGCATTGTTCGCTGCTGCCACATTTTGTGTTTGATGCGCGGCGCGCAAGCTGTACGCGGTAACAAATGGCCAAATTGCGCGATTATGGTACACAGGCACGTCCGGTTGTTGAGGGAAGTAAACCGGCACGCCAAACTCACTGTGTGGGTAATTGGCCATGATTTGTTTCGCCTGCGCATCACTTGCCACGCCACTGATGATTGCCAACGCTTCGCCCAACATATCGTATTTGTCGACCGCAATGTCTTTGCCATTGTCAAACAAATAGCTTACGTACATACCGCGTTCGGCATTCCAAAACTGATCGTTGATAGCGGTTTTTAACTGCTCAGCCCACTCGGTGTATTTGACCGCGTTGGTTGAGTCGTACTTCTCTGCCAACTTAGCCGCGAGCTGAATCGCGCGGTAGTGAACCACGTTTGTCGATAACGCTTTGCTGCTACCAATCGCATTGACATCGTTTGGCGTCCACGTTGAGTAAGTTTGCTCACGCCAATCGAGGAATGATTGCTCACCAGTGTATAAACCGGATTTCGCATCAAAAGCCGCCAGGCGATCGGCTTCAAGTGTATTACTGATCGCTTTATATGCGCGCTCTGCAAACTGGTTGTACTCTTCCCCATCCAATGCCGAAAGTAAGCGTTCTGCACCAAGCGCCCAAGTCGTACGGTCGGTACTGATTGGCCAACTGCCGCCCGTGCCCGTGTCTTGCACAATCTGCTCGCCATCGTATTGCTGATCGGTCGTGTCGCGGAAAGCAGACAATTTGAAATTCAAACCATTTTGCACGCGAGTTGGATTCATCAATGCAAGCGAAAGGTCTGCTGCGTACGCCAAATCACGCGTCCATACGTAATGCCACTTCGCGCCCGTCTCAAAAACTTCCGCTTTGATTGGGTTGTTGTAGTTGTAATTGCCGTCTTTGATTTCAGAAACGGCAAGCTGGTCTAGCTCTTTCATCGTCAATGCAAACAACGCGTCAAACGCGACATCACCCGACACCACTCGCGGCCCTGTTTGCTCATTAATCACTAAGCCTTGGTCGAGCGCATCACGCAATTCTGTCGTCGTTGAAATACCAAATTCACGCAGCTCCGCTTTAGGATCTTTCACCGAGAAAATCACGGTATCACTCGAGTCATCGTAATTGGCGAACAGTTTCACTTCTTTGCTCTGATGCCCTTCATGCACCATTGCAGGGTCGAGAATCGCATCAGAGTAGTATTTTTCCGCTTCTTCTTGTGTTGCTTTCGTCACAGTCATTGACGCGCGACTTTCATCGGCAAAGCTCACAGAAAACTTGTAATACCCTTTGTCTTCAAACGTGATCTCAGAGTTGCAATCATCGTTCATACACGCTTCATTCGTGTCTGGTTTTGGCAGGTACTCCTGAGCTTTATCGAACGCCGCGGGCTCCTCAAAGTAGGTGTATTGGATCTGCCAACCCGGATCAGCAATCTTGAACTGATTACTACCTCGAGCGACGCGCAGTACGGTTTCGTACTCGTTATTACCCAAATAGTTTAGCTTGGCATGCTCTGCCGTGCCCCAATCCCCATTTAAACCACGTAAATATAAGTCGGCTGAAATAATTGGTTTGTCGACCGGCACTGGCGCATCAGAAGAATCTGACCCACATCCAGCAAGACCAATACAAGACGCGACAGCAAGCGCAATAAAACTCGGTTTCATGTTCATCCCTTAGATTGTTGTTTTGGCGACAGTCTAAAGAACACCTTTTTGAGGGGAAAATAGGAAGTCAGGAGCGAGCTATAGATAACATCTATACGTCAAACCCCAACAGTGATGTAGATCTATGAAATGCGCATAATTTCAATCAAATGAGATTACAGATTTGTGATTTATAAATGAAATTGTGCAAAATACCCCTCGTTCTTAGAGGGGAAAGAAAATGGACAAATCTCTGCAGCAATTTTTACTGGTTGCACGCTGCCAAAGCATCAGCGCTGCGGCAAGAATGGCAGGGTTAAGCCAGCCAACGGTAACAAGCAATTTAAAGAAGCTGGAAGAGAATCTCGGCGTGACGCTGTTTGAACGTCATCCTAATGGCATGGTGTTGACCGAATACGGACGCATCCTCTATCGCCATAGCAACGCGATGCAGCATGAATACAACCAAATGATGCAAAGCATTGATGAACGGAAACAGTACCAAGTCGGAAAAATTAAAATGGGTACTGGCGATGCGTGGTGGCCGCTGTTCGTCAAACAAGCACTCAATGACCATCTGACCAAGCAGCCATCGGCATCTACGCACGTCGAATTTGGCAACCACTTAGGCTTAATGGATTCATTAATCAACGAACAGATTGAATTCTTCATCGGCCACGAGATTGTCGGCTTGTCGTCTAAATGCGATGTTACGTTTATTCCGCTATTTCAAACGGTTGATGCCTATTTTGTTTCCCCAAACCACCCACTTCTAGGGAAAACCGTCACCGAAGAAATGCTGCACGAATACCCCGCTCTTTCGGTCACTTATGACGCAAAGAAATTCGCTCACGTCATCGATAACCCAATCCCAAAACAAAATGAACGCGAAAGGCAGCAACTGGATGACAGACCGACTTACGAAGTGGATTCTCTGCTCGCCAGTATTGATGTACTGAAAGAAAGCGTCGCGGTGATGTCTTATACCCGCCATCTGCAACCGTATTTGGAATCCTTTGGCTTACGATGCTTAACTATGGAAAACGAACCAAACCCTGGCACCGTCGGGATTTATCGCCACCGCCGAGAAACCTCTGAATCGCATCTAGATCTGATTGCTGGCATCACTCAGCGCGCTAAATTGCTCAACTAGAAAGTCCAAAAACAGGCGAACTCTTTTCGGTTGATATTGACGGCTTTGATAAATGACATGCAGATCCGCTTCAGCGCCTTGCGAGAAGGCGCTGAAGTTTTTCATATACCCATCCAAAACCGTTACTAAACGTTGCTGTTTGAGGTCTTGCTGAATATCTAAAATCGATTTCAACGCAATCCCCGCCCCCTCCAACGCCCATTGTCGAATCACTTCACCATCATCAGAAAAGCGCTTTGGCGTGACCGTGATCGTTTGGTGAGACTCTTCATCTTTAAAGTGCCACGTTTTTAATTCTTCATTGCTGCGCACCATGGCTAAGCAGCGATGATCCGCGAGATCTTGTGGACAGTTTGGGACACCTTGCTTCGCCAAATAATCAGGTGACGCGCACAGCACGCGTTGACTCGACGCCAGCCTGCGCGAAATGAGATTACTGTCCGCTAACTCACCGTAACGAATCACTAAATCGAGCCCCGATTCAGCCAAGTTCGATAAATTGTCATTAAGGTAAAGATAAGGCGTCACATCCGGATATTGCTCAGAAAAAGCCGACACCATCGGCGAAATAATTTGTTTGCCAATATCTCGTGGAGCTGAAATTTTCAACGTTCCGCGCACTTCCGAAATACCCGTTTGCAGCAAGTTTTCCGTCTCTTTCACGCTATCAATGATGTTCAGACAAGCTTGATGGTACATTGCCCCTGCGTCCGTAAGTGATACGTGGCGTGTGCTTCGGTTGAGCAGCTTTACGCCATAGCGTTCTTCTATCGCTTGCAGCCTTGCCGTTACCGTCGCCGGAGACAAACCCAACTCCCTTCCCGCCGCTGCCAGACCTTGATGTTTAACGATGCTGACAAACAACGTCATATCCGAAAACTTATCCACCTTCGCGCCCTTATTATTTGGAAAAACTGAATAATCAATTCAGATATAACCCAATTATCAAATTAAGTCGAATCCATATACTGACCCTATCAACATTGTTTAGACCCAGAACGTTATGTGACAGGGCAAAGTTAAACGCCGTAACGCTGTTCAACGCACAACAACACGCCCTGCCCAGCCAGAGATAGGAAACAAAAAATGAAACTGTACATTTATGAACATTGCCCCTTTAGCGCCCGCGTCCGTTTTGTTGCAGGCATACTGAATATTCAGCTCGACGTCATCAACATTGCTTATGACGACGAGAGCACCACCACAAACATCATCGGCGCAAAACAAGTTCCTCTTTTGATCAAAGACGATGGTGAAGCGATGGCGGAAAGCTTAGACATCATCAACTACTTCCTTGAATTGGCATCTCCCAATGAAAGCAGCCAACCCTCAGCACCGGTTTTAGACTGGCAAAAACAAGCGTTTTTACCGCTACAAAAAGTCGGGTATCCGCGTTGGTCAAACATGACGTTACCGGAATTTGCAACAGAAAGCGCTAAACAAGCATGGCGTGCAAAAAAAGAAACCGAAGCGTTAAATTTTGAAGCCTTGATTAACGATACACCAGCGATTGCGAAAGAAGTCGCCGCTTTGATAGAACAAACTAAACCCTTGCTCAACCTAAGTTCAGAAAAGCAAACGTCACTGGTTGATCAAGCCATTATGTTTTCCATTCTACGCGGTTTTTTCAGTGCGCCCGAAGTGCAATGGGATCCAGCCGTACTTCACTGGATGGCAACCGCTCGGAAAGCGACCAACGTGCCAGTACTTATCTAAGGAGCGCAACATGCAACAAAGAACAAATAAGCTGTTTGAACCAGCTCAACTAAAAGCGTTGTCACTACAAAACCGCATTGTCATGGCACCAATGACTCGCGCACGCACCACTCAGCCGGGCAACATCCCGAATGAGATGATGGCAACGTATTATCAACAACGCGCTTCTGCCGGGCTGATCATTTCCGAAGCCACACAAATTTCGGACGATTCTCAAGGCTATTCGTTCACCCCTGGCGTTTACACCGATGCGCAAGTGGCGGGCTGGCAGGGTGTGACCCAAGCGGTCAAATCACAAGGCGCAGCGATGTTTTGTCAGCTATGGCATGTGGGCAGAGTGTCTCACCCAACATTCCAAAATGGTGAACAGCCTATCGCGCCATCTGCGCTCGCTCCGGTAGAGACGCAAGTTTGGATTGCAGATGAACAAGGCAACGGCAATATGGTCGATTGTGTTGAGCCACGCGCCATGACACAAGCGGATATCAACCGAGTTGTCGGTGATTTCGCGAACGCAGCCAAACGCGCTATTGAATCGGGTTTTGATGGTGTAGAAATCCACGGCGGGAATGGGTATCTGATCGATCAGTTCTTAAGAACCAACTCAAACCATCGAACAGACAACTACGGCGGTTCACGAGAAAATCGTATCCGTTTTCTTATCGAAGTGGTGGATGCAGTTATCGCCGCTGTTGGTGCGCATCGAGTTGGAGTGAGATTGGCACCATTCATTACGTTTAAAGATATGGACTGCCCAGATATCGTGCAAACGATCCTAGAGGCATCAAAACAGCTACAGGAGCGCGACATTGCCTACTTGCACTTGTCCGAGGCCGATTGGGCCGATGCACCAACGATTCCTGAGACGTTTCGAATCGAACTTAGAAAGCGCTTTCGCAACGCTATTATTGTTGCCGGTCGCTACGATCCTCAACGAGCAAACGAAGTATTAGAGAAAGGCTACGCGGATCTTGTCGCATTCGGACGGCCATTCGTAGCAAACCCAGACTTAGTCTCTCGCTTGCAACATCACCATCCGTTGGCAGAACTCGATGGCTCAACGTTGTTTGGCGGAAACGAACGAGGCTACACCGATTACCCTGCTCTGCAACAGGAATGCGCAGAACAGGCCTAACAAAAAAAGCCCCAACCTAGCTGCTACGGTTGGGGCTGTCACCAAACTAAAATTGGTTTTAGCTAGCTTAATCTGGCTAAGAGTTAAATCACTTCTAACGCGCCGCTGCGCCAAGGTTCGATAACCACTTTGATGTGGTCATTTGGCGTCATTAACTGTCTAAACGCATCTTCCACACCATCGATCCCTACTTTGGCAGTGAGCATTTTCTGCCAAGGCAGCTTATGTTCGGCAATCGCTTGTAGGCATTGCTCAAACTCGTGCGGCTGGTAGTAGTAAGAGAATCTCAAGTCGAGCTCTTTTACCGTCGCGTACGCGTAGTTAATGATTGCGGGTGTCGTATGGATACCCGAGATGACGATTCGCGCTCGGGCAGGAGCGCGGCGCAGAAAATCGTCAATCAAGGTATGCTTGCCCACACACTCATAAATGACCAGACGTGAGTTCATCGCGTACTGCTCACCAACGGCGAGCTCGTCTTCCTTGGTCGGGTTGATCAATCGATTTGCGCCAAACTCACTAGCAAGTTGCAGTTTCTCTTCCTGAAGATCGACCGCAAGAATATTGCTCACGCCACGTTGTTTCAGTGCAGCAATCACCGCCAGCCCTATAGGGCCGCAACCGACAACCAGCGCGGTTTCTTCCGTTTCGATTTCACTGCGATTGACCGCGTGCAAACCGACCGCCAGCGGCTCGGTTAACGCCGCCGCCTCAGACGGCATTTCGTCTGGGACAGGCAGCAATAACGCTTCATCAAGCAGGAAGTACTCAGAGTAAGCACCATAAGTACCCGGAGTAACACCAACGCCTGCGCCATTTTGACTGAGCAACATCGGCACAGAGGTGACTCGGCTACCAACGGACAACGTTTGCTGCGTACCGGCACCGTATTCGACAATTTCCGCACAGAACTCGTGCCCTAACATCACTTGAGCGTGCTCACCGGATTCATCAGGTATCAACCCGAGCTGGTGGAATACATCAAATACCTCATCCGCGTGTCGAGTAATGTGAAGGTCGGAGCCACAAATGCCACAGGCAAGGCTGCGAACCAACACTTGTCCCGCTTCGGGTTGAGGGATTTCGACTTGCTGCAGACGGACTCGGCCATCCTGCATTACAATACTGTTCATCTGTTGCATGGGGTTACTCCGCTAGCTCATCGCTTAGGCCAGCAATCGCACCCGGTTTGATATAGCGCGCAGTGAAGCCTTGCGCTTTGGCAGCGGCAACCACCACTTGCTCAATCCAACCTGCATCCATAATGTTGATGAAGTTACCCTCTTCGTCAAAGTTAATGTTCGCACCTTGGATCACCATAAAGCCATCAGCACCACCCGACTCTTCTGGACAGTGAAAGGTATGAATCGAACCACCTGGCTCATACAAATAACTACCAGCGGTTTGGACTTGGTCTGGGTATTCAATGTAGTGCCAAGCGCCACTCAGTGTATAGAAATGCACCACACCAGTATGGAAGTGCTTAGGTAAAGTCACGCCCGGTTTGAATTTGGCGCGAATCACCCACGTACCGTTTTCTGGATCAAGAAACAATGGGTAAACATCCACACCCGGTAGCGCGTCTTTGATGATCGACTCTTCATTGGTATTAAGAGTTAATAAGAAATCTTGGTGCTGAATAACTTCTGGTAATGACATAACTTACATCCTCGCTATTGCTGTAATGTGGCGTACTCGCCTATCCCATAAGTGGGTACTTAAAATTCTCGAAACCGTCAGATGCGCTGATGGTACAACCGTTGATACAGTTGGCTTTCTCGCTGACCAGAAACGCCACCACATCAGCAATCTCTTCTGGTTGTGTGAAGTTTTGACGCATCTGTTCTTTGCGGATGTGGTCCCACAGGCCAATCTCTTCGTATTGCCTTAACATCGGAGTATCAACGCGTCCCGGAGCGACAGCGCAAACACGAATACCCAATGGTGCGAGTTCTAATGCGGCGCATTTGGTCATCATATCGACTGCGGCTTTACTGACGTTGTAGGTAAAGGTCATTTCAGACGCCATTTGCGCGTAAACCGACGATGTATTAAGAATTACGCCCGGCGTGCCTTGAGCTTGGAATTGTCTTCCAGAGGCAAGAATGCCGTAGTAAACGCCATTTTGGTTGACCTTAGAGATCGGCTCAAAATCAGCAATTGGGTCGTGGTCAAGCAGAGGTTTCGGTGCACCGATGCCCGCGTTGTTGACCATGATGTCAAGCGAGCCAAACTGTTCGACCGCGCACTTCACCATAGCTTCAACTTGTTGGTAATCGGTGACGTCCGCGACAAAGGTTCCCAACTGCTTTGAGTCAAAACTTGTGTACATTTGCAGTGATTGCTCTGAAATATCGACAGCAAGCACTTTGGCTCCTTGCTCTCTTAGCTTTGCAATAATAGCTTGCCCAATTCCACCCGCAGCGCCAGTCACGATGGCAGTTTTATTGATAAGTTCCATACAGCTTCTCATCCATGCGTTGTTGTTATCGAAATGTAACTTAGATCAACTCACTGGCACTCACTTGACCTTTTACGAAGTAAATTTGATATATTGCGATTTACAACCTGTTAACATTTTAAAATCGAGACATGTATATCGTACGAAGTGGCGCTGCTGATAAATTTGATAGCTTGGTTTCAGAATTAGGTCACAATCCGCAAGAGATAATGGCCGCTGTTGGCCTGTCTGCCGCGCAGTTTCGCGATCCCGATACCTATCTCGCCTACCCTAGGTTGGCTGAATTACTGGAAGAAGCGGCTGCTCGTTGTCAGCAACCGTTGTTTGGTGCGTTACTCGCTGAGCGTCAAAACCTACAAAGCTTGGGGGACTTACCAATGCTGGTTTCTCGCGCGGAAACGGTTGGTGATGCCTTGGCGCGGGTGAATGATTTTCTCTATCTACATTCGTCAGGGGTAACTCTCAACATGACGCCACAAGATGATTGGGTACGGTTGTCGCTCAATATTGATGTGCACAGCGAACGAGGTATCGCGCAGTTGATGCAGCTCAGTGTGTCGCATCTGGCGATGTTTGTTGCGAGCTTACTTGATATTGAAGCAAGTCACTTCGCGCTACATTTGACTCAACACGCAACATTGGAAGTAGAAAAAAGCAAGTTTTCCCAGCAGAACAAACTGCGTTTCGGTGATAAGTTTGACGGTATCCTACTTAAAGCGACTCTGCTTAACGCTAAGAACCACCAAGATGAAGATGCATTAGAGCGCCATTTTCAGCAGCACCTCAAAGAGCTGCAAACCCGTTACCCCAACAATCTCAGTGACCAAGCAGCAAACATGATTGGCCGTCTGCTCTCAACCGGAGAATGCAGCGTTGAGCGCGTTGCAAGAGCATTGGATCTGCATCCGAGAATGCTGCAAAACAAGCTGAAACAACAGGGCACAAATTATCGGCAGCTTTTACAACAAGTGCGTCAGGATTTCGCCGAACAGCGATTGCATGAGAATATTCAGAGTATTACCGATATCGCGTTGCAACTGGGCTATGCAGAAACTGCGGTCTTCAGCCGCCACTTTCGTCGCTGGACGGGAAAATCGCCAAGGCAATGGCGACAAGAAAAAACTCAGTTACAAACGTTTAAGCCCATCAGTTAAAAGCATAAATAACCTATCGTTCAAACCAAAAAGTGTGAGGTGGGAGGGTTGGTATCGAGAATTTCAGCAATCACAGATAACCCGTGTTTGATGTAGCCTCGGTTTGTTTCTGCTCCCAAGCTGATTCGCACGTAAGGCATTGGCTGATTAGTATCGAGAACAAACGGTTTATATCCCGTGATCTGCCCCCCTGAACGCTTTGCCGAAGCAACCAGGTCATCGCTATTCCACTGCTCGGGTAGTCTCAACCAAATGTGCTGTCCATTCGGGTGCGAGCTATAAACATGCCCTTCTAAAGCGGCTTTTGCTATTCGCTGTCGCTTAGCAAACTCATTGACTTGAAAGCGAATAAGTCGATTTAACGTACCGTTCTCGATCCACAAATGAGCGACTTCAAATGGTAATGGAGTCGCAGACCAACTCGTTGCCGCTAAACGACCAATCGCGTGCTGCAAAAAATGACGTGGGACCGTCAGATAGCCAGTGCGCATGCCTGGCGCTACAACTTTGGTTAAACTGGTGACATAGAAAGCTTGTTCGGGTAACAATGTGGCAAGGGGTGGGACACGGTTAGGTTCTAGTGCTCCATACACGTCATCTTCAATGACATAGATGTCGTATTGCTGCGCAATATTCGCTATCGCCTCTCGGCGTTCAACATCCATATGCGCACTAGTCGGGTTAGCCATGCTCGGTGTGCAACACAATACCTTGATTGGTTTGTGTTTACATGCCCATTCAAATGCATCCGGCGTTATACCAAACTCATCCATTTCAAGTGGTTGCAACTTAAATCCAAGCATTCTCGAGCGAGAGATCAAGCCATGATCAACCAAGTGACCACAAGCAACTAAATCACCGTGTTCAACAACTGTGCTTAAAGCCAACGTTAAACCATGGCATGCACCATTTGTGAGTAATATTTGATCGGCACCCACATCCAGCCCTTGGCTACTTAGAAATCGTACTCCTGACTCAATATGATGAGGCTGACCTGTTACCGGCTTTGCTTTACTGATCAAACCACGATTGTTTGTTTGCCCAGCAATCTCCATTAACGCCTGATTAAAAAGCGTAATGTGGCGATCGGTCACCACCGGATGTGCAATCGACATATCAATTTCATCCGGCGTTTCTTTCATCTCTTGTGTCAGCATGAACTCCGTGTCCGTACTTTCATCCACAAAACCTGATTTGACAAAAGTACCATTCCCAACCCAAGACTCGATCGCCCCTTTTTTCTCTGCATAACCATATGCATGGCTCACCGTTTGTACGCTGACGCCAATTTGCTCTGCAAACTCACGATGTGTGGGTAATCGAGTTCCCGGTTTTAGATAACCACTGCGGACACATTCGACAAGATAGTTACCAATGGAGATGTATTTAGCGGTGCCTGGCCGAATGATCGGGTTCAAAGAAATTGTCATGACACAATATTTTAATTGATTCATTTTTAACGCTCATTGTAACTTCCATTTAACAAATGGCGAACTTTAACTCACAAAACGAGGTGAAATGCACAAAAATAAACCACAATTGTAATGATTGACATGAAATGTATGGGTTAAACAAACATGTTAAACAGCATCGTTCAATCCAAATACAACCCCAGAGGTAAATTGCAATCATTTTTAACGCAGATCTGGCTAGCTGGTAGAAGGTAGAAATACCTCAGCGTCTCCGAAGGCCCATAAGGCGTCGGATTTCTAACAAGGAGAAAATATGAGAGGCGTTGCTTTGCATTTTACACTGGATGAGTTCCAGGATCGGTTAACGAAAGTTCGGCAATCGATGGAAGAAAGAGAATTGGATGTCCTTATCATTCATGACCCTTCTAACATGGCGTGGCTGACAGGCTATGATGGGTGGTCTTTTTACGTGCCACAATGTGTCGTTGTTGGTCCATCTGATGAGCCAGTTTGGTTTGGACGCTGCCAAGATGCCAACGGAGCATACAGGACTGCGTATATGTCGGCAGAAAACATCACCTACTATCCAGACCATTATGTAATGAATCCGCCGCTACACCCGATGGATTTCCTGGTCGAAGCCGTACTGGCTCCGCGCCTTTGGGATCGTGGTCGCATCGGTGTAGAAAAAGATAACTATTACTTTAGCGCCACCGCTTACGAATCACTCACCACGCACCTACCGAATGCTCAACTTCTCGATGCAACTGGACTAGTCAACTGGTGCCGCGCCGTTAAATCCGATCAAGAACTGGCGTACATGTACCGTGCCGCTCGCATTGTTGAAAATATGCACCGTGTCGCGTTCGACATGATTGAACCAGGATTACCGAAACACCACCTTGTTGCCGAGATTAACCGCCAAGCCGTGCTCGGGCATGAAGACCACTTTGGCGATTACACCGCGATTGTGCCGCTTTTGCCATCAGGTTCTGATGCTTCCGCACCTCACCTGACTTGGGATGACAGACCCTTCAAGAAAGGCGAAGGGACGTTTTTTGAAATCGCAGGGGCGCACCGCCGTTACCATTGTCCACTCTCTCGCACTATTTTTCTTGGCGAGCCTGACGACAAGTTTAAACGAGCCGACGAAGCCCTAACTCTAGGACTTGAAGCGGGCTTGAAAGTGGCAAAGCCCGGAAATACCTGCGCCGACATCGCCAATGCACTAAACCAGGTTCTCGATAAAGCGGGATTCTCACGCGAAGGCGCCCGTTGTGGCTATCCAATAGGTTTGAGCTACCCGCCAGATTGGGGGGAACGAACCATGAGTTTGCGAGACACCGATAAAACCATCTTGAGAGAAGGTATGACATTCCATTTTATGCCGGGGCTGTGGTTCAAAGATTGGGGGTTAGAAACAACGGAAAGTATCGTCATTACCCATGATGGAGCAAAAACGCTGTGTGACTTTCCACGCCACTTATTTGTTAAACACTAATTTTTCAAACCTTAAGCTCTGTTGAGCCAGGTCTGAGAACTAAAAGGACTTGATATGCAAAAAAGCTCGATCACAGCCACCATAGACTTTGACCGAGAAGGTGTACAGCACGGCTTTTTAACGCTGCCCTATTCACATGACGACTCCGCTTGGGGCAGTATTATGATACCTATCACCGTGATCAAAAATGGTCACGGACCAACCGCACTGCTTACTGGCGGTAATCACGGAGACGAATACGAAGGCATCACCAGCCTGCTAAAATTGACGAACTCGCTTCAGGCAGATCAAATCCAAGGTCGTGTCATTATTGTACCCATGATGAACTTACCTGCGGTACAAAATGCCTCACGTACGTCGTTTATCGATAAAGGGAATTTAAATCGCAGCTTTCCCGGCAACCCCATAGGCACAGTGACCGAGAAAATTGCGGATTATTTTACTCGTTACCTAGTTCCTAAGTGCGATTTTGCGTTAGACATTCACTCAGGTGGTAAAACGTTAGATATCGTGCCGTTCGCCGCTGCCCATCGTCTCGACAATCTCGATCAAGAAGAAGCCTGCATATTAGGTGCAAAACTGTTTGGCGCACCTTACACCATGATCTTGCTCGAAATGGACGCCACCAGCCTGTATGACACTGCCGTGGAGTCTCAGGGAAAAATCTTTGTTACCACCGAACTAAGAGGAGGCGGAACCAGCACTCCAGAAACCATCGCTTATTCCGACCGTGGCATTCGCAACTTCTTACGCTTCTCAGGCAACTTGCCCGGTGACTACGAACAACCAACCCAACCAACTAAGTTATTAGATATGCCTGATGCAAGTTGTTATGTGCAAAGCCAGCACCACGGCATCACAGAATACTTATTTGATCTTGGCGATACCGTCAAAAAGGGCGATGTATTAGTGAGAATCTTCTCGACCGAGCGCACAGGTACCGCCCCCGTTGAGTACAAGTCACAGCGCAATGGTATTTTCGCGGCGCGTCGTTTTCCTGCTATGGTGAATATCGGTGACACTATCGCAGTTATAGCCGAAGACTGCGGCGAGATAGGCTGATTGAAAAGCCAACTAAAGAAATCAAAACAAATGGCATACCAGAAGCAAACTGGAAAGCACCTTATAACAGCGACCAGTCATCAGCCTTTCATGAAATGATTAGTATTCTACAGGGAGACTCATTATGCGCCTCGATCGCTACGACGTAAAAATTCTACAAATACTTCATGATAATGGTCGTATCACCAAATCTCACCTTGCCGAGGCCATCAACCTATCCGTGAGCCCTTGCTGGGAGCGCGTCAAAAAACTGGAAGAAGCAGGCATCATTGAAGGCTACGGAGCAAGAGTAAATACCGATATTTTGTTCAAACGAACGTCGGTTATGGTTGAAGTTACGCTCAAAGAACACAACGCCCAAGCGTTCAAACGCTTCGAGCAACTGGTTCAACATTCACCAGAAGTCACTGATTGCTATGCCACGGGCGGTGGTGTCGATTACATCCTTAAAATTCAGTCAGAAGATATCGACCAATATCAGCGGCTTATCGACAACTGGTTAGACTCAGATGTGGGCATTGAGCGCTACTTTACTTACATTGTGACAAAAACAATCAAACGTGATGCGGGCACATTCGAAGTAAACCAAAACGCTTTGTTATAAAAGGGAAAATGCGCATCAGACGTGAACAGAAAAAACACCATATTTAACGGCACTAAAAAGAAAGTTCTGACGTTTTAAACCTCGGTATCAGAAATTATTTCGGTCACTTCTCCATTACAGTTTCATTATGGACAACGATGCTGGGAGAAGGACTCATGACAGCACTGCACAGCTTACATGCAGAGGAATTAAAAGCCTCGCACGACATGATGGCGATAATGAAAGACGTACGTTTGGTGAGAGGTTTAGCGTACGTAAATGGCAAATGGGTAAGTGGTGATCAATTTCATCCGGTGGATAATCCAGCAGATGGCACGGTCATCGGTTACATCACTAAGCTTTCTCAGCAACAACTCTATCAAGCGATTGATGAAGCCGACCAAGCCTTTCGTCAATGGCGAAAAATGCAAGCAGAAGAGCGCGCTGAAATTCTCATGCGTTGGCACGACCTGATTCTAGAATCAAAGCAAGATCTTGCTCATTTGATGGTGATGGAGCAAGGAAAAATACTAGGTGATGCTGTAGGTGAGATTGACTACGGCGCATCCTTTGTTCGTTGGTTTGCCGAAGAATCACGCCGCTGTTATGGCGAAACCATCCCAAGTCATATTCCGAATGCGCAGCTATCAACGGTGCGCGAGCCAATTGGTGTCGCAGCACTGATTACGCCATGGAACTTTCCTAATGCCATGATCACACGCAAAGCCGCAGCCGCACTAGCAATAGGCTGTCCGGTGCTCATTAAGCCCGCCAGTGAAACGCCTTTTTCTGCGTTAGCGTTGGCAGAGTTAGCAGACCGAGCTGGCTTTCCACCTGGTGTATTTAACGTGATCACTGGCGATGCGGTGATGGTGTCACAAACCTTGTGTCACTCCGATAAAGTCAAAGCGCTCTCGTTCACAGGCTCAACTCGAGTAGGCAAACTATTGCTACGCGACGCGGCACAAACCGTGAAGAAGTGCAGTATGGAGCTCGGTGGTAACGCCCCTTTCATCGTGCTGCCAGATATGGATGTCGAGCAAGCAGCCAAAGCCGCCGTGGATGCGAAGTTTCAAACCGCAGGACAAGACTGCTTGGCCGCAAACCGTATTTTCGTCCCTGACGATAAGTACGAAGCGTTTTTGGAAGCGTTTGCCAAAGAAATGAGCCACATCGTTTTGGGCAATGGCTTAGACGAAAAAACCACCATGGGACCGCTTATTAATCGCACTGCGGTGGATAAAGCGCATGATTTGGTGCGTGACGCGCTCGACAAAGGCGCGCGATTGGTAGCGGGATACCACCAGCCCGTACCAGGCGAAAATTTCTTCGCGCCGACATTGCTAGCCGATGTAACCCCTGAAATGGCGGTGTATCGCGAAGAGAATTTTTGTCCTGTGGCAGGCGTATTGCCTTACCAAGACTTAGATACCGTGATTGAAATGAGCAACGACACTGAGTACGGCTTAGCTGCCTATGTTTATGGTCACGATATTCACCAAATTTGGCACTGCATGCGCGGTTTGGAGTTTGGCATGGTGAGCGTGAACTCCGTCAAAATGACAGGCCACCCTATCCCATTCGGCGGCGTGAAACAGTCTGGTCTTGGACGAGAAGGAAGCCGTCACGGATTTGAAGAATACAGTGAAATCAAATACTGCTGCTTAGGCGCTTTACCAACCGTCAGTGGCAGTTGAGGCACGAAATATGGATATCCAATTATTCGAGGAGAAGGATCATGAGTAACAAAACCCAACAACTTTTAGAGATCGATCGTCAGAGAGTATTTCATGCCTCAACCCACCTGAAGCAGTATGCGGCCGGGGAGCTTTCGGGAAGAATTATCTCGAGCGGAAGCGGAATACGCATCACCGATTCAGAAGGCATCGAGCTGATAGACGGCTTTGCCGGGTTGTATTGTGTAAACATTGGCTATGGCAGGACCGAAATGGCCGATGCGATTTATGAGCAAGCCAAAGAACTGGCGTACTACCACACTTACGTCGGTCATACGAACGAAGCGCTCGTGACACTGTCAGATCGCATCATCAAAATGGCGCCTGAAGGCATGAGCAAAGTTTACTACGGCATGTCAGGCAGCGACGCGAACGAAACTCAACTTAAGTTGGTGTGGTATTACAACAATGCTCGTGGTCTACCAGAGAAGAAAAAAATCATTTCGCGTGACCGCGGCTACCATGGTTCAAGTATCGCGTCCGGTTCAATGACAGGTTTGCCGCTGTTCCACGCCCATTTTGATTTACCACTTGAGCGCATCAAACACACCATCGCGCCATATTATTATCGCCGTGAAGACGAAAGTATGTCTGAGCTCGAATTCTCTCAATATTGCGCAGATCAACTCGAAGCGATGATCTTGGAAGAAGGCCCAGAAACGGTAGCAGCAATGATTGCAGAACCAGTGCTCGGTACTGGCGGTATTGTGCCACCACCAGCAGGGTACTGGCAGGCGATTCGCAAAGTACTCGACAAATACGATGTACTCTTGATTGCGGATGAAGTGGTGTGTGGCTTTGGTCGCCTCGGCTCCGATTTTGGCTCACTCCACTACGACATGAAACCAGATCTCATCACGGTAGCGAAAGGGTTAACCTCAGCGTATCAACCGCTGTCTGGCGTGATCGTCGGTGAACGAGTTTGGAGTGTGCTAGAAAACGGCACCGACCAATGGGGCGCTATCGGACACGGTTATACCTACTCTGGTCACCCAATGGGGGCGGCAGCCGCGAACTGCAACCTCGATATCATTGAACGTGAAGGCTTAGTGCAAAACGCGGCCGAAGTCGGCGCTTACTTGCAGCAACGTATGGCAGAGACGTTTAACGATCATCCATTAGTCGGTGATACTCGTGGCGTTGGCTTGTTGCATGCGTTGGAGTTTTCTTCAGACAAGCTTCGCCGAGCACACTTTGATCCAAACTTGAAAGTAGGCCCGCAAATCGCGGCGGCCTGTTTAGAGCAAGGCTTAATCGCTCGCGCTATGCCACATGGTGACATCCTCGGTTTTGCTCCACCGCTTATCGCGAATCGTAACGATATAGACACCATTGTCGACAAAGCGCATCAAGCGGTAAACAAAGTGATGGATAACCTCGTCACATCTAAACAGTGGCAGCCATAACCCACCTAGATTTCAGTAATGCTCGCGGGCTTTGGAGAAGGCCCGCTTTGCATTTTCCATTAAAGAGACAACAAGCCAACCAAACATTTTAGACCCATAGAAAGCACTATTATTTACTACAAGTGGCAATAGTGGGTAAAATGCCCAAAATTGCGCACTAACTGGATGAAACATGGCAAAACTTACCCTTCAAGAACAAATGCTGAAAGCTGGCTTAGTTAATGAAAAGAAACTAAAGAAAGCGAAGAAAGGCTCAAAAAAATCACGCGTTCAAGCACGCGAAGTAAAAGCGGCGGTTGAAGAGAATAAACGCCAACAGTTAGAGCGTGATAAACAATTGAGCGAGCAGCAAAATGCTGAGCGATTAAACAAAGAGATCAAAGCGCAGATCAATCAATTGATTGAGATGAACAAGATCGACTTAAAAGATGGCGACATCAAATACAACTTCACTCACGGTACGCTAGTGAAATCACTTTATGTAGATTCACTTATCCGCGAGCAGTTGATCAAAGGTATTTTGACAATCGCAATTTTTGGTGAAAGCTATGTTGTCATTCCACGTGGAGTAGCGAATAAAATTGCTCAACGTGATGAGTCCGTCATCATCGAACAAAAAGAACCTGAATCGGACATTCCAGCAGAAGACGATCCATACGCAGATTTCGTCGTGCCTGACGATTTGATGTGGTAACAATAAATAATCGATGCATCAACTAAAAGAGCCGCTGATGTAACATCAGCGGCTCTTTTTATAGAAAAATAATCTACGGAGATGATGTGTTGTTATTGCTTACTTAGTAGCAAATTCGCCCCTGATGCAGCTAAAAACAACGAACATCCGCGATTGAAACGTTTCGCCATTTTTGGATTTGAAAACCAGTGCCTCAAGTACAAACCAAAGATGGCATAGATTGAAATGGCGACCATTTCTAATATCAAAAACGTGGAGCCAAGGGCAAAAAACTGCTCTTGAACGTTGGCATTGGCATCAACAAATTGCGGCAAGAATGCAGTAAAAATAAGTATCGCTTTCGGGTTGCCAACAGCGAGCGTAAATTCTTGCTTCGCAAGTCCTGCGTAATTGCGCGAATTGTCCAAGTCAGAGATCGGGCTGGACTCTGAACGCCAAAGGTTAAAAGCAATCCACAGTAGATACAGCGCTCCTACCAACTTTATTGCCAAAAATAGCATTTCTGACGTATACAAAATCACAGCCAGACCTGATGCAGACAACGCAATCATCGCTGAAAAAGCAGCAATTCTGCCTAAACTGGCCGTAAACGCGGCCCTAAAGCCGTAACAACGCGCATTATTCATTGCCAATAAATTGTTTGGGCCTGGAGCCATATTTAGAGCGAAGCAAGCAGGAATAAAAAGGAGAAGCTGCCAAATATCCATAATAAAATGGTCTTAGTGAGTGATTTTGATCGGTACCCTAACATCTGTTAATAAAGTGAGTAAACCACAAACCGATCTTAAAGCAACTCAGCATCAAATCGTGCCGTGCGAGCTTGAACTAACGTGCAGTTCGTTTCAGCCATCAGCTCCGCTAGGGTGATGTTTGGGTTTTGTCTCACCAAACGTATCAACTTCACGTCCAAAGGTTCCAATTTGTCTTGGTGAGCAAGTAGAGCTTGTTCGATCTTGTTGATCGCAAATCGCATCGTCTCTGCTTCTTCGTTTTTGAGATGCTCTAAAAACGCTTTTACATCCAAAGCCTCGCCTGAGATTTGCCAATGACGAGATCGTCTAATTCGCTTAAGATCGCACTGTTTTTCTGCTGCGAGTGTTTTCGCTCGCTTGGCATGGTCGCCCCCAATACGGTGAATCAAGGATGGGAGCGAAATCGTAATCTTCGTCTCTTTCATGGCCTTTTCTTTCATCGCCTTAGCCCTCAACCACCGACACATTCTCGCCAACCCAAGCCAACAACTGTTTTGCCGCTTTGGATAACACCTGATTTTGACGCACGATGTAGCCGAAATCAGTGTTTGGAAAACTTGGCAAAGGCGTAACTTCTCGAGAAAGCTTTAATCTCGGATCGAGCGAAAAATCCGGCACAATAGCAGTCCCAAACCCCGCTTCCGCCCAGTCGATTTGTGCTTCCACACTGCCCACTTCCATCACGCGATGCTTAGGCAGATTTAGTTCAGGTAAAGACGCATCAATCAGCTCTCGGGTTCGAGTATCGTGCCCTAGCAGGATCAGCGTCTGGCTCTCTTTTCGATTGTCTTGCCACTCAAAAATGTTATCGCCAAACGCACACCAGTGAATTTGCGTGAGAGGCGTAAAATGCAGCGGTTGACTCTCTTTTTGTGCGATAACAAAGCCGATATCGGCACGCGCACTTTTCACCAAATCCACCGCTTGAGAAGATGTGGTATTGAACAATGCCAAGTCGATCCCCGGATATTCACTTTTGAATTGCTGAAATGGTTTGATAAGCAGTAAACGTGAAACAATATCGCTCGCCGCAATAGAAAGCGTCCCCTGCGTAAGATCGTTGATGGCATTGAGATCCGACTGACAAATTTGCAGCTCATTAAGCATCCGCTGCGCCGTAGCTAACAAACGCTTCCCCGCTTGCGTCAACTGCACGGGATTTCGCTCAATCAATTTCGTGCGCGTGGCTTGCTCCAACTGCTTGATATGCAAACTTACGTTCGGCTGCGTCATGTGCAGTTCCGTCGCTGTTTTACCAAAGTGTTTTACCTCTGCAAGAGTTACGAAGGTTCGCAGCCAGTTCAAATCTAACATTGCCAATTCCGATATGAAATTCTTATCAAGTTAATGAGTATAATTAATTTCTCTTATTATGGCGAACACCTTAAGATTTTTGCATCTGTTTTTGGAGATTAAATTATGTCGTCTATCGTTGTTGTGGGTGCAAACTGGGGTGATGAAGGCAAAGGCCGCATCGTTGACTTTTTGGCAGAGCAAGCTTCTGCGAGCATTCGTTTCCAAGGTGGTAACAACGCGGGTCACACCGTGGTTAACGATCTAGGTACGTTTAAGCTGCACCAGCTACCAAGTGGCGTATTCAACCCAGACTGTTTGGCAGTGTTAGGTCCGGGTATGGTTATCAGCCCTGCGTTGCTGTCTCAGGAGATTGCGGAAGTTGAAGAAGCGGGCGTAAAAGTGAATATGTGCATCTCTGATCGCGCAACACTGTGTCTACCTCTACACGCACTAGAAGATACGCTAGAAGAACAACGTTTAGGCGACAAAGCATACGGTTCAACTCGTCAAGGTATTGCACCTGCGTATGGTGACCGCGTAATGAAGAAAGGCATCCTAGTTGGTTGGTTGAAGCAACCAGAAGTATTGGTTGAACGCCTTCAATTCATGATGGATTGGAAACTGCCGCAACTGCGTGCACTTTACCCGACGTTCGAGTTTGAACAAACCGCTGAAGAACTGGCGAACTGGCTGCTAGAAGTCTCTGCACCTTGGCGCGATTCAATTTGCAACGTAACGCTTCCTCTAAAAGAACTACAAGCGAAAGACAAAACTCTATTGTTCGAAGCGCAGCTTGGCGCGGGTCGTGACCTTGTTTACGGTGAGTACCCTTGGACAACATCTTCTAACGTTGTATCAATGTACGCGGGTATCGGTAGTGGCCTTCCGGCACTTCGTCCTGAACGCGTTATTGCGGTTGCAAAAGCATTCAGCTCATCAGTAGGTACTGGTACGTTGATCACTGCAATGGAAGAGCAAGACGCTTTCCGCGAACTTGCTGGCGAGTTCGGTGCAACTACGGGTCGTCCACGCGACATGGGCTACTTCGACGCAGTCGCTACGAAGAATGGCGTTGAACTGCAAGCCGCAACTGAAATTGCACTAACGAAAGTAGACTGTTTGACTGGCCTTAACGATCTGAAAATCTGTGTTGGCTACGAAGGCGACCACAGCAAAAACCCAATCTGGCCTCAAACTGCCTCTCTTGCGCCAATCTACGAGAAGATGGAAAGCTGGAGCGAGGACATCACAGGTTGTCGTAAGTTTGAAGAGCTTCCAGTAGCAGCACAGAAATACGTTCTACGCATTGAGGAACTCATGGGCGTACCAGTAAAAATGGTGTCTGTGGGTCCTGGTCGTGAACAAATGATTATGCGATAAGATGTGAATTAACACATCATTGGCAAGCGGCTTTTATCTGTTCCGGGGTAAAGCCGCTTTTTTTTACACTGTAAACTTTGGAAAATTGCACGGCTGAATTCATGTTTAATAACCTCATCACGAGACTCCTACCTCCTTTATTTATAAATCAATAAATTATAGGACTTAACACGTTGTGCACGTTACTAGCACATCTCACTTGTTAAAGAAGCACGTCAATTAGGTTAACTGGTTGATTTGATATTCTTTAAGTGATTAGTTGATCACGATCTTCATCTGCAATTTGTTGAACTAGTACTCAAAAAATCTAACCCGCTGTTTTTAGGATAGATGAGTTCCCCAACATCCAACCTAACAGCAGGTGATTCCCATGACGAAAAATCTTTTCCGCCTCAGTACGATAACCCTTGGTTTGTGCCTTAGTTCTTTGTCTTTCGCGCAATCCGATCTTCCGAACATTAAAATTCTTGCCACTGGCGGCACCATAGCAGGCGCAGGTCAATCTGCAACAGAATCAAACTACACAGCAGGTAAAGTCGGCGTTGAATCATTGATTTCTGCGGTGCCGAGTATGACCAAGATTGCCGATATTTCTGGAGAGCAAGTGGTCAGTATCGGTTCACAAGATATGAATGATGAAGTGTGGCTAAAATTATCGAAAAGAGTTAATGAGCTACTCGCTCAAGATGATGTTGACGGCATCGTCATTACTCATGGTACGGATACGTTAGAGGAAACCGCTTACTTCCTTGATCTGACCGTCAAGAGCAAAAAGCCTGTCGTGATCGTCGGTGCAATGCGTCCTTCCACCGCAATGAGTGCTGATGGACCAGTCAACTTATACAATGCAGTCGTAACAGCCACCGATGAAGATTCAGAAGGACGTGGCGTGCTAGTCGCAATGAATGACACGATTTTCGATGCGCGAGATGTGACAAAAACCAATACAACCTCCGTCAGCACTTTCCAGTCACCCAACTTTGGTGCTATCGGCTACATTCATAATAGCGATGCCAAATATCAACGAAGCCCAGAGCGTAAACATACGACAGAAACCCCATTCGATGTATCAAAGCTTACTAAGTTGCCTAAGGTCGGTATTGTTTATAACTATGCAAATGCCTCCAATTTGCCAGTGAAAGCCTTTGTGGATGCGAAGTTTGAGGGCATCGTAAGTGCTGGTGTCGGTAATGGTAACTTGTACCACACTGTGTTTGATGAGCTAGAGAAAGCGAGTAAAGATGGCGTTGTTGTTGTAAGAAGCTCCCGAACGCCTAGCGGCTCAACCACTTTGGATGCTGAAATTGATGACGAAAAATATGGCTTTGTTGCCGCTGGTACATTGAACCCGCAAAAAGCACGTATCTTACTGATGCTGTCACTGACTCAGACCAAAAACTATCAAGACATCCAAAAGATGTTCCAATACTATTAATTCTGTCTAAGGTTCATTTGATAGAGGAGGTACACACCTTACCTCCTCTTACACATCGCGACATGAGCGTCTCTTGTTAGCCAAACAAGCGACGCTTCATTCCTGCTTTTTCCAGAATACGCGTAGTAATTTCCTCAACAGACAGAGAGGACGTATTGATATATGGGATCGCCTCTCTTCTAAACAAAGCCTCAACAGTGTCTAGCTCCAGCTTGCACTGCTCTGTGCTAGCGTAATCACTTCCAGACAAACGATTCTCACGGATTTCAGTCAAGCGCTCGGGATCGATCGTCAGCCCAAACAACTTATGACGATGGATCTCAAATTCAGGCAACAAACGCATCATCTTCACATCTTCCGCAATGAACGGATAGTTCACAACACGTAAACCAAATTGCATCGCCATGTACAAGCTAGTCGGCGTTTTTCCGCTGCGCGATACTCCCAGCAGGATAATATCGGCTTGTTCCAACCCTTTTAGCGTGATGCCATCATCATGCGCCAATGTGTATTCAATAGCCGCAATACGGTCAAAATAGGTGTCGGAATCTTTCCCCACGCTGCGAGAACGCTGCAACTTAGGCTTTGGTGCCATCTGAATGTCGTCTTGCACTTTCTGCACAATACTCTCCAAAACATCGTAACTGTATGCCGGCGCTTCAAGCAGCATTTCACGTACTTCTGGAACGACAATTGAGAAAAAGACCAGAGGTTTGACGCCATTGCGCTGGTAGGAAGTTTCAATTTCTTTGACTACGTCAGTAGCTTTGTCCTGGCTTTCAACAAACGGAAAGGTTTTTTCGTTAGGAATGAACGGAAATTGACCGAGAACAACATGCCCTAATGTCTCACATGTTATCGCCGTACCGTCAGAAACATAGAACACATCACGACTTTGGTTATTTATTTGCATTTCTGTTTAATTTTTCAAAATCTTTTGAGTAGGATGGTACACATAATATTAATAAATCAGTTTGGCTTTCAGTTAGGTTCACCACAGCTTTAAAAATTCTTTTGAATTTTTTTCAGCCAGAACGTAATCGTTTGCCTTTGATATCAATCTAAATGAAGCAATGTATGGTCAACGTGTAATAACCGCCAACATGCGTTTGTTTAGATCGATTTAAGTCCCCCTACTAAGCTGCAATGTTTCTGGAGAAAGACATGCAAAAGAACACCCTCTGGTTCAATGGCCTATCCATGGATGATGTCGACAAAGTCGGCGGTAAGAATGCTTCACTTGGCGAAATGGTTTCTAACCTAGCAAACGCAGGCGTTTCTGTACCAAATGGTTTTGCGACAACCTCATACGCGTTTAACCAATTCCTTGACCACGAAGGTTTGGATGAGCGTATTCACCAATTACTCGATGAACTAGACGTTGAAGATGTAGAAGCTCTGCGTAAGACAGGTGCAAACATTCGTCAATGGGTATTAGAGGCCCCTTTCCCTGCGGACCTTGAACAAGAAATTCGTGAAAACTACCAAGAACTGATCGAAGGCAATCCTGAGCTTTCAGTCGCAGTTCGTTCATCTGCTACGGCAGAAGACCTACCTGATGCTTCTTTTGCTGGTCAGCAAGAAACGTTTTTGAACGTGAAAGGCATCGACGCAGTACTAGAAGCAACTAAGCACGTTTACGCTTCTCTATTTAACGACCGTGCGATTTCTTACCGCGTTCACCAAGGGTTCGACCACCGTGGCATCTCGCTATCTGCGGGTATCCAACGAATGGTGCGTTCAGATAAAGCCTCGTCGGGTGTTATGTTTACACTAGACACTGAATCGGGTTTCGACCAAGTTGTCTTCATCACCTCTTCATGGGGTCTAGGCGAGATGGTCGTTCAAGGTGCAGTAAACCCTGACGAGTTCTACGTTCACAAGCCAATGCTTGAAGCAGGCGAACACCCAATCGTTAAGAAAACATTTGGTTCTAAGTTGATCAAAATGATCTACTCAGATAACCAAGAAATCGGCAAACAAGTTGACATCGTTGATACTTCTGATGAAGAGCGCAACACGTTCTCATTGAACGACGACGAGATTAAAGAGCTCGCAAAACAAGCAATGATCATCGAAAAGCACTATCAGCGTCCAATGGACATTGAATGGGCAAAAGATGGCATTGATGGCAAGCTGTACATTGTTCAAGCGCGTCCTGAAACCGTATGTTCACAAACGGAACAAAACGTGATTGAGCGCTACGAGCTACAAAACAAAGCGGATGTTTTAGTTGAAGGTCGTGCAATCGGTCAGCGCATCGGTAAAGGCGTGGTTCGCTTGGTTGACTCTCTGGACCAAATGTCTTTAGTCCAAGAAGGTGACGTGCTAGTTACAGACATGACTGACCCAGATTGGGAACCAGTGATGAAAAAAGCATCTGCAATCGTAACCAACCGTGGTGGCCGTACTTGTCACGCTGCCATCATCGCTCGTGAGCTTGGTATTCCTGCAATCGTTGGCTGTGGCGATGCGACAAGCAAGTTAACCGATGGTGCAACCGTGACCGTATCTTGTTCTGAAGGTGAAACGGGCTACGTTTACCAAGGTGAACTTGAATTTGATGTAAAACGCTCTTCTGTTGATGAACTGCCACTGCTACCAACAAAAGTGATGATGAACGTGGGTAACCCTGATCGCGCGTTTGACTTCGCACAAATTCCAAATGAAGGTGTTGGTCTTGCTCGTCTTGAATTCATCATCAATAAGATGATTGGTATCCACCCGAAAGCATTACTTAACTTTGATGCACAAAGCGATGAGCTAAAAGCAGAAATCACTCAGCGTATTCGTGGTTACAAAGATCCTATCGATTTCTACGTAAGCAAGCTGACAGAAGGTATCGCAACCATTGCTGCGGCATTTTGGCCGAAACGTGTTATTGTTCGTATGTCTGACTTTAAGTCTAACGAATACAGCAACTTGGTTGGCGGTAAAGCATACGAACCGCATGAAGAAAACCCAATGCTTGGCTTCCGTGGCGCGTCTCGTTACATTTCTCCAGTGTTTGAAGACTGCTTCGAGCTAGAAACTCAAGCAATCAAACGCGTTCGTAACGAAATGGGTCTGAAAAACGTTGAAATCATGATCCCATTTGTGCGTACACCAAGCGAAGCAGCATCAGTGATTGATTTGCTAGCGAAGTTTGATCTGCGCCGTGGCGATCAGGGTCTTAAAGTCATCATGATGTGCGAACTGCCATCCAACGCGGTCCTTGCCGATGAGTTCTTGAAGTACTTTGATGGCTTCTCGATTGGCTCAAACGACATGACTCAGCTAACGCTTGGACTTGATCGTGACTCTGGCGATGTTGCACATCTATTTGATGAGCGCAACCCAGCGGTTAAGGTGATGCTTCAGATGGCGATTGATGCGGCAACAAAAGCAGGCAAATACGTTGGTATTTGTGGTCAAGGCCCATCAGACCACGACGACCTAGCGGAATGGCTAATGGATCAAGGTATTAGCTCTGTATCACTAAACCCAGATACGGTTATCGATACTTGGTTAAAACTCGGTAAAGTTAGCAGCAAGTAACACACGATAAACTCTAGCCCTCACACTCCCCTTGTGAGGGCTTTGTTATTCACACGTCATTTCACAATCAGTTCGTGATTCCTCTCTCAAGTTCGTCATTTAGTCAATTTCATTATCAAAGTCTGATGACCTAAAATGAATGGTATATCGATAACTCCAGAGAGAATTTGATGAAAAAGCCTATCGCACTCCTTACTACATTGATGCTCCTGGCATCCCCTGCTTATGCCGATTGGGATGAAATTTCCAATAAAATGTCTGAGCTTGGCGACGCAGTTTCTGATACTGCCCAAGATGCTTGGGACGACACCAAAGCGTTTTCAAAACAAGCGTGGCAAGATTTCACGAATTGGTCCGAGGAAGCGATCAATACCGCAGGCGAATGGACAGAAGCCAGCATCGAGAAAAGCAAAGAATGGATAGATGCTGCCGACAAAAAAATTGATGAGCTGATGGAAGGCGATACGCCAGAAGAAGCTCGCCAAGCCGTGGACTTAATGGCAGATAGCGCTTTGCTCAAGTTATTTAATGAAAAGCCGGAGGCAAAAGCTATTTACGACAACGCGTACGGCTACGCGGTCTTTGATTCTCGTAAATTATCTTTGCTGTTTCACACCAACTCAGGGTCAGGAGTCGCAGTGAATAAGGAAACAGAAGAACGCACTTATATGAATATGTTTGGTTTGGGCGTTGCACTTGGGGCTGGCGGCAAATTTTACCAACAAGTGGTTCTGTTTGAGAGCAAAGAAGATTTTGATACGTTCGTCAACGAAGGATGGGAGGCCACAAGTGAAGCCTCTGCTGTTGCGGGCGAAGATTCAGAGCAACTTTCAAAACAATTTAACAGCGGCGTCGCCGTCTATCAGTTGAACGCTAAAGGTTTGCTCATCGATGCTAACGTGTCTGGTTCTAAATATTGGGTTAACGAAGAGCTCACTAACTCGCAGTAATGCATAGCAACTAATCGCTTAAATAAAACCGTTGTTATGCACCCTTATCAATAAGTTAACGGGGATATGATTCCTCAAAACTGAGCACTTACGCAACTTTCTCTATGGAAGTCACCAGAAGATGGCGACTTCCCTTTCTCGTTGGATTGCTTTTGGTTATGCTTGCGCAAAACCACCTGCAATTCGGTATCCCATGCCTGACAATAACTTTAATAATCTGCTAGCAGAAGCAATTTCTGCTCTTAACACGCCTAACTTTACTCCTAAACTTATGCGTGTCATTCGCACTCTTTTTCATTTTGATTGCGCAGTTATTTTAGGTTACCGAGAAGGTAAACATCCTATTTATCTCTACGACTCAATTGAGAACGAGCGAGAGTTACTTTTTCAACGCTACCTTACTGACTCATTTCAAAATGACCCTTTTTTTCTCAAACTAAACGAGACAAAGCAACAAGGCGTATTTACGCTCAAAGACGTGGCGCGTAAAGGCGTTGACTTCACCTCATACTGCGAGCAGTTCTATCATCAAACAGGGTGGAAAGACGAGCTTAGCATGCTAGTCGAAGTTGAATCTGGCCGTTGGGTCATGCTGTACTTCGGATATATGACTGATGGAAAATACTTTTCTCAGCAACAAATCAATAAGCTAAAGCCCTATTTCCCGATAATTCAGTCGCTTTGTCAGCAGCATTGGAAACAAACGGAATTTACCTTTTCTGAGCCTGTTTTTGCACAGAGTGCTTATTCTGGCAGTATGCGATTAGCCATTGAGCAAGCTTTAGCAACGTTTGGCGTAGAATCACTCACCCGTCGCGAACAAGAGGTGGCTTCGCTTCTCGCTCAAGGGTTTGACACCAAAGAAATTGCCGCGCGGTTACACTTAGTTCAAGGCACGGTCAAAAATCATCGAAAGCGAATTTACTCGCAATTAAATGTGTCTTCATTGAGTGAGTTATTCCAGCTTTTCCTCAATCACCTCATTCTCCATTCAAGATAAAAAACTGTCCCTTAAGAGATATATCGAGAAAAGGTGTCGCGTTTTAGTCTGAATGTAACAACCACTAAAACAGACAAAAAGAATGACGACACCATTACTGCAAGATTTACAAGATCGTGGCTTGATCGCACAAGCCAGCGATTTGGAAGAAATTCAGACACTTCTCTCACAGCCTCAAACCGTTTACTGCGGCTTCGATCCTACAGCAGGCAGCTTGCACATCGGCCACCTCGTGCCTTTGATTATGCTTAAGCGCTTTCAAGATGCCGGACACCAGGCTATAGCCTTGATTGGCGGTGCAACGGGCATGATTGGCGACCCAAGCTTTAAAGCGACTGAGCGCAGTCTGAACTCAGAGGAAATCGTCTCAGGCTGGGTTAACGATCTTTCTAATCAAATTCAGCAGTTGATGAACCTCCAACTGACCAAGCCGATGATCATGGTGAACAACGCTGACTGGATGAAAGCGATCAATGTGATCGACTTCTTCCGCGATGTGGGTAAGCACTTCTCGATCAATACTATGGTCAACCGAGACTCGGTAAAACAACGCCTGCAACGACCTGACCAAGGTATCTCCTTCACCGAATTTAGCTACGCCCTACTGCAATCGTACGATTTTGCCGAGCTAAACCGTCGATACGGTTGCCGTTTGCAAATCGGTGGCAATGACCAATGGGGAAACATCGTCAGCGGGATCGATTTAACTCGCCGTCAAAATGGTGAGCAAGTATTTGGCTTAACTCTGCCGCTGATCACCAAATCCGATGGCACCAAATTTGGCAAAACTGAAGGTGGTGCAGTATGGCTAGATCCTAGCAAGACCTCTCCTTACGCGTTCTACCAGTTCTGGCTTGGCGCAGAAGACGCCGACGTTTACCACTTCCTGCGTTACTACACGTTCTTGAGCTGCGAAGAAATTGCCAGCATTGAAGCGCAAGACCAAGCAAGCCAAGGTAAGCCACAAGCACAACGTATCCTCGCTGAGAAAATGACGCGATTTGTTCATGGCGAAGAAGGCCTAGCTAGCGCCGAGCGCATCACTCAAGCTTTATTCAGCGGTAATGTGCAACAACTGAGTTTGGGTGAATTAAAACAATTGGAGTTGGATGGTTTACCAAGCATTGAGAGCGCACAGCAAGATTTGGTTGAGCTGTTGATTGAGTCGGGTTTAGCAAGTTCGAAGCGTGTTGCACGCGAACACATCAGCAACAACGCCATCAGTGTAAACGGTGAAAAAGTGGCGGCTGATAACCCAAGTTTGAGCTTCCCACTGTTTGATCAATATTGGTTACTGCAACGCGGTAAAAAGCACTTCTGCCTCGTGAAGCGTGCCGCGTAGTAACACTCGAAGTACAAAGCCCATAAAAAATTCCCCTCACCGCTTTCGTGATGAGGGGAATTCAAATTTGAACGATTTTAAGCCTAACAATAGACAAAGGCGTTGCTTATTGCGTTCTTAAACGGTGCCAGTACTTTTCGTAAATCGCTAACGTTTCTGCGCCAACATCATTAATAAACTCGCCTTTTTTCATGTCTTCTGATGAAGGGAAAATAGTACGGTTGTTTTTCAATTCTTCTGGCAATTTGTCACGCCCAGCGTTCGTTGCCGACGCATAACCCAAACTGGTCACGATTTCCGCTTGGTTCTCTGATTGGTACATGAAGTTAATAAATTTATGCGCCAATGCTTTGTTTTTACTGCCAGACGGAATAGTGAAGTTGTCCATCCACAATACCGCGCCCTCTTCCGGCATCACGAACTTCAGCTCAGGCATTTCAACCTGTCCTTGGAATGCGTTGCCGTTCCATTGCATGCCGACCGATGTTTCACCGGACACGTAAGGGACTTGCGGCGCATCTGAGTTGTACAGTAATACGTTGTTTTTCAGCGCGACTAGAGAATCAAAAGCCTGCTCGATTTCTGCTTCGTCTTTTGTGTTCACGCTATGGCCATTTTTCTTCAGCGCCATACCGAACACATCGCGAACGTCATCAATCAGCATGACTTGTTGTTCGTATTGAGACTCCCATAAGTCTGCCCATTTGGTCACTGGTTGCTCAACCATGGATTCGTTGTAGCTGATCCCGGTAATGCCCCAAATATAAGGCAGCGAGTAATCATTTTTCGGATCGTGCGCTTGGCCAAGTAAACCGTCCATTGTGTCTTGCATGTTTGGCACTTGAGCGTGATCTATTTTCGAAAGCAGCCCTTCTCGCCCCATTTTTTCAATGAAGTACGCAGAAGCAAAAACCACATCGTAGCCAGAACCTTTTAGCAATTTTAGCTTGGTGTACATTGATTCATTATTCTCAAAGGTCGAATAATTAATCGTAACGCCTTCTTGTTTTTCAAACGCTTTTAACGATGATTCCGGCAAATAGCCACCCCATGCATAAACGTTCAACGTTTTGCTATCTGCATGAGCAAACATGCTGAGCACAAGAGCACTCAGCCCCAATCCTTTGATGATTAATTTCATGGTATGCAATCCAACCAGTCCAGCGACGCGCTGGGATTCGGGTGCATAATTAGGTAATTGTTACCCAATTGAAAGAAAATTTAATTAATCTTTAACAGCAAAAATATTTATCGAATTTATAAAATTAACGCATGTTTTTAATAGCGACTGTGCATACCAAAATGATGAGACATTCCATCTTCCATTCGACCGCCTTTCCAGCCACCAGAGCCGAGTAAATTAAGCACATCTTGAGCGGTATAATCGGCACCAGAAAAGAAATCATGCGCCACGTCTGAGCGTATTGCTTGCAATTCTGGTTGGTTTTCCAAATCAAGATCTTGCGGATTCGCATACAACGCCAACGCAATTTTTTGTTGGCACGCGCTTAAGCTTAACTCGCTGGTGCTCGTCTTTACCTGACCAACCGAAAAGTACTCACGACTGCCGTATCCCACTATCAATCTGGTACTCATTAGCTTAATCACTTTCTTAATGCGGCGACGTTGTATAAATCTCAACATGTTTTGTTATTCCTGTATTAAGTTGGCTATGTCGTATTCTTTTGTTCGAATTAAAACACTCTGTTTTATCCGCGAAATTTCTCTAGCGCTTTTCGCGATGATCGGTTGTATAATACGATCCTGAAATATTTTGTTACGTTACCTCGGTAACCCCTGAGACTGCAACATGAACAACAGCAGATGGGTCGGCTTTATAGGCGGCACGATTGTCTTACTTAGTACCTTTATCCTCTTCGGATCTTCCGTCCACTCTGCTTGGTACCGAATCCCTGCGGAAGCCATTCATGGTATCGCCTTCACTTTGGCTTTTGGTTTAGGGTTAAACAGCCTGCTGGCGTACGCGACGGCAGTGATTACTCTTGCTGCACTATTCTACATTGGCTTTGTCGTTAGCTATCGGGTCCATCAGAAACTTAAATAAACTTCTGTCTCAACCTGAGCTTAATAACGGATACTTAATAACTAAAAAGGGAGCAAATGCTCCCTTTTTAGTTATCAGCATATAGATGTTCTATGCCCGCTTTAATCATTAAGGTGGTATACCCTCAACGACTGCTGCATACCTGAAACATGATCACCTAAATACTCAACCGTCATTGGAACCTTGGCCAACAGAGTAAAACTAGAGTCACTGAACCTTCCATCAGCATCACTCTCCAAATGAACAAAAAACGCAGGCTTATCCGCAATCAATGTAATTCGCCTCCCTTCAATAGAGACATCTATATTGGCTTTCGCTATCGGCAAGGTTTTTAGCTCGTGAGTACTAAACCATGTGTTGCTTATTCTGTCTTCACCGATTTGCGCTTCAACATAGAAGAAGCCTGACGTAAGTTCATCCTTCTCGATCAATTCATCCAACTGCCACAAAATCGTATTGCTGTCTGCTATGACTGTTTGTTCTAAGCTCCAACATTGCTTTTCTTCCCCTTGCCAATCTACCCACTTAAGCAGTGCGTTGACGCTTGCGGACTCTTTTGCATCATTGAGCAAATGTAGGCTCAACTTGCCTGTATGCTCGGAAAATACCAAATACTGCGGCGCAAAAAAGCGTTTTGCATGGTAGTGCAACTGCTTCCATCGACCACTGTATTCCAAACTAGACCAAGAACTGACAGGCCAATTGTCGTTGAGTTGCCAGTACAGCATGCCGCGACAAACTGGAGAAATGGCACGCCAATGATCGCAAGCAGTTTTGATCGCGATTGCCTGCTGAACTTGACTTAAATACAGCATGCTCTCAAATCCAGAGGGAAAACGAAAATAGCGCGTGAACATCTCTGTGATAATACTATTACCACGAGGGTTCTTCTGATGTTGTTCGAAAGTTGGGGATGTAATATTCCAGTCTTGCTCAGGGACAAACCGCTTAACTTCAGCAAAAGATGGCCAAGATTGAAAACCAAACTCAGAGCAAAAACGAGGATTCACGTCAAGGTAGGCACTGAATGATTTTCCTGAATGCCAAACGTCCCAAAAGTGCATATCGCCTTTACTATCATCATGCCACGCATCACCGAAATCCAGTTCACCATTACATGGGGAACTTGGCCAGAAACGGCGAGTGCTATCTTGCTCGGTAATCTCCTTCTCAATCATGCGGTTGAGGCGATCGTAGTTAACCGTGTATTTGACTTTGCTGCGCTTAGATTCGTCATACCAACCAATAGCTCCAATCACCTCATTGTCACCACACCAAAGTGCGATTGATGGGTGCTTCTTAAGCCTCGGGATTTGGAATCTAAGTTCTTCTTCTACGTCTTTTAAAAACTCGTCGTTTGATGGGTACAACGAGCAGGCGAACATCATGTCTTGCCACACCAACAAGCCAAGTTCATCACAAAGGTTATAAAAGGTTTCACTCTCGTACTGACCACCGCCCCATACGCGAATCATGTTCATGTTGGCGTCAACCGCACTTTGCAAAAGGTTGCGATAACGTGTTTCGTACTCTCGCCCCGGCATTGCGTCAATAGGGATCCAGTTGGCACCTTTAGCATTAATCGGTACGCCATTGACGATAAATTCCATTGCAGAGCCGTGCTCATCAGCTTGGTTATTTAGGGTTAACTGACGCAAACCAATGTTGTGCGTTAACTTTTGCTCTCTGCAAGAAATGGTAATGGGATAGAGATACGCTTCGCCATAACCCGATGGCCACCAGCGTTGAGGCTCCAAAATGTGGAACTGGCAATGATAGTGACCACTTCCTTTTGTTTGAATACATTGACGCTCACCATTAAATTCAACCATCATTTCATGGCGTTGACTGTCCGTTTCCACTTCAACTACTACATCAAGAAACACACTCCCATCGGCTTGCCATTGCTGCTCTGTCGAGAAGCCTTTGAGCCAAAGCTCATTCACAATGTCGATTTGAATGGGGTCGTAAATACCCGATACCATCAAGCAAATGCCCCAGTCCCATCCGGAATGGCATTGTGTTTTGCGGATCAAGTTCATGTGTGGAATTTGGTTGTTGCCCATTGCCGATGGAATAGGGAATGGCAGTTTTTTTGCTCTTGCGATACCTTCTAAATCCGCCCGAGCAAACTCAACCCGAATCGTGTTAGTACCTTGCTTTAAATGCGGTTTAATATCCACACGTTGCTGGGTAAACATGTTGCTGCAAGTTAGTGCTAGCTCACCATTAACATAGAAGGTTGCCAAGGTATCGACACGAGTTAGCGTCATCCAAATTTGCTTGGCAGACAACGTAAACGCGTCGACTTCAAACTCACGTGAGATATGCCACTCACACTCTTCAATCCATCGAACTTTGTTTTCATTATCGGCAAAATAAAGATCTGGAATCTGCTCTGCTTGTAAAAGCGCCGACACATTATCGCCCGGAATAAACATTGGAATTTCAAGATTGGGACGCTGTGGCGAGGTAAGCATCCACTGCCCGTTAAGTTCGAAGTGAGCCATCGAGTTAAACCTTAGCTTGGGAAAAACATGTTTTCTCAATGTAATCCTGACAATCCCATGCAAAAACAAGGGAAATGTTAATTACATACGAAATGCGGTGCATTTCACGTAAAAACTCTTTCTTTTGATCTCTACCCAAAAATCAGCAACTTGGCTAACCTGTTAAAAATTAATCGAAATCTAAGGTTATATTTGCAACTTCGACATGTTAACATCATCGGCTTTTTGAACATCCTCACACTTTTCGTTGAAACGATGTGAGGGGAAATGCACGGCTTCATAGCCCTAAAAAGCGAAGTAATTATGTCAAATATGACGAATGCCGCCTCCCACACAGCGCCTATTCAGGATGCTGACTATTCTGCTATTCATCCCCCATCTTTACTCAAGCGCCTCGAACTAACCAATCCTGTCTTTTGGTTAAGTGGTAGCTTCCTCACTCTATTCGTTTTACTTGCTCTAACGAATACCGACTCTCTAACCGCAATGGTTAACACCGGCTTCGGCTTTGCTACTAAATATTTCGGAGCTTACTGGCAAGTACTGCTTCTTCTGAATTTCCTAATTGGTTTGGCTCTTGCGTTTGGTCGCACTGGTTATGTGCGCCTAGGTGGTCTAGCGAAACCTGATATTGATAACTTTAAGTGGTTGTCAATCGTACTCTGTACTCTACTTGCAGGTGGTGGTGTGTTCTGGGCCGCAGCTGAGCCTATCGCGCACTTTGTGACTGCTCCGCCTCTATACGGGGAAGCCTCACCGAAAACTGCCGCAATCAATGCCCTATCTCAGTCTTTTATGCACTGGGGCTTCTTAGCTTGGGCGATCCTTGGTGGTCTATCTTCCATTGTCTTAATGCACTTGCATTACGATAAAGGCCTGCCTCTTAAGCCGCGTACTCTGCTTTACCCTGTGTTTGGTGATAAAGCCATTAAAGGCTGGATTGGTGATGTTGCTGACGCATGTAGCATCATTGCAGTAGCAGCAGGAACCATCGGTCCTATCGGCTTCTTAGGTTTACAAATTAGCTACGCGCTAAACTCATTGTTTGGCCTGCCAGATACGTTCGTAACGCAAAGCATGGTTATCATGGCGGCGATCCTGATGTATACCCTTTCCGCACTGAGCGGTTTGAGCAAGGGTATTCAAATCGTCAGTCGTTACAACATCATTTTGTCTGTACTATTAATTGGTTACATCCTGTTCTTCGGGCCGACAAGCTTTATCGTTGATGGCTACGTGCAAGGCGTTGGTCGTATGGTGGATAACTTCTTCCCTATGGCACTTTACCGTGGTGATACAGGCTGGCTAAGTTGGTGGACAGTATTCTTCTGGGGTTGGTTTATCGGTTATGGCCCAATGATGGCGATCTTTATTGCTCGTATCTCTCGTGGTCGTACAATTCGCCAATTAATCATGTCAATTAGCATCGCGGCACCGCTGATTACTTGCTTCTGGTTTAGTATCGTTGGTGGCAGTGGCCTTGCGTTTGAACTTGATAACCCTGGTTTGATTTCATCTGCGTTTGAAGGCTTTAACTTGCCTGCAGCACTGCTAGCGATTACTGGTGAATTACCTTACCCAATGATCATTTCGGTTCTGTTCCTGATCTTAACGACAACATTTATCGTGACGACGGGTGACTCGATGACTTACACAATCAGTGTAGTGATGACGGGCTCAACAGAACCAAACGCAGTGATTCGCTCGTTCTGGGGTCTGATTATGGGTATTGTCGCTATTGCGCTCATCTCAATGGGCTCTGGTGGTATTTCTGCATTGCAGTCTTTCATTGTGATTACCGCCGTGCCTGTGTCTTTCATTTTGCTGCCAAGCATTTGGAAAGCACCCGGCATTGCAAGCAGAATGGCGAAAGAGCAAGGCCTCGTTTAAACCGCCTCTCTAACCAATATGCGAAAAAGAGCCCTTCATTGGGCTCTTTTTAATTCTGCGCTTTATCCTACGCTATCAATGCGAATCATCACTGCGTCTGGACGCCAATACTCGAATTCGCAGTCCATTAAATGCCCATCTTGTTTGTAGTTTACCCGCCGAATTTTCAGAACGGGTTGTCCTTCAGCTAGGTTCAACGCCTTAGCGACATGAGCAGGAGCTGACGTGGGAATCACATCAAAACGAGAGCGCTTTGTCTCGTAACCATACTTCTCACGATAAATGCCCGTCAGGGACATGGTGAGGTTCTCAGACAATATACCCTCAAACAGTGCCGCTTTGAGCACGTTCTCAACAAACAATACCGCTCGCCCATCAATAAAACGTAACCGTTCAATTACATAAATTGGGGTAATTCGCTCCACCTCTAACGATTTGGCATACTCACCTGCGGCCATTTCACTTCGCACGTTGAGTAACTTAGTTTCTGCAATACGATGCTGCTCTCGAATCATCTGATGGAAGTGAGAACGAGACAACGGGTTGTAACAGATACGCTCAGGAGATACATACCAACCCCGGCGCTCTTCTCGATAAATAAGACCTTCAGTTTCTAAAGACACCAACGCATCTTTGATAGTGATTCGAGTTGTAGAAAACAGCTCACTGAGCTCTCTCTCTGACGGCAGTTTTTGTCCTTCCGACATGATGCCGGAAAGAATCTGCTGTTTTAAGCTGCTTCTAATTTTTCCTAATTGGGTACCAAATTGTCCGGTGCCTGTCGCTCTCATTCTGATCTAGTCCAAGGATAATTTGACGAATAACATAAGGCGTTTACGTAACAAAAATATGACATTAATCAACAGAACACATACTGAACGTATGAAATATAAGTGCCATATAAAATCAGCAAAACTGTCAAATTACTTGCGCTAAATCGTCACATTCCATCCATAGCATACAAAGCGAACTTACTGACCTAGTCCAGAAGGATGGAGACAATGAAAACTTTGCTAAGTCGTTCAATTACCGCACCAGCGGCAATCATTGCGGTAACGCTCGCTACGCCAACAGTAGCGAAAGAAGCCGATATTGAATCTTTGGTAGCAGCAGCACAAAAAGAAGGGGCGGTTTACAGTGTGGGTATGCCTGACAGTTGGGCAAACTGGAAAGACACTTGGGCTGATTTAAAGTCAAATTACAACCTTAAGCACCAAGACACGGATATGAGCTCGGCTCAAGAAATCGCAAAATTCGAAGCTGAGAAGAAAAACGCGACCGCAGACATTGGTGACGTAGGCTTTGCCTTCGCACGTGTAGCGGTAAAAAAAGGCGTCACTCAGCCATATAAACCAACAACTTGGAATGACATCCCAGATTGGGCAAAAGACGAAGATGGTCATTGGGCACTTGCTTACACTGGCACTATTTCTTTTATCTCCAACAATAACCTCGTAAAAGACGCGCCAAAAACGTGGGATGACCTATTAAAAGGCGACTACAAAGTGACCGTAGGTGACGTAGGCGTAGCAGCACAGGCAAACAACGCGGTTCTCGCCGCAGCGTTCGCCAACGGTGGGGACGAATCCAACCTCAAGCCTGCGCTCAAATTCTTTTCTGAACTCGCGAAGCAAGGTCGTCTTTCATTTACCGATCCGAACATCGCCAACCTAGAAAAAGGCGAAGTGGAAGTGGCGATCATGTGGGACTTCAATGCATTGAACTACCGCGACAAAATTGACCGCGACCGCTTTACAGTGAGCATTCCTCAAGATGGCTCTGTGATTTCTGGTTATACAACCATAATCAATAAATACGCGAAGAACCCTAATGCAGCAAAACTTGCTCGTGAATACATCTTCAGCGATCAAGGGCAAATCAACTTAGCAGAAGGTTATGCGCGTCCAATCCGCACCAACATCACACTGCCTCAAGCAGTGCAAGACAAGCTAATTGCTAATGACCAATACAGCAATGTTCACCCAGTGACTGACTTCTCAGCTTGGGAAAAGTCCGCACGTAAGCTGCCACGTCAATGGCAAGAAAGTGTCTTAATCCACCAGCAATAAGAGTAAGTCGTTATGAGCAATAAGGTCATCCTTGTTGTTCTAGATGGACTGAACTATCAGGTAGCCCGTGATTGCATGGGCTACCTCAATGGTCTTCTAGAACAAAGTCGTTCCCAACAAGAAACTCGCGCAACGCTTTATCCTGTGCAGTGTGAGCTGCCCTCTATGTCTCGCCCACTTTATGAGTGCATTTTAACGGGCGTTCGCCCTGTAGAAAGCGGCATCGTAAACAACAATATCGTTCGTCTATCCAAACACGATTCCATTTTCAGTTTGGCAAAAGCCCAAGGAAAAGTGACCGCTGCGGCTGCCTACCACTGGGTAAGTGAGCTTTATAATCGCGCGCCGTTTGAACCTGTTCGCGATCGTTTCACGCATGATGAAACCCTGAATATCCAGCACGGCTGCTTTTACCATTGGGATCATTATCCTGATGAAGCCTTGTTCCTGGACGCAGAGTATTTACGCCGCAACTATCAACCTGATTTCTTACTGATCCATCCGATGAATATCGACGATACAGGACATAAGTTTGGCCTAGACTCTCGCCAATACCGCAATTGTGCGCGAGGTGCAGACATTATTCTTTCCAACTACATCGATCAATGGCTTGCTGATGGGTATCAAATCATTGTGACTAGCGATCATGGCATGAACAACGATCTTTCTCACGGTGGGATTTTACCTGAAGAGCGAGAAGTTCCCCTGTTTGTCATTGGTGATAAGTTTACCCATCAAGATTGTCATATTAAGCAAACTGATATTTGTGGCACCGTTTGTCAATTGCTAAACCTTGACCACACGAAGCCATACACTCAGGAATTGTTAGCACTATGAGCAGTTCAGTCCTCTCCCCAAGCTCCAGCGAATCACGCTCAAATTTGGCAAGTACTTGGTTAAAGCGCTTTAAGCCAGCCATTTGGTTGGTGCCTTTCGCGCTGTTTTTCTACCTATTTCAACTCGCACCGATGATTTGGGTACTGTTAAACAGCTTTATCTACGATGGCGAGTTTGCCTTCGATAACTACATTGAAGTGCTCGACTCCGCCTTTATGATGCAGGCGTTTGGCAACAGTTTGTGGTTAGCTGTATGGTCGAGCATTTTTGGCTTAGCCATTGCGACTCTGTTGGTCTCTTCTCTGCGCAGAGTCGATTCTAAAGTCCGCGACGGTGTGATTGCGTTTACGAACATGAGCAGCAACTTTGCAGGCGTACCTCTGTCATTCGCTTTTATTATTATTTTGGGCACCAACGGGGCGATTACCCTTTTGCTCAAGCAGTATGGCTTACTAGGTGATTTCGACCTTTATGGTAAATGGGGCCTGCTGGCCATTTACATCTACTTCCAAATCCCGCTGGCGGTATTGTTGATCTACCCTGCGTTCGACGCGTTGAGTGATGATTGGCAAGCTGCTGCTGCGCTACTGGGAGCCAAAACATCACAGTATTGGGCGAAAATCGCGCTGCCAGTGCTCTCACCAGCCTTATTCGGTACCTTTATTATCTTAATAGCCAACGCAATTGGCGCTTATGCGAGTGTTTATGCGCTGACCTCCGGTAACTATAACGTCATCACAATTCGAATTGCGAGTCTGGTATCGGGAGACCTGTTCCTTGAACCTAATCTCGCCGCTGCAATTTCGGTGATTCTAATGGCGTTACTTGCCTTTATCACAGTGATTAACCAATGGCTCATTTCGAAAAGCTCTGCAGGTAGGAAGTAGTCATGAACAACGTTAATACTCGATTCCATAAAACGGTGGTTTATTCCATTGTTGGGATCATGCTCATCCCGATTTTAGCGACCTTTGTCTATTCGCTTTCATCACGCTGGGGCGCCACGGTGCTTCCAGATGGTTTCACTTTTGATTGGTACGTTAAATTGCTGACCGACCCACGCTTTTTGCAAGCATTTGGGCGTTCGCTGTTTATTTGTATTGCTTCGCTAACCCTCAGTGTGATTCTAGTTCTGCCAGCGATATTCGTGGTGTTTTACTACTTTCCAAGGCTCGATAAGCTCATGAACGTATTGATTTTGCTACCATTCGCTGTACCACCAGTGGTGTCCTCCGTCGGCTTGCTTCAACTTTATGCTGACAGTGAAATCTCCCTTATCGGTACTCCTTGGATTCTAGTAGGTACTTACTTCACCATCGCGTTACCGTTCATGTATCGTGCGATTTCTAATAGCTTCGAAGCAATTAACCTTAACGATTTAATGGACGCTGCACACTTGCTAGGAGCAAGCACAACCAAAGCGTTTTTGATGGTCATTTTACCTAACCTCAAAAAAGGACTGATGGCATCGCTTTTCCTTTCATTTTCATTTCTATTGGGAGAGTTTGTGTTCGCCAATATTTTAGTCGGCACACGTTATGAAACCCTGCAAATCTACTTGTATAACATGCGTCAGACGAGCGGCCACTTTACGTCTGCCTTAGTGATGACTTACTTCCTATTTATTTTTTTACTGACTTGGTTGGCAAGTCGTTTCAGCCGAGGAGTCAAACAATGAGCTACGTAACAGCGAAAAATCTGACTAAACGTTTTGGTGATAACACCGTATTTGAGGACATTCACTTTAACATCGAGCAAGGTGAATTCATTACGCTTTTGGGCCCTAGCGGTTGTGGTAAATCGACACTACTTCGCAGCCTTGCTGGGCTTAACCCTGTCGATGGAGGCGAGATTTGGGTAAACGGAGAAGATATCACGCATCAAGTCCCGCAAGAGCGTGGTATTGGGATGGTCTTTCAATCGTATGCGCTGTTTCCCAATATGACCGTCGAAGGCAACATTGCATTTGGCTTAAAAATGAAAAAGCTTGCGAATGATGATATTCGACGTGAAGTGGCTAAAGTCATCAAACTGGTGGATCTGGCAGGTAAAGAAAAACACTATCCGCATCAACTTTCTGGTGGTCAGCGCCAGCGTGTCACACTCGCTCGAGCGTTGGTGGTGAAACCTCGCATATTATTGCTTGATGAACCACTTTCTGCGCTTGATGCCAAAATCCGCAAACACCTTCGTCAGCAAATCCGAGATATTCAGAAAGAGATGAATCTCACCACTATCTTCGTAACTCATGACCAAGAAGAGGCGATGATTATGTCTGATCGTATCTTCCTAATGAGTAAAGGAGAAATTGTTCAAGCAGGAACACCTGAAGAAATTTATACTCATCCTGCTAACGAGTTTGTGGCCGGTTTCATGGGGCACTACAACCTTGTAGAGGCCAATAAAGCCAAGCAACTCTTCAACATTGATACCGAATGGAAAGTGGCGATTCGCCCAGAGTCTATATATGTAAAAGAGCAAGGTCGTCAATATGATAGCCACATCTCAGCGCCACAAGTAGGTACGATCACCAACCACCAGCTTCTAGGTAATGTTATTCGCTATCAAGTGAACGTTGAAGAGTGTGAGCTCACTGTTGACTTGCTTAACCGCTCTTCAGAACGCTTACTAGCGAATGGCAGCCAACTAGAGCTACTCTTTAACCTAAACGAAATTCAACCAGTGAGAGCCTAAACATGTCCAAACCTTTGTATGTTTTTGATATGGATGAAACCCTAATAAACGCTGACTGCGCAATGATTTGGAACGAGTTTATGGTTGATAGAGGCATCGCGACTGATCCTTTATTTATTATGGAAGATCAGCGTCTAATGGCCTTGTACTCTGAAGGCAAAATGGACATGGAAGATTACCTAGCGTTCTCCATGAAGCCACTAGAAAACATGCCGATTGAAGAAGTAAACGCCTTGGTTGAAGAATGTGTTGAAAGCCATATTCTGGCTAAACAGTTTCCTCAAGCCAAAACCCTGATTGAGCAACTGTCTCGTGATGGTATAGATATGGTTATCATCTCTGCCAGCGTCACTTTTTTGGTGGAAGCCGTTGGTCGCCGTCTTAATATTCCAACCGCACTCGGAATTGATTTAATCGAGAAAAACAACCGTTATACTGCTGAAATCGACGGTATTCCGAGTTATCGTGAAGGCAAAGTCACGCGATTAAAACAGTGGCTAGAAAATCAGCCTGAGCCTTATTCCGAAATCCATTTCTATACCGATTCAATCAACGATTTACCGCTTTGTGAATACGCGAACTACGCTTATCTGGTAAATCCATGCCCACAACTAAAAGAACACGCCAACAGACCGAATTGGAGTGTGTTAAGTTGGGGGTGATCTAGCCTCAAAAGGCCGTTCTTCCTAAGTAAATACTTTTCTATTTGTTCAAAGAGCAGTTCTTTCTGCTCTTTTTTACTTCTCTTCATCACAAATTAATCACTTGATTAAATACTGATTAATTTTTCACATGTCGCATGAGAAATCAGCGTCTTATAATTAATCAAATGTTTAATATTTTGAGAGAAGATTGTGACGGAAGCGCATCGAAGGGCGGGAAGACCCACAGATAATATCGACGCACGGGAAAAACTGATTTTCCACGCGCGCGAACTCTTCACCATTATGGCTTATGACAAGGTCTCTACTCGCCTAGTCGCGCAGAAAGCAGGCGTGAACGTGGCGATGATTCGTTACTACTTTGGCAACAAAGAAGGCTTGTTCGAGACCATGTTGCGCGAAACACTGTCACCGATGCAAAAGCAGATGCAGACGTTGGTATCCAACAGTAACGAGCAAAACTTTCTCGATCTAATGCGTACCTACTACCGCGAAATGATCAAGGTACCACAGTTCCCACGCTTAGTTGCCCAAGTTATGCATATGCCCCCATCGGAAACCCAACGCAAACTGCTCGAAAAAGTCTTCGCAGATATCAGCAAGCCAATGCAAGGCGTGATCTTTGATAAGTTGATTGACAGTGGCGTTTTACGAAAAGACGCCGACCCTCAACTTTGTCGCGTCTCTTACATCAGCTTGATGGTGTTTCCTTTTATGGCACCACCAGCACTGCTCGCCATTCATGGCATTGAACTTTCTGAAGCCTTCTTGAACCGATTATTCGAACACAACATACAACTGATGAAACATGGATTTTTAGACTCGGGCGACCAATATGAAGATAAATAAAAAGCTGCTGTTCTTTCCTGCTCTTGCGGTGGGGGTCGTCATTCTGTTTTTGGCGATTAGCCTCAAACCAGATTTGCCCGTAAAACCCGCTGGAGATCGTGCACGGTTGGTCGAGACGATTCCACTTGAGCTGAAAGCGATTGCACCTGTTGCTATTGGCTTTGGTAAAATCGCACCGAAAGTTGAATGGAAAGCGATAGCCGAAGTGACCGGTAAAGTGGTTTACCGTCATCCGCAACTGGAAAAAGGACAAGTGCTGCAAGCAGGAACGGAAATCTTGCGAATCGACCCACTCGATTACGAGTTGAAACTGGTTCAAGCTCAAGCCGATCTCAAATCTGCTCAAACCTCTCTGGCTAAGCTGAACCAAGAAGAAGCGAATCTCAAAAGCACACTCAAGATAGAAGCCAACCGTCTGGTTATCGCCAACAAAGAGTTAGACCGTAAACAAAACCTACGTAAGAAAGGCTTAACCTCGCAATCGGATGTAGATCAGCAAGAGCAAAGCGCGCTCTCTCAACGTAAGTTAGTACTGGATATTGAAAATCAAATTGGTTTGATGCCGGATGAGAAACGAGTCGCGGAAGCCCTAGTTAAAGTTAATGCATCAAAAGTGGATGAGGCCGAACGCTCGCTTGATAAAACCATCATCACGCTTCCTTACGATTTGCGTATTGCTGACGTAGAAATTGAGAAAAAGCAAGTGGTTAACCTCCAACAAACCATGGTGACAGGACATGGTATTGATGTCATGGAAGTGGAAGCTCAACTATCCATTCATGACATGCAAACTTTGGCGGCGAGCATCGGTGAGTTTGTCCGCGATGAATCTGGTATTCCACAACCTGATATGAATGCGATTCATGCCAACATTGAACTCAGCAGCGGTAACCTCTCTGCAAGCTGGCCTGCGAAAGTTGCACGCATCAGTGAAACGGTTGATCCAAGCCAAGCGACTGCCGGTGTGATTCTGGAAATTGAACAAGACTACCGTGCATTAAACCCAACGTCTGCGCCTCCATTGGTGAACGGCATGTTTGTGCGTGCCTTGATTGAGGGACAAGAGAACCCGAGTTGGGTCATCCCAGAGCGTGCGCTTCATGGCAATAAGATTTACCTGATGGGCGATGACAATCGTCTGCAAGTCGTCACGGTTGAAGTGTTATATCGTCGCAATAACCAAGTGGTGATCGATGGCGAATTGGAGCAAGGCCAAAAGCTGATCATCAACGATTTGCTGCCTGCGATTAACGGCATGCTATTGAAAGAATCACCTGAACAGTCAGAAGCCACTGTTGAGGAGTCTGATTCATGATCCGATTCTTCGCCAAGCACCCAACAGCAGCCAATTTGCTGATGCTAACGCTGTTGATATTGGGGATATCTTCACTTTCCACGATTAAGCGGGAAACCTTTCCTGAGTTTGATCCGCCCTACATCCTAGCTGGTGTGGTTTACCCCGGCGCTTCCCCTCAAGAAGTCGAAGAGAGTATCTGTGTCCGAATGGAAGATGCTGTTGATGGCCTTGCTAACATTGAAGAAACGCAATGTGAAGCGATTGAAGGCTCTGCACGTCTTATCTTAAAACTGAATGAAGAAGCCGACATCGGCCGTATGCTGGTCGACGTTCAAACTCAAATCAACTCGATTAATGACTTCCCACAAGAAATTGAGTCTCCCGTAGTCCAAGAGTTGGATTGGAATGAGCCAGTTGTGGATGTCGCGATCACCGCAGACACCACATGGCCAGAGTTAAAAGCTTACGCAGAACAACTAAAGCGCACATTAAAGCTCGATTACGATGTGTCTTTGGTTGAAGTTGCTGGCTTCTCTGACCACCAATACCGAGTAGAATTAGATACTCAAGCTATTCGACAACTTGGCTTGAGTGTTGGTGATATTGCTGAGCAGATTGGTCGTCAGAACGTCAAGTTGCCAAGTGGTAATGTCGAAACGCCAGATAAGAACTTTCTGATCCGCTTTGACGAACGACGCGTGACGCCAGAAGAGCTTGAGACTATCGTCGTGGGCTCTGGTCCAAATGGATCAATCATCCGTCTAAGAGACATTGCGACGATTACCGACCGATTTGAATTGGACGAACAGAAAGTCCTCTTTGATGGTCACCCTTCTGCCCTACTAAAAGTCAGCAAAAACAAAGAAGACGATGCACTGCGCATTAAAGAACGTGTTGCTCAATTTGTCCAAGAACAACAAGCCATCGCGCCAGACGGTGTGATGCTACAAATGACTAATGACCTTTCATCCGTGCTTTGGGATCGCCTGACCATGATGGTCAAAAACGGTTGGCAAGGTATCATTCTGGTTTTCGCCACCATGTGGTTGTTCTTTAGTTTTCGCTACTCTTTTTGGGTCGCGGCTGGTTTGCCCGTTGCCTTCTTGGGTGGGTTATTTTTGATGGCGCAACTTGGCCTGTCCATCAACATCATGTCTTTGGTCGGGTTACTCATGGCCATCGGTATCATGATGGATGACGCCATCGTTATTGCCGAATCGATTGCCGCTCACCTCGACCGAGGAGAAGAGATCGATGATGCCGTTATCAAAGGAGTGAAAAAGGTACTGCCAGGGGTAATTTCTTCCTTCCTAACTACGGTGTGTATTTTTGGTAGCTTGTTATTCCTGCAAGGTGAAATGGGTGCGGTACTTAAAGCAGTTCCTCAAGTTCTGATCCTCGTTTTGAGTTTGAGTTTGGTGGAAGCCTTCTTGATCCTACCTAACCACCTTTCTCATTCGCTACATAAACAAAAGCAAGAGCGAAAAACACCGAAGTTCAAACAAAAGCTGCTCGCTTCTTTTGAAAACTTCCGCAACACCACCTTGGTCAACGCAGTAGATAAAGTGGTCGAGTATCGCTATGCCTTTATGGGTGGCGTGGTTGCCTTGCTTCTTATCTCCGCGGCCACGTTAGTAGGTGGTTTACTCAAGTTCCAACCCTTCCCTGAATTGGATGGCGACATTGCAGAAGCGCGTATTATTCTTCCTCCGGGTTCTTCTCTGTCTCAAACGGAAGCTGTCGTCGATAAGATCGTCGCTTCCGCTCAAAAGCTAGATAAAGAATGGACAGAGAAAGTGGAAGACGGCAATCCATTGGTTCTACACATTACCAGTCAATTCAACGCTAACGCCGACGCGAATGAATCTGGCCCTCACATTGCCACGGTACGTCTGGATTTGCTGGGCGCCGAGAGTCGTAACACACTCATCGATGAATTTATCGATGCATGGCGTGAAGACATTGGTGAACTTGCCGATCCTATCTCGCTGGTATTTAAACAACCGACCATGGGGCCGGGTGGACGAGCGATTGAAATTCGAGCGAAGCATGATGAACTGGATGCGCTCAAAGCCGCCTCTATCGACATTCAACAATACTTAAATGAGTTTGACGGTGTCCATGGCGTGTTGGATGACATGCGTATGGGTAAAGAAGAAGTCTTGGTAAAACTGCGTCCGGGCGCAGAAGCTTACGGGATTAACGGCCAACTCATCGCCAATCAATTGCGTGCAGCTTTCTTTGGCCAAACCGCAGACGAGATCCAAGTTGGGGTAGAAAACATTTCAATCGAAGTTCGCCTCGATAAAGCACAAGCCGGTGACTTACAGCAATTGGCAAACTTTCCGATTATCTTGTCCGATGGCAGTCAAATCCCCCTCGCAACCATTGCAACTTTGGATTTCCAGCGTAATTACGTAAGAATCCAGCGCATTGATGGCTTGCGCACAGTGAGTATATTCGGCGATATCGACAATACGAAAGCCAACTCAACCGCCATTATTCGTCAGTTCCAACAAGATGAAGCACCAAAGCTTATGCAAAAGTATCCTGGTCTTCGCTTTGATTTTGAAGGCGAAGCCAAAGATACCGCTGAAACTGGGGCATCAATGGGTAAAGGCTTCTTGCTTGGTTTGTTTGGCGTGTTTGCGATTCTGAGTTACCAATTCCGCAGTTATTTGGAACCATTCGTCGTCATGCTTGCGATTCCCCTCGCCTTTATTGGCGTGGTATGGGGACACATCCTACTCGGTCACTCGTTGAGTATGCCAAGTATGATGGGCTTCGTCTCATTAGCGGGGATTGTGGTGAATGACTCGATTCTGTTAGTTCAGTACATACGCCATCATGTGGATGAAGGGGATAATGTGCATGACTCGGTAGTCAAAGCCAGTCGGGAACGCTTTAGAGCAGTATTCCTAACATCAATGACCACTGCAGCAGGTTTGCTTCCGTTACTGACTGAAACCAGTTTGCAAGCACAGGTTATCCAACCACTGGTTATCTCCATCGTGTTTGGTATTTTCGCATCCACTCTGCTGGTGTTGTTTATGATCCCTGCTGCGTATGCCATTTTAGCTGACTTCGGCCTAGTCCATAAGCACGAAGAAATCTAAAACGACTGATAAGTAAACTTATCAAAATGAACAAGAGCGGATTAGGTCGCTTTTCGTTCAATACCAACACGTTAAAAAACACACAATCACTTAACAAACAGAGGGTTATTGTGTCTCATTAAGTGTGAATATGAACAGTTAAGGATTAAGTATGTTGAGTTTTATATAACCAAATCAAATAACCAACACAAGATTTATAATATGTCTTATTGTCAAAAACGGAATTTCACAGAGTAAAAATACACGTAGGCAACACATTCACAATTTAAACTCACGATAATGAAAACATTGATTGAAGAATTAACATTTTAACAATCATTACAACAATGTTAACTTTAGCCTCGTTGGTCGCGCTGGTGGTAAGCCTCTCACCAAGCCTATTGTCAGTTTTATATGGACGTTCGACCACCTCCAAAATGAATAGACACCCAATTTGGTGCCCTTTTTTCGCCCGTGAAAGCATTCTTCGCGGGCTTTTTTCTTTAAGTTAAGTATGAACGCTCTGGATCAACTTTTTTTTGTCAACCTTTCGGATTTGGAGGTAGTATGTGAATCAATAAGCGGAGACAGTGCTAGCAACTCTAAAACATTTTTTTCAAAGATTTCATCCGCGTGTCTTACCCAATCTAAAAACTTTTTTTGAGCAAACATAGGCTCGATTTCATATAAAAATTCAATACTAAAGTAAAACTCATTTTTGATAGGCAAATTGTACACTCTTCGATAGTCTTTTTTATACTCCAAATTTCCTTCTACATATTTTGAAAATGTATTTTCACCAATCTTGATATCTTGGCATTTGATTGGAGGGTAACCACGAAGAAACTCTCCTACAAGGAACTCTTCTTTCGCTCTCTTTTTTTCTTCGTTTATCGGGTCCATTCCCCAACGATGATTTGCGTACGCAATGGCATCATTCATCAACTCTGTATGATCACCTTTTCGAGAGCCGTCAGGTGACTCTACAGCATGATAAAAATCCATGTACTCTTTCTCTATAAATGAAGATAGTTCATTAACACTAGTAATATATTTATCTGAAGATTTAATCCTTAACCGAATATATAAACCACCTTGTTTATTGATTGGTAATAGTGGATTTATTATTTTATTTTGAAAAGAGAAATAAATCGTGGCCAATTTTATAAACTTTTCATGCCGCTCTACTTTTGAATCAATATTGAACCGTTGTAATTCAATAAAATCTTGGTATACATGTCCTTCATATATGTTGTTCGGACACTCAAATGACAGCACTAAGTCATCTATCTGGAATACATTATGTAACAAGTTTGCAAAATCTGGCTTTCCTCGAAAGCCATCTTTAAAGATTTTGATAAAATTCATATTTATATCTCTTGTTATTTAAATATGTATTGATATTTGTGATAAGCTCTATACTAAATCCATTGGCTTTATATGCGCCATGGCGTACAAAGGTAAATAGACATCCAATTTGATTCATTTTTCTCTCATGGCTACATACTTTGCTAGCTTTTCTTGACACTGACGCTGTGTTACTCAGCCTTAGTTTTTTCGTTCAATCCCTTTACTGCTTTGGCTGTATACGAGTCGATGAGCGGAGACAAATCCAGTAATTCCAATACTTTTTTTTCAAAGGTTTCATCCGCACTTCTCACCCAATCTAAAAACTTCTGCTTAGCAAACATCGATTCGTACTTATACCAAAACTCGATGCTCAGGTAGAATTCATTTTTTATGGGTAAATTGTATACTCTTCGTAATTCACTCTTATACTTAAGATTACCTTCTGAGTATTTTGAGTATTTGTTTTTTCCAACTTCAACTATCTCACACTTTATTGGTGGATAACCACTTAAGAAACCTCTAATTAAATATTCTTCTTTTTCTCTTTTTCGGTCTTCACTTTCTGGAATTTCTCCCCATTGTTTATTCGCACGCTTAGTCAATTCTTTCATCAAGTCTGTATGATACCCCCTCATAGAGCCTTCACTTTGCTCCGGGGCATGATAAAAATCATAATATTCTCTCTCTAAAAATGAGGACAATTGACTAATATTATCAATATCTTCTCCAGTAGATTTAACCCGTAGCCTAATATATAACCCACCTTGTTTGTTAATAGAAAGCAAAGGGTTTAATATTTTCTTCTGAAACAAAAAATATACCGTAGCTAACTTTACAAACCTTTCATGCCTCTCTATTTTTGATTCAACATCGAACTGTTCTAAATTAACAAGATCCTGGTATACATGTCCTTCATATATGTTGTTCGGACACTCAAATGACAGCACTAAGTCATCTATCTGGAACGCATTATGTAATAAGTCAGAGAAATCCGGCTTTCCTCTAAAACCATCTTTACACATTTTAATAAAACTCATATGTCTATCTCTTACTCTTCAAATATGCATCAATACCTTTAAACGAACGCCTGCAATATGAGTTCTAATTCAAGTAAAGGTAAGCCACATACTAAGGTATTATGAAGGTCAAAAAGGAGATCGGATCTTTTCAAAATTTTAAATATCTAACATCACCTCCACTTTACTGAAATCTACACTTTTAAAAGTTACATCCGCTCCATCCAGCAATAGCTCATCAAACACGCCAACTATTGATAATAGGCTTGAGGATCTGATCTCCACCCATGAAATGAGAAACAAAAAAGCCAGCCTTAAAAGGCTGGCAAGTAGAGCAACAAGGTCAGTGCTTACTGCTAACTAACACCGAACTCGTATTGGATTCATTTTCGTCTGTTAGTCTCTTTTATCGGCGTTTATGACTTGCTTGCTTTCTCTTTGTGGCACGTTACCTTTACTAACTGTTCTTGCTCATCTTTAATGTTTTTCACGATACGCTCATCACGTGCGTGAATGGCATCCATGTTCATTTGCTGAATATCTGCTATAGCTTCATGTTTCATCTCAGATAAGTCCTGACGTAAATCTGAGCTCCACTCCTCTTTGTCTAAAGTGTTAGCAGCAGCGATTGGTGATGACATTACAGCAATAAGACTTAGAGTAGATAGAAATACGCTTTTCATAATAAGCTCCTTGAGGATTAGCAGTTAATTTTAATTACAATTTATATATTGCACATACGATGCCAACTTTTATTTTGTTATTTTTCAACAACTTAAACAAACCCTCATATTCAACGTTATCTTCGTCTGGTAAATTTCGCTAACCAAGCGTCAAATTAACCATACGAATTTAAAACATTAGAAACATACACATTAGAAATGCTTTGTCAGGCAGTTTTCTCATCAGATAATTACGTAACTGCCCACTAAAAAATCGCTTTGAATCAAAATGCGGAAACAAAAAAGCAGCCCGAAGGCTGCTCCTAATCGTTAATACCAAGCTTGTTAACTCGATACGCTTGCTTCAACGCTCGACGTCACTGGCGACTTTCTGAAACGATTAATCAAACGATGGATAAACCTCTTAATCGATCTGAAAATATTTTTAATATCTTCAAGCATTAAATACAAACAAGGCACCAACACTAAAGTCAGAACCGTTGCGTACAACACCGCAAAGCCCAAAGCGACAGCCATCGGTATGACAAAACGCGCCTGCAAACTCGTTTCAAACATTATCGGCAATACACCCGCAAACGTCGTTATTGAGGTGAGCGTGATAGCTCGAAAACGAGCACAACCCGCCTCAACAACCGCTTGTTTGATGTTCATACCCCTTTCTCTCACTTGGTTTACGTAATCTGTCATAACCAGAGAGTCGTTGATAACCACGCCAGCAGCGGCGATCAAACCAAATGTCGACATCATACTGATGTCTAAACCTAGCCAGAAATGGCCCCAAATCGCCCCCGTCAGACTAAACGGAATGACGGACATTACAATCAAAGGTTGGGTATAACTTTTTAACGGTACAGCTAACAAGATGTAGACGATGATCATACCTGCAATAAAGAACAAAATCTGTTCATTACGCTGCGCAGCCTGCTCTTCAATATCACCACCCAATTCTGTTTTCACACTCGAGAACGCTTGCTTCATATCCGGTAAGATATTGTCGTCAATGACCTTCACGATTTCTTGAGGTTCAACCAATTCTTCGTCTATCGAACCATAGACATAAACGGTTTGATACCCGCCTTCACGTCGAATGCTACTCACGCCCGGCTGCTCGTTGATCTTCACCACATCACCTAGCATGACCTTCTTACCTGCTGGTGTTGTAATCACGGCGTAACGCAATGATGAGAATGCTTCACGCGTCAGTTGCGGGTAACGCACCATAACTTTAATTTCTTCACCATCACGAATAATGCGCTGTGCTTCGCCACCATAAAAGCTGCCACCAACTTGCTCTGCGATCATGGTGAGATCCAGACCGAGATCGTACGCTACAGGCGCAAGAGACAGGAGTACTTCTTTGCTTCCAGAATCAATAGAAGATGAAATATCATATAACCCTTCTTCCAGCTGTAAACGCTCTATCAAGTAACGCCCAGCCTCGTTGAGCTCATTGATGTTAGAACCAAACAACAAGTAGCCAAACTCATCTCTGTCACCACCACCCGCACTCTGCTCGCGGATTTTGATGCTCTTCATACCTGGAATAACAGGCATAGCTTCACGCCAACGTCGAGCCAGTTCAAATGTATTGAACGGGCGTAACTCTTCATCAACCAGAGGTACTAATACACGACCTTCGGTGCGGCTTCTGTTGTACGACAGCACATCACGAATCATTCCTTGACCATGTTCTGCAATGGTCTCAGATTCGATCTTTTGCATGACACGTTCAATAGTCTTGAGTGCACTGATTGTCTGCTCACTTGAAACGGTATCATTCATTTCAATAGTGATCGCAGGATAGTCAGTCGGCACTTTAGGGTTAGGGATCACCCGAACATAATTCGCGTTGATCAAAGCCGCGCTGATCAGCAGTAAACCACAGAACACCGCAAACACTGTCCAGCGCCAATGGGTGCATGTTGTTACAAAGTTCCGATATGGACCATTTACAAAACCAAAAAAACGTTGGTTAAATCGGTCACGCCAACCACCTGGTTTAACTGGCTTAAAATGAGTATGCGCAAGGTGTGCAGGAAGGATCAGCTTCGATTCAATCAAACTGAAGATCAAACACAGAATCACGACACCAGCAATGCCGTAAAAGAAAGCGCTATCAATACCACTCGAAAGCAAGAATGGTGCGAATACTGCAATCGTTGTCAGAACACCAAATGTCGCTGGCGTAGCAACACGTTTGACACCGCGTACCACGTTCTCGACACCGCCGCCCTTTTCTTCGATTTCACTGTACGCACTTTCTCCCATGACGATGGCGTCATCCACCACAATTCCGAGCACCATGATGAAAGCAAACAGCGAGACGATGTTCACTGTAATACCCAAAGCTGGCATCATCATTACAGCACCGAGGAAACAGACAGGTAGCCCAATCATTACCCACATAGCCAAGCGGAAACGTAGGAAAATGGTCAGCATAATCGCGACTAATGCAGCGCCTTGCAGCAAGTTTTTCAACATCATGTCGAGACGCCCATTTAAATAATAAGTCGTATCAACTAAGACTTTGAGCTTAACATCCTGCGGCAATGTCTTGTTTTTTGCTTCAATATAATTACGAACGGACTGTGCAACAGGGATAATGTTCTGATCACGAGTGGCTTCAACAGACATGTAGATCGCATTTTGCCCTGAGTATTCAAAATAGCGCTCTTCTTCCGTAAAGCCATCTTTGATCGTGGCGATATCTTGCAGTAAAACCTTCGCACCATTTGCGCCAAGCTTTACAGGAATATTTCTAAACTCATCACCACGGTAGTATTGGTTTTCAATCCTTACTGCAATCATCCCTGAGTTTGTTTTTACTTCGCCCGCAGAAAAGTTGGCTGAGTAACGGCTGATCGCGCTGCTGATACCGCTCAACGTCAGGTCGTATTTACGAAGAACAAGTGGGTCAACTTCAATCGCTATTTCTTCTTCTGGCGCACTCAGATACACCAGCATGACGTTTTCTAACTGAAGTAATTCATCTTCGATTTGCTTAGCAATCGGTTTAAGCTCCTCGAGCGGTCGGTCCCCAACTAACCCCATTTCGATTACATCTTGGCGCCATTCAACTTGGTAGACATTGATTGGTTCCATACCCGCTGGTAAGTTAGACAAGGTATCAATACGTTGGTTTACATCATCTAAGACACGCTTGATATCGGCATTAACGTCTACCTCGATGGAAACATACGCGCTACCTCTAGAGGCCGTTGAGACTGCTTTTTTAATCCCGGTGACGTCTTTAATCGATTCCTCGACCTTAACGAGAATACTCTCTTCTATCTCTTGAGGAGAAGCGCCAGGATAAGTCGCACGAACATCAATGTAGTTCACCTCAATATTCGGAAACATCTGCCTTTGAATAAAGAGAAAGCTCACCACACCCATGATAATGATGAACACCATCAAAAGGTTGGCAGCGACGGGGTTATTCGCAAAATAGGCAATTAAGCCCTTTTGTTTAGTATCTTCCATGACATACTCCTACTTACTGTACGACGGTTTCGGAGTCGTCACTCTTTTTTGCGATTTGTACCGCCATGCCTTTTTGAGGGTACTCGGGCAAGGTCAGTACCAACTTATCACTTTGCTCTAAACCTTCGCCCACCAACAAAAACTCACCTTCTGCTCTCAAAACCGTGACAGTTCTGGGTTGAAGTTGATTATCGCCATTCACCACCCACACGGTACGGTTTTTAACTAATTCCTGTGGTAAGCGATAGATATGCTTAAGTTCCTTACCAGTGAAGCTCACTTCAACGTAGGAGCCGAATTTAATTGGAGGCTGCTGGTTATCGACACCGTATGGGTCCGCGATTTGAATGACCATGTTAATCATTCGGGTAGCACTATCAATCATGCCTAGATCACGAACTACTCGACCTTCTCTAGTGGTAGAAAACACACCTTGCTGCGTCACTGTCGCAGTGAGTTCACCAATGGATTCGGGTAAAAATGCACTATCAAAACCGGCAATGGGTACGTGCACCTCTGCCACTTCGATGTTGTTTAACGTGGCAACTCGAGAACCAGATGTAACAAATTGACCAACACCAATATCACGCTCAACAACCAGCGCATCGTAAGGTGCAACGACTTTGCAATTTTCTAACTCTCTTTTTGCTCGTTTGAGTGCCGCTTGAGCCGACTTCACTTGCGCTTGTGCGCTCAAAACGTGAGGCTTGCGTAAATACAGATCCGTCACTTGCTTATCGCTCAGTCTCTTTGCCTGACGTTTTGCCACTTCGGCTTTCGCTTGTTCCTCAATCAAGTTTGCGCGTGCACTAGCTAAATCGGCTTCAGCTTGTAAAACCGACGCTTCATAGTTGTCACTTTCAATTGTGAAAAGAACCTCTCCTCGTTTTACGATGCCACCCGTCACAAAATTCGGGTGCCAACTCGTAACTTCACCACTAACTTGCGCGGAAAGGTGTGTTTTTTCAAAAGGGACTAATTCACCGTGACTGGTAATCACCACTTTGTGATCGGTAGGAAAAAGAGAAGAAGCCTGAACAGTAGGCTCTGTAATTGCATCTTTGGTTGACTCTTTTTCCGGCGCAGTTGCGGCAATTGCAGCATATCCTGCATAAGAGCCTCCAACGACGACGAAGGGTAAAAGCCAACGTAATATGGGTTTTGCTAACATCGAAAATCCTTTTTTATTGTTGTTTTCAACACCACACTTTTATTCAGTCCATTGCTCCCGGTAAGCATGGTGGTGAGAGAATTGAATTTGAATATACATCAAAGCGGCGCTTGCCTAGTCTTTTAAGCAGCGAACTAGATAGTTATTGCCAATTCAAAGTTAATAAAATTAACAAAAAATTAACCAACTGCGCAAGTTGCTCTGACTTAACTTTTATTCTAAATGGCAAATGACATGCCAAGCATTTATTTATTAAAAATCATATGGTTATATAAAAATCATTATTTTATCCAGTGCGCTATTGGTCATAATCACCAGATATTAGTGATTATGACCAATACGGCCATAATGATAATTAAAATAAATGATTATCTGCGCTTTAAAAGTTGAACTTAGTTCAGGCTCTATGGCAATTCATCGATTAATCGCTCGTTATCAAACGGTTCTGGGTGCATGTGGCGTCAGCTTAAGTCTATAATTTGGAGTAGGTAACACTCTGTAAGACAAGGAAATGTGCTTTGTTACAAACGCTCGCCAAGTTGCTCTTCCCCTCGCTGCTCACTATTTTATCGGCATGCTCATCCGTATCGTTGAATGACGCCAGTGAAAAGTCCACCAGCTTTCAGCTCGGTTATCAAAAGGATTCTGTTCTTGCGCAGTACTTTGAAGCTTACGGGAGAGACCCCAAGTCCATAATTGGCTTTGCACCGTTAAATCAGGGACACGATGCCCTTCTTGCTCGAACCTCTTTGATCGAGTCCGCCCAGAAAAGCCTTGACCTTCAATACTATATTTACCGTGGTGACGAAACGAGTCAGCTAATAACGTGGCGCTTGTATGAAGCGGCAAAGCGTGGTGTTCGAGTAAGACTGTTGCTTGACGATATGCAAAAGCGAAACGACGATGTGATGGCAGCCCTCAATGCACATCCTAATATAGAAATCCGCTTATTTAACCCGCATCAGTATCGCGACTCCCGTTGGTTCGCTCTTGCTAGCGATTTTGAACGCCTTAATCGTCGTATGCACAATAAGTCTCTGATTGCAGACAGTGTTTCCGCCATTGTCGGAGGTAGAAATATCGGCAATGAATACTTCTCTTTTGAATCGCAAGTTGAGTTTGGTGATTTTGATCTTCTGCTCTATGGTGAGGCGGTACAACAAACTGCCGATCAGTTCGACCTCTACTGGAATAGCGCCTATTCGATACCAATGGAATGGATTACACCGAATTCACAGCAAATTACCGACCAAGCGATTCAAAAGCAGGTCAATAAACTCCGGTTAGAGGAAAAGTTTTCAACCGGCCGCTATGACTTCACTCAACTGGATATGTACCAAGATCTAAAACAAGGCAAACTCAAGCTCTACTGGGGAGAAGCGAAAGTATGGTTTGATCTGCCCGATAAAGTCGCAACCCGAGAGAGCCAACTTATTGATAATTTGTCGGAACTGGTTAAAAGTGTTGAGGATTCATTTGTGCTCATTTCTCCTTATTTCGTTCCTACTAAAGTAGGTACTCAAGCATTAAGTAACGCGGCCAAGCGAGGCGTTGATATCACGATTGTGACCAATAGCCTCGCGTCTAACGATGTGTTTGCCGTGCATGGTTGGTACGCAAAATATCGAAAAGATCTACTCGAAGCTGGAATCAAGCTTTGGGAAGTAAAAGCGAGCGCAAAACTCAAAAGTAAGTGGAGCCTCACGGGGAGTAGCAGAGCAAGTTTACACGCTAAAGCAATGACGATTGATAACAAAACACTTTTCGTTGGTTCAATGAACTGGGACCCACGTTCGGCAGCTTTGAATACCGAAATGGCCGTTGTTATCGAACAGCCAGAATATGTGCAAATGTTTCTAGAACAACTGCCGAATCAACTGTCGAGTAACGCCTACGCCTTAACTCTGCGCGACGGGGACATTGTCTGGATCGACGTAAAAACAGGCGAAGAATACGACTCCGAACCAGAAGCAGGAGTATGGCGAAAAATGGGCGCTTGGTTCTCCGGAATATTACCGATTGAAGATCAGCTATAACAGTTGCCAATACTGCAAATCTCCCCAGTCAAGCAAAACAAAATGGACGCTAGTTTTGGGCAGGGGACACAACCAACATAAGGAAGTTCAATGCCAGCGCAATGGAATGAATACTATCAGAAGATTTTAAGCCAACCTCACCGCCCAAACGTGGAAAATGCCCTGAACCTACTTAAGATAGAAGGCAAAGTCGCTCTTGATATTGGCTGCGGAATAGGTCGAGACAGTCACTTTCTCCTCGAACAGGGATTTAAGGTTCACGCATGTGATAGCAATGAAGATGCAGTAAAAACTTGTTTAACACGCTTTGAAGGTAATAAGCGATTTTCAGTTTCGCAGTGCTGTTTTACTGAGTTTAATTATCCTCAGTGCAGCTTGGTTATCGCAAATGCCAGTTTGTTCTTTTGCCCTGACAAAGGCTTCAAACAAGTCTGGACAAAAATAGACAGCGCATTACAACCGGGCGGTATCTTCTCCGGTGATTTCTTGGGAGTGAAAGACTCCTGGGTTACCTTCGAAATGCACCCAAACATTACCGCATTAACAAAAAAGGAAGTGGAAAGCTTATTCGAAGGTTACGACCTCATTTCATTGCATGAAAGAGATGAAGACGGGACCACTGTAGTCGGAAGCCAAAAACATTGGCACATGTTTAGTGTGACCGCTCGAAAGCGCTAAAAATGGTCTCTCAGTAAAGAAAGCAGCACTTCAAATCAGTGCTGCTATCAGAGATTAATTGACGGGATACACCACTTCAAAACGCTCTAAAACCAGCGTACGTTTCTCATGCCAATCGATGTTCAACTCATCGCATTCAGCTCTAAAAAATGCAGTATGAGCATCACGCCACCAGTTTAAGGTTCTATCACCTTCGCCTTCTGCGAAGGCAAACTCTGCGGTTACATCCTCATATTTGCATGTACTTACGTCAGTAATTCGTATCACGCAAACTGGGTCCCCATCCCAATTCGTCACTACTTGTAAATGACCGACTTGGGGCATGATTTCACCATGCTCTCGATACCAAAGCTCCAAACTGCACGATGCAGTTTTCTGTCCAATACGAACCAAATCTGCGCATACATTCGCGTTGTATTCATCGGCACAATAATAGTCAGCACTGACTGATGGTACAGCTTCCCTTTGTTCTGGTGATAATAATTCTAGGAATTGTTCTAAGTAATCCTTAGCTCGCGCGTCCATGCTCACTCCATTAATCATAAATTCGCAAGGAGGATAAAAGATATCACAACAAATAACCACCAGGAACAAACTGAAAAACAACAAGAATATGACTTCTACGTAGACGACTGTGATTTCTTTTGTAATAACTTTGCTAAACGTTTGTGCTATTTGCTATTGTTGCATGGTCTATCTGTACTCTTCTCGTGAAAGGACGTTATATGCGCTTATTTATTGGTATTTTTTTCTCGCTGATACTTGCCTTGCCAACAATGGCATCGGAGGAAAAGTATTCAGAATCGGATCTGTTAGATAGACCATTAATGGAACGCTATATTTTAGATGAACTAAAAGCGCTGCGTCAGGACTATCAAAGCCTAGAAAAGCGAATGATCACAGAGATCACCGATCGCGAGCTAACGGTCGCAGATAAATCGTTGAACTATGCCAACGTGACCGTTACATACTTCTTCTACATCATTGCTGGTGTCGCATCGCTGATTGCCTTTGTCGGATGGCAATCTCTGCGTGAGTTTAAACACAACACCAAAGAGATGGCTGATAAACGATTGGAGAAGATCGCCCAAGAATACGAGAAAAAGTTTGTCGCCCTTGAGCGAGATTTAAAACGCAAAACTCGCATTATCAGTGAAAACAACAAAGAGATTGAGAAAATCAACGAGATCCATAACTTATGGCTACGTGCACAAAGCTCTCAAACTCCAGAACAACGTATTGAAATCTATGATGAAATCTTATTAATTCGTCCAGGTGATTTAGAAGCGTTGACTTACAAAGCCGACGCAGCGATGGAAATCAACGAATACCATTGGGCACTTAGCATTTGTAACCGCGTACTTGAAGTCGATTACACCAACGGCCCTGCACTGTATCAACGCGCGTGTGCATACTCTCGCCTTGGTATCGAAGAGCAAGCTATTGAAGACTTGGAACGCGCAATTGAATACAGCCCATCCATTCGTGATTTACTTGCCGAAGAACGAGACCTCGAATTGCTGCACGGTAATGAGCGTTTTGAAAAGCTCTTACATCTAGCAAGCGAATAATGGAATAAACAGCATGAGCAGCCACTTTAATCTAGAAGACGCTAGCCAAGTATTGGTTGGCGCTTTTGCCCTAGCAGTCCCGATCTCATTTTCGGAGGAAGCGTGGCGATTGGGTGAGAGCCTACCAATGGCAAACTTGCTCATGCTGTTAAGTCTTTCTGTCATTTTCCTCAGTTTTTTCGCGTATCAAAGCGTGTTTCAAAGCCACATCAAGAATCGCGTATCCATCTTTATTTTTCGTGTGGTTATCGCGTACCTCATTGCGGCCGTTGTGGTAGCGTTAGTTCTTTTCTGTCTTGATAAGCTGCCACTCATGAATGAGCCTTTGGTTGCGATAAAGCGCGTTATCGTCATCACAATGCCTGCTTCGATGGGCGCGATCGTAGTCGACAGTTTCGACAAAGAATAGAGATAATCGCTACTCTTCTTCTAACGTTAAGTTCGACCCCGAGTGGTCTTTCCCTAATACATCTTCTGGGTTTCGCAGTGCGCAGGTTTCTAACGACAAGCACCCGCAGCCAATGCATCCTCCTAAATCGTTTTGCAACGCTTTAAGTTTTTGAATCTTTTGTTCTAACTGTTCATGCCAATGGCTTGCCATTTCTTCCCATTGCGCTTTGTTAGGGGCTTGGTGTTTCGGCAGTTCATCTAACGCATGTTTAATTTCTTCTAACGACAACCCAACTTGCTGCGCTGCTTTGATCACCGCAACACGGCGCAACACACTGCGATGGTAGCGACGCTGATTACCTTGATTTCTCCAGCTCGAAATCAGTCCTTTTTGCTCGTAAAAATGTAGGGCAGATACTTTCACTCCAGAACGTTTTGCCACTTCTCCTACGCTGATTTCCATCCTTGACTCCCTGCGTATCAATTTTGTTAAAAAAATGCTTTACCTCAAGTTTACTTGAGGTTTTAAAGTTGCACCATCTTAATTAACGCTAAACCCCGGCGATCTCAAGATAATGTGTTCAGCGCGAACGACTTGGTTGTTAACCACAAGACAGTTGGACATCAACCTTTTGAAAGCCATTGGGAGTTAGAGGCAAACATAATGAAAAATAAAACTCAGCCGTACTTAGCTGGCCGCTTCTTCGACAGCATTTCCTCTGGCTTATTCATGATGGCGCTGCCATGGGTCATGCTTTCCGAACCTAACATGGGCACTTTCGTCGCTTTAGTTTCTCTGAGCTGCACCGCGATTTCTTTTCTAGCAACGCCTTTCTTTTCCACTTTAATTGACCGACATTCACGCAAAGTACTACTCGTGCTCAATCAATGGATTCAATCGGGTATGGCTTTGGTGGTGTTCATTGCTTATTGGTTAGGGTTTGAGTCACACTGGTTGCTGGCTTTTGCGCAATTGGTGTATTGGGTTTCGAGTAATTTTGCATGGACGACCAACAATGCCTTCACCCAAGAAAATTATCAGCACCATGAGTATGCGAAAATTTCGGGTCAGCAAGAAATTGTAATGCAATCCACGACCCTCGGAGCTGGCGCGTTGGGTATTGTTTTGCTTGAAGTGTGGGGCATGAAAGAGTTTGCTTTGTTTGCGGCCAGCGCCTCTGCGTTAGCAGCGATGTTCTATATTCTGACGCCTTATACTCAACAATTAAGGGCATCAAAATCCGTTGCTTTCATCGCGCAACTCAAAGAGAGCAAACAAATATTCCGTCTCGAACCCCGATTTTATGGCTTTATTCTGCTCTCTTGCCTCTCTTATCCTGCATTGACGTATTTGAGCAAACTGGTGCCGATTTGGTTTTCTGAACAAGGCATCTCTGGCGATTGGTTTGCAGGGTTCAACATCAGTTTTGGCCTCGGCTCGTTGCTAACCGGCTTTATTGTCACCAAAGTGCTAAACCGTGCCTCCCATAGCCACATTATGTTCGCTTCGATGGTTATGGTCTCTTTTGCGCTTATCGGGATGAGTTTTACGATGAGCCCGCAGATCATCTTGTTGTTTACGGCGCTGTTTGGCGTATTTAACGCGCTAAATCGCATTGCGAGAGTCAACTGGATGCATCACACCGTAGCGGTTCATCAACGAGGTCGCGTCGATGGCGGCATCAGCATGTTTGCCACCACCATTCAATCTCTCAGTTACGTCCTGATTGCAATATTGAGTCATTACGAACTAACACAATACGGTTTTGCAATCGCAGCTGCTGTCATGGTGTTAGCAGTGATTTTAATGGGATTACTCAGCCGAGACGTCGAGCCGTTTAACGACCTGCCCCTTCATGCAGCAGCAAAGTGAAGCATAGAAATTGAGAAGTTGGGAAATTGAGAAGTTGAGAAATTGAAAAAGCGAGATAGGAAGGCAACCAACATCGTCTTCCTATTTTTTACGCCAGCACTTTTACCTCTATCGCTTATCAGCAAGGTTGGGTATTCTGAGGTGACCAACATGAGCAGAGGGAAATCTCAGTGAACTTAAGGCAATTAGAAGTCTTTTACGCCATTATGCAAGCAGGAACGGTGTCAGGCGCGGCTCGCTTACTGCACGTTTCCCAACCTAATGTCACTCGAGTTCTCGCCCATACAGAACAACAACTGAGCTTCGCTTTATTTGAGCGTGTAAAGGGCCGTCTCGTTCCAACTCAAGAAGCCAAAGCCTTATTGCCAGAGGCTGAAAAAGTCTATCAACAACTCGGACAATTTCGCTCTCTGACCAACAAAGTCAAACAGGGAACTCAACATTTACGAGTTGGTGCTCCGCCTGTTTTGGCCGCACACTTGTTAGCGCCGACTGTCGCGTTGTTGTCGAAAGAGCACAGCATCTCCTTTGAGCTCTTAACGGCCAATCGCGATGAGCTGTGCTCAGGATTACTGAAACATGAACTGGATGTCGCCATTGCGTTCGGTGAAGAAACACCACCAGCGATCATGGGGCACGTGTTATTGAAAGAAAACTTAGCACTGATCGCTCCTAAAAGCGCAGCGATACCCGCAGAAAAAACCGTCATTTTAGAAGAACTCATCAGTCACGATTTACCCATTATCGGTTTAGATAGCCGAGACCCTCTGGGCTTATTGCTGCATCAAACCTTATCAGCGCGTGACGAACATTATCAACATGCCATTACCGTCCGCAGCTACTCCGCGGCGGCTGAACTGGTGAAAAACGAAGCAGGATTCGCGATTGTAGACCCTTGGACTGCAAAACAATATCGCCAAGATAATGCCGTTTCCGTGCATGCTTTGGAGCCAAATATGTCCTTCTCTGTCTCTATTTTATTCGCAGAGCACACACCTCAATCCATTGCGACAAAGCAATTTATCACCGCCCTAAAACAACAGATGGTTTAAAGGTATAACCTGAAGTTATACCTGCCTAACAAATAAGCATTCGGTTTCCTAAATCAGTCTGGCTACATTAATGAGCAATAACGATGACGAAGGGAACCATCATGCAAATTGCTCAACCTTACCTACTTTTTCTTGGCGATGTAACCGATCCACTCGCAGCAAAAACCGCGCGTGGCATATATCAATGGCGACCTGAGATTTGTCTTGGCCAAATCCGCCTGACGCCAGAAACCGTATCGCTTGGTTTAACCGACATGACACTACAACAAGCGCAGCAGCAAGGAGCAAAAACGCTGGTGCTTGGCACTGCAAATCCAGGAGGCGTCATTCCCGAAGCTTGGCAAGCAACCTTACTTGAAGCGGCAGAGATGGGATTTGAAATTGCATCGGGCATGCACCAACGTTTGGCGGAATTTGCTCCCCTTGCCGATCTAGAACAACGCGGATTAACCAAACTGTATGATGTTCGCCATTATGATGCCCCGCTCAAGGTCGGCAATGGCAAAGCTCGCGAAGGCAAGCGAGTACTTACTGTAGGGACAGATTGCTCCGTTGGAAAAATGTACTCTGCCCTTGCCATTGAGCATGCATTGAAGCGTAAAAACTGTCGTGCAGAGTTCAAAGCAACGGGTCAAACCGGAATTCTCATCGCAGGCAGTGGCATTTCGATTGATGCTGTAGTTGCCGATTTTATCTCCGGCGCAGTAGAAGCGGTCAGCCCTGAGTTCACCGATCACGATTGGGACATCATCGAAGGGCAAGGTTCATTGTTTAACCCTTCGTTTGCTGGCGTAAGTTTGGGCTTACTTCACGGCGCACAAGCTGACGCTCTGATACTGTGCCATGAGATTGGTCGCCCGCACATCCGCAACTTACCACATGCGAGCTTGCCAACCATTGAACAAACGATAGAAGCGAATCTGGCCGCTGCTCGCCTAACAAATCCAAACGCTCAATTAGTGGGTATTTGCTTGAACACTTCGGCGATCAGCGAAGAAGATGCAGCCCAGCTATGCCAGGATTGGAGCGACAAATACCAGGTGCCCGTCACCGACCCTGTGCGTTTTGGCGTTGATGCGGTTGCAGATAGGCTCCTTACGATTTAAGAAACATTTACGGTTTAGAAAATAACTGCGGTTTAGGGAAAACTAGTGAGATGAAAATTCATGTAGAACCTGTCACGCTTGCCATGGCGACACCATTTCGCATCTCTCGCGGCAGTCGGACAGAGTGCCACGTAGTCCGCGTGACAATTGAACATCGAGGCATGACAGCCCAAGGTGAATGCACGCCATACCCACGTTATGGTGAATCGGTTGAATCGGTAATTAAGGCGATTTCTCACGCCTCGCATGAACTGCAAAGTTTGTATGCCAAAGGCGAAGCTGATGTCATGGTTCTCAAAAGCCAGCTTCAATCGTTATTGCCCGCGGGGGCGGCAAGAAATGCATTGGATTGCGCCCTTTGGCATCTTCACGCGCTTTTGAGCCACAAGCAACAGGTTCACGACCTCTTTACGTTACCAGAGGCGATTGTGACGGCGATGACGGTTTCTATCGACACGCCGCAAGCGATGGCAAAACAGGCACAAGCTTACCTTAGCCAAGGCGCAAAACTGCTTAAGGTAAAACTGGATGGTGAACACGTGCTTGAGCGCGTTGCAGCAGTACGCGATGCTGCGCCGCACGCGCAAATTGTTTTAGATGCGAATGAAGCGTGGCAAGGCCTCGACCTCGCGACGGTATTTGCTCAACTCGAACCGCTAGACATCACCATGATCGAACAACCGTTGCCACAAGACTGCGATGACGTACTCGCCAGCATTCCGCACCCCATTCCACTTTGCGCCGATGAAAGTTGTCACACCAGAGAGCAATTGCATCAGTTGGTTGGCAAATATGAAATGGTGAATATTAAGCTAGATAAAACTGGCGGGCTCACTGAAGCACTATTATTAGCCGACGACGCCCAAAAACTCGGTTTTAGCCTCATGTCCGGTTGTATGTTGGGGACGTCGCTGGCGATGCGAGCCGCGTTACCTATTGCTGCTCAGGCAAGCGTTGTCGATCTTGATGGCCCGGTGTTACTAGGACAAGATGTAACGCCAAGCTTGGTTTATCGCGACGGCGAAATCGTTCTTTCCAAATAGCCTAAACAATCCAGAGGTTTTGCTCCAAAAGTCAGAACCTCTGAGTTTATGATCTCGATTAAAAAACAATCAGCTCCATCATGAAATAAGTCACATAAATTATATGGTTATTGAGGCATGCTAAGATTACTGTGGTCCAAGAAGGTGGTCTTATGCATCGAGTCATCCGGAAAATGACGTGGAAAACGAATAGGCGGTAATCCCGCCCTACTCCAATGCAGTGCGTGGGTTTCTATAACAACCCACTTCCTAGCAATTCGTAGGTTTTTCACGCCATCTTGCAAGGAGGCTCTATGCCTATCAATAAAATACGCAATATCGCTTTTGTCGGTCAAACCGGGACCGGTAAAACCACACTGATAGAAAAACTGCTCTTCACCTGCGATGCCACCCACCATTTAGGCAGCGTAGAAAAAGGCGATACTGTTACCGACTTCGACCCTCAATCCATCCAATATCAACACAGTATTGAAGCAACGCCAGTCGCACTGCGTTGGAATAAACACCGGCTCAATATCATCGACACTCCGGGACAAAACGAGTTACTTGGCCGTACTATCAGCGTTTTTCCTGCCGTTGAAACATCTGCCCTTGTCATCGACCCTCAAACCCCACTTAACCAAACTTCCGATCGCTTATTCACCTTTGCTAAAGAGCAGCAAAAATGTCAGATGATCATCATCAATAAGCTCGATAACCACGGTAATCAGTTAGAAAGATTGATGGAGAACATCGTTGAGCATTTTGGTGACCACTGCTTGCCGATCAACTTACCTTCGGCTGACGGGGAATCTGTAGTTGACTGCTATTTCGAACCAGAATTGGGACGAGAAACCTTACTTGCAACGGTAGATGAAGCTCATGAGACCTTAATTGACCAAGTTATCGAAGTCGATGAAGAACTGATGGAACTATATCTGGAACAAGGCTCCGAACTCACCGCAGAGCAACTGCATGATCCGTTTGAAGAAGCACTAAGAACTGGACATGTGATTCCGGTCTGTTTTGTCTCAGCACAAACCGGCGCGGGCGTCGAGTTGCTGCTGCGCACCTTGGCGGAGATCATGCCCATGCCAAACGAGGGTAACCCTCCTCTACTGGAAAAGAACGGCAAAAAAATCAAAGTAAATTGCGAAACCTTAGAGCACACCGTCGCACACGTGTACAAAGTCAGCGTCGACCCATATATGGGAAAACTTGCCTACTTACGTGTGTATCAGGGTGAAATCAATGCGGGCAGCCAGCTTTATATTGGCGAAAGCAACAAGGCATTTAAAGTTGGGCACTTATATCAACTGCAGGGCAAAGATAGAACCGAGATCCCTCGCGCGCTTGCAGGCGACTTCTGCGTTTTAGCCAAAGTGGATGATCTCGAATTCGATTCAATCGTTCATGACTCTCACGAAGAAGATGGTGTTCAACTCAAAACATTGGACCTTCCTGACTCCATGTATTCTTTGTGCTTGAAGCCTCTTAAGCGTGGAGATGAGCAAAAATTAGGAGATGTGCTGAATAAAATTGCCAGTGAAGACCCTTCTCTGCGCATCGAACATCGCGCTCGCACCAACGAAACCATCATCAGCGGCCAAGGGGAGTTTCACCTCAAAGTCGCATTAGAAAAGATGGCGAACGTGTACAAACTGGACGTCGAAACCTGCCAACCAAGCGTCGAATACTTTGAAACCATCACCAAACCTGCCGAAGGGCATTATCGACACAAAAAACAAAGTGGCGGTGCAGGCCAATTTGGTGAAGTGCAATTGAAGGTTCGTCCACTCGAACGTGGTGCCGGATTTAAGTTCATCAACAAAGTGGTGGGTGGCGCCATTCCAACCGCGCTCATTCCTGCTGTTGAAAAAGGTATTTTGCAAGCGTTAGAGGAAGGCGCGATTTCTGGCAACCCAATTAAGGATGTGGAAGTCACCGTTTATGACGGTAAATATCACTCCGTCGATTCGAAAGAAATAGCGTTTGTCATCGCAGGTAAGAAAGCCTTTTTAGATGCGATTAACAACGCAGATCCTATTGTGCTAGAACCCATTGTCCAGATGGAACTGCACATCCCAACCGCGAACGTTGGCGATGTTTCTGGAGATTTATCTGGAAACCGAGGCTTAATCGAAGGCACCGAGCCAATCGACAGCAGCTTCACCTTACTCAGAGCCAAGTCACCAGTAAACGAGCTGCAAGATTACGCTCGTCGATTACGAGCTATCACGGGTGGTGAAGGCAGTTTTAGTATGACTTTAAGCCATTACGAGCCCGCGCCACCAGCAGTGCAAAAACAGGTCTGCCAAGGCAGTGCACAACAAGGTTAATTCCCTACGATTCAAATCAATCACATAAACAAAAAATCGCCCTCATTTTGAGGGCGCTTTTAGGTAAAAGAAAAATTATTTATCGAGAGACAAACCTATCTGACTGATTTTGCTTTCAAACTCTTCGATGCTGTTCGCTTTGTAAGTCGGAGCACCGTTAAAGTAGCGCGGTTTCTCTGGCAGCATCGCATTTTTCAGCTCTTGTTCTTGATCGATATTGTCATGGTAAACCGTTACACGATTTGGAATATCCTGCTTCATTACAGCCATTTTGGTTCTCCTTTATTAAGACGAATAGTAAGCGTAGAACGAATTTATCGGAGTACAGGCGAGACTGTGTAAAATTTAGACACTCACAGCAAAATCATATTTAAACAGTTGCATTTAATATTTTTGAGGCACTTTGTCGTGGCTATTGGAAAACGTGAGTGCAGCGATTAAGGTGAGCTCTCTCTACATGAAGACAGGAAGTCCGGTGTCGCAACAAGAACTCAACCAAATGGGCAGTGCCAAAGTTTTTCTCATCGAAAAAGACGGCGTCCAAGTAATAGAAAAACGTAACCCTACTCAAATAGAAGTGGCGTTTTATCAACGCTATGCCGAGCAGTTTAACGCGCTTGGAATACACGTACCGCGCTTGATTCAACTCGACGACCAGAAAAACGTTCTGTACATTGAATACGTTCCCCACGCAGTCGAGCAAGCATTCTTACTTGAAGATGATCGAGTCATTGAACAACTCGTCAAACTGCACCGACTTCCACCAACATCAGATGGTGTTTATCACCGCCACCAGTGGACACCACAAGCGACTCAACAAGCACTCACTACACTTAAACTGGGCTCAGAGACAGAACAGTTCTTCCACCAACTACAACAACGAGCGGCGCACCTTTTTGATAGGCAGAACTTGATCTCCGGAGACTCGAATGCTGGAAACTGGGGACAGCGCGAAAATGGCGAGCTAGTGCTGTTCGACTGGGAACGCTTTTCTACAGGGCATGTCGCGATAGATTTAGCGCCGCTCATCGAGGGCATGGGCACATTTGATGATTACTTGAAGGTGGCAGGCAAGTATGTAAAGTGCGCCGAGAAAGGTGAAACAACAGAATTGGCGCGCGATATCGGATTAGCAAAAGCGTGGATCGTTGTCGAGGTAGTCAACATACTGGTCTCCAGAAAAAATCCGCAGACCAGCAAATATTTGGACTGGTTTCGACGAACCTTGCCGCAATGGGCCAAAAGCCTTAGCGCTCAGGTGATGAGTTAGGCTCTGAGATTTGATATAAACGCCTTTCAGGTTCTGCGCATGAGGTTTCGCAGTTGCATACTTTATCAACACCGACGTTGTTTAAACCGCCGCAACTTCCTTGAATACGCTTGTTATGAAAAATGACGCCAAGTGACATCAACAAAATGATTGCGAGAAAACCAAGAAAGGTAAATAACCAAACCATATTAACCTGCCTTATTAGCCATCGACTCTAGCTTAAGTATAGCAGGGCTAGATGTTGCTTTGAGTAGCGCCTTAGGTCTTGCCAACAAGGAGGGTTTTGATTTTTGGCCACCACAACCACAGGAGCCGCAGCCGCCTTTTTGTTGGTGAACACTTTTCTTATGATTGTTTGATGGGCGTCCTTGAGAGGGCTCAATCAAAGGCTCTCTTGGAACCGCAAGCACATCTTCCAAGGAACTACGAGTAGACAGCCTAAATACTGGCGTGCCACTGCTAAGTAGCTTTGCCAATACACGTTCACCAATATTTCGCACAAGAACAGCATCCACATTGTACCCTTGTAGAGACTGAATCAACTGAGACTTCGCATTGCAACCCGCTTGTGGCATAGAAGCAATGTTCGCTAAGTTTTTTAGCATACCGTCAGTATCAGAATAAATAGCGATGTATGGTGCTTTTACAAAGTGGTTTGCCACCCGCTCACCATCATTAGGAATAGCATAAATCATAAGTTTGACTCCTCATTCGGAAAAACTAATGCATGACCTTCAACTAAACTTTTTGCGACTTTCAATCTTGCACTTTTTACTGTGTTACCAAAAGTTTGTCTAGAAACGCCCATCTGCTCCGCAGCTTGCTGCTGGCTAAGCCCCTCTAAGTCGGCTAAACGTAGCGCTTCTAACTCTTCTGGTAATATGGCGACTTGCTCCAACTGATTAAATGGAATGCCATTGGGCTTAAAGCAATGGTGAGCCGCACGTCCGCATATTCGTCTTTCTATCTTTGGTCTTGCCATCATTGTCCCTCAAAAACACAGAGTCAAATTACGCCTTAAACTGGCATATGCCAATAACATTTTTAGCACATGCCAATAAACTAAGTTTGCAAAAATCAACACGACAAATACGTAATACATCAGCATTAATTAGACATCTAATAATTTAGAAATTTCGATGACAAACGAGCAAAAAGATCAATTCTAATTAACCGGATAATAAAAACGTTAGTTTGCGCAGATTTTTCATACAAATACACGCTAATGTGTTCATTTTATTGAAGAAGAAAAACTATAATCCAAGCAAATCATTAGTTTGAACACTAATGATTGTTTTATTTAAAGGATGTATACCTAAGGACGAAAAAGAGAAGTTTGACGACATTGGCCTGAGCTTAAAGGGTAATACTTTCGATACAGAACCTGTCGAACGACCATTACTTGGCCTAGATGCCCTACTCTTCTTGCCAAATTAAGTTTCTTGAAAGCGCTTAGGTATATCAGAAAAAGGAAGTACATATGTCTGACTCAAATTGGCTCAGCGAATTCCCGGAAATGGATGCCTCTGATCTCAGGGCGATTCGCAAAACACTCGACGGCGCCTACAGAGATTTCTCTCGCGAGTATGGTGAACTCATTGAGTCTCTGTTTGATCCGCTCCTGGCGTTTCTTGTCTGGTTTGAAAAGCTTCTGATTTCTACACCTTGGTTCATTATTTTAGGTGTCTGCACCACTCTCGTTTATGCCGCCAGTCGCTCTTGGAAACTGGCCGCTGCATGTTTTGGTTCGCTGATTCTGATTGGCTATTTTGGAATGTGGGAAGATACTATGCGCACGCTCAGTATCATCATTGTATGTACTATGCTTGCCATCGCACTTGGTATCCCTATCGGCATCGCTATGGCGCGCTCTAATCGCATTCAGTCGGTGGTAACACCATTACTCGACGTCATGCAAACCATGCCGGCATTTGTGTATCTCATTCCAGTTGTGATGTTATTGGGCATCGGGAAAATTCCTGGCCTTATCGCAGTAGTGATCTACGCGATTCCACCGGTTATTCGTTTAACCAATTTGGGCATTCGTCTAGTTGATAAAGAAGTATTGGAAGCCGCAACCGCATTTGGTGCCAGCACTCGGCAACGGCTTTTTGGGGTTCAGCTTCCGCTTGCAATGCCAACCATCATGGCGGGAATTAACCAAACGATCATGATGGCACTGTCAATGGTGGTCATCGCATCAATGATTGGGGTAAAAGGTTTAGGTCAGCCTGTTCTAAAGTCTATTACCAATCAATATTTCACTCTTGGTCTTCTCAATGGTTTAGCCATTGTCGCCCTAGCAATCCTTTTTGATCGTGCTTCACAAGCGTATGCGAAACGCACTCAAGCTCATTTAGGAGACTCAAAACATGACTAGTCCACTTATCGAAATCAGCGGTCTGTATAAAATCTTCGGCCCCAAGCCCAATAGCGTGATTGAGCGCGTTAAGTTGGGACATAGTAAAGAGCAGGTTTTAGCGGAAACAGGCCACACGGTCGGACTAAAAGACATCAACCTGCAAATTCAAAAGGGTGAAATTTTTGTCATTATGGGATTATCCGGTTCTGGAAAATCCACCATGATTCGCCACTTCAACCGATTAATCGATCCAACCATGGGGCAGATTTTGGTAGAAGGGGTGGATGTCATGCAACTTTCGAACAAAGAGCTTGAACAGTTTCGCCGTCACAAGATGTCTATGGTGTTCCAGCGCTTTGGCTTGCTGCCTCATCGCACTGTTATCGACAACATCGCATATGGTTTGGAAGTTCAGGGAATGAATAAAGAGGCGCGCTTAGAAAAAGCAAATGAATGGTTAGAAACCGTTGGACTGACGGGTTATGAGCACCAGTATCCTGCTCAACTATCGGGTGGACAGCAACAGCGTGTGGGCCTTGCACGGGCACTGGCTACCGACGCCGAAATACTGTTGATGGACGAGGCTTTCTCGGCATTGGACCCTCTGATTCGGAGCGAAATGCAAGATCAGCTGGTAGAGCTGCAACAGAAGCTGCACAAAACCATTATTTTCATTACTCATGATTTAGATGAAGCGCTTCGACTTGGCGATCGCATCGCGATTCTTAAAGACGGTGAACTTGTCCAACAAGGTTCACCAGACGAAATTTTACTGCATCCTGCCGATGAGTACGTTGAAGCCTTTGTAAAAGACGTCAATAGAGCGCGAGCACTGACGGTCGAAACGCTGATGCAGCCACCTTCGTACTGTGTTCGCGCTGAAACCATTGAAGATGCACTGAGTGAAATGAAACGTGTTAAACGTGATTATGCCTACCATGAGACCAATGCAGGCTATCAAGGCGTGATAACACAGCAAGGATTGCTAAACGCAGCGAAGTTAACTCATATATCAGATTGGCGTGATGATATCTATGAAGAGGTGCCTATCATCTCTCCACATTTAGCCATTGAGCAAGTGCTGACTGAAGTCACGTCGTGTGAATATTCACTGCCCGTCATCGATGAGCACGGCCATTTGAAAGGCGAATTAAATCGTCAGGTTATTGCGGAGCTGTTTTCTGATCAACGAAGCACAAAACGGGGCACTTCACGCTCAAGCTTCAATAACGTCTCTTAGATGATGTTGATAATACAGCTCACAACAATGTGGGCTGTTATCAATTAACTCGCTCACAATCCCCTTTTAGATATTTGTCTGTGGGCTCAAGCTTGATACCCAAAGCAACATTTACATTGTTCTGATTTTCCTGACAATTTCATGCTCATATCCGGTTTTATTGACATAGTTAGATCATTCTATTGCTTTTTGATGACGCAAATCCTCGATAAATGTCTACTATTACTCTCATACAAAATCTTGATTTAAAGAGGGATAAAATGAAAAAGACAATGTTGGCACTAACAGGCGCGGTAATCATTCTTGCAGGCTGTCAAGATGAGAAACCTGCCGAAACAAGCGCAGTTGAAGTACCTCAAGCAACGGAAACTGAAGTCACCACCAGTGCAGACGTTACGACTGAGACAATTGACACGTTACCAGTAGAAGAAGAACAAGTAATTACTGAAGAGACTTTTGTAGACTCTGAACACAACGCACAAAGTGCTCTGGACTGGAACGGCACCTACAAAGGAACACTACCTTGCGCGGATTGTGCTGGTATCGATATGACCATCACACTAAATCAAGATGGCACTTACGTACTTGAAGAAAGCTACCAAGACAAAGAAGACGGTCAATCAAAATCTGAAGGTCAATTCACTTGGGACGCAAATGGCAGCATCGTAACGTTGACAAATGAAGATGCACCAAACCAATACTTTGTTGGTGAAAACGTACTTATGAAGCTAGACATGAATGGCGAAAAAGTAACGGGTGACCTAGCACCACTATACAACTTAACGAAACAGTAAGAAGTTAGTATCAATACCTGATAAATACCCCAAATCCGAGCCACCCCAGCTCGGATTTTTCGTTATTTTAACGAAAGCTATTTCAGCAACCTTTCTATTCTGAAGCAACATTCTGCTTCTTACCCTGATTGTTCATTACATTTCCATACGCTTTGCCGATAGATGCTTACAACGTTATTTTGTACAGTGTTCAAAACAAAACAGAACAACTCGGAAAAATGATGAAAAAAACATTAATTGCACTACTTACTCTGACAGCTGCTGGCTCAGCTTTCGCTGGCGATACTTACATTCGTAACGGTAACATCTACAACAACGAAGGCGGTTGGAACGTAGAAGCTGGTGTGGCTCAAGGCAGCGATCTTTTCAAAGATCAAAAGCATAATACAGCACCAATTCTCAACGGTGGTTACCATGGTGACGACTTTAATGCCGACCTAAGTGGCATTAACTACCGCTTCTTCGGTAACACCAATGAGTTAATCAACATGAGTGCCTACCTTGTAGGTAGTGGTGTAATGCGCGACGGTGATACAGCGAAAAGCCTGAAAGGCACAGATAAACGCCGTTTCGCCGTCGATCTAGGTTTAAACGCAGACTTTACACTGGATCAAAACAACGTCATTTCTACATACCTTCAGCACGATATCAGCGGTGCTTACAAAGGTTACTTAGCGGGCGCGACTTACTTCCACATCATGAAATTCGGTAGTGTTGATTTTGTTCCTTTTGCTAACCTAACTTATCAAAGTGAAGACTACGTAGATTACTACTTTGGTGTGAAACAACGCGAAGCAAACGCAAACCGCAAAGCATACAAAGGTGATTCAACGGTAAGCTATGGTGTGGGCTACAAACTTGTTATGCCAATCAACGACAACTGGCAAGTAAGCCAAATGACACAATACACGCGCCTAGGCAGCGGTATCAGCGACTCTTCTATCGTTGATAGCGCAAACCAATGGGTTGTTGGCGCAAGTGTGTCGTACAACTTCTAATCCGATACGCCCTTATAAAGCCATCATTTCGATGGCTTTATGCGTTGGACATTTGCATAATCTTGAACACCGACTCTAGTGTGAATGAGCAATCCATAACCTATGTAAATCGCTATAGCCTGTATTCTTCACCTGCACACCTCGCACTTGCTGTGTTTTTGTCACTTCTTCGTAGCCAACAAACAAAGGCAAATATAGGTACTGATCGCGCAGCGCTTTCTCTAGGTTTAATAAAGACTGTAGCGAGTGATCATCTGCCATCGCCCTGCGAACCTTTTCTCTATGGCTTAACATCTGGCTTTGATCAAAACTAAAACGCAGTCCAGTTGCTATCGACAGCCATTCGAAGATGCCATATTCAAATGGTGCTTCCATGACTTCCTCAATGAAGAGCAAATCTGCTTGGTGAGACACTACCTCAGGAAAACTAATGTCATCAATAACAATGATCTCTAACTCTAATCCCGTTGCACGAATCACACTGTGCAACCATTCGGAATGACGAATTAAACTCGGAATCGTCCAGACAGGTTCAGCTAATACCACTTTACCTTTCAGTTTAGGTATCACAACACCATCTGTTATTGATAAATCTTGCTCATGAGTCTCTAACTGAATGCTGTCAACGGCACTTGGCGCATCATAAATTTGCTTTTGCACATGGATGTAATCAGCGAGTTGATACCAAGTCTCTTTTGTGAGTTGGGATTCCACGCGTTCGCGGTAGGTCAGATATGAAAATGCGCTAATTTTTTCCACTTCAACGTGATCGGAGCTTTGGTTAAAGCTCAACATATTTAAGGTTTTAACATCACCATGAGACAGCGTTATTTGATCTAACAATGCGCGTGCTGAAAAATACTCTTTGTGCGCTTCAAGAGTCATACTCTCCTGGTTCCAGCCGCTGATTTTAAATGGCCCAGTCCCTATGTGGTAGGAATAACTAGAACCGAAAGAGACGACATCTCGACACAGAATAGACGCATGAGGAGTTGCTAGCATGTATGGAAACAACTTGTTCGGATACTTCAATATGATTTTTAAGCAGTTAGATGTTTCTGCAACCACGCTATCAATGCATTGCCAGAGCTCGTGAACTGGTCCTTTTATCTCCCTAAGTCTTTCTATACTCCAAACCACATCCTGTATGTTAAGGGGCTCGCCATCATGGCGATATATGCCTGGCCGCAACCATAACGTCATTACCTTGCCTTCCATTTTCCATTCGTGTGCTAACGATGGCTCGATACCACCATTGGAATTTTGGGTCAGCAATACGTCATAAACGCTTTTCGCGACGTGTAATTCAGTGTGACGGTAAGTATTCGCAGGGTCGATTTTGGATACCCAAGGGTAAGAAGAAATCAAAATAGCGTTATTTGATTCATTCAATCGATTCACTTTTTCAGATGCGATAGTTAGTGCTCTAACCGCGGTTTGACCGAACCAATCAATAAGTTTCGTTATTGAGTTCATTCTTCCTCTGCCAAGCTCCTCAACCAAAAACTCGGTCATCGCTTGTTGGAGGGAAATATTAATACTGAGACGGCTAGCGTTACTTCGGCCAATCGCAGGTTGCCAATCGACCCAATCGTAAGTGGCAAGCTTTTTCATCACAATAGAAACATTGCGCCTCGACGTGCAAACCACCGCTTCTAGCTCAGAAAGCGTAACAAGGTGATACTGGTGAGGTTCAAAGTGCTTTAACAGTAGATCCAGATACCTAAGATTGACATCGTTCACAAAGATTCCTAAGAGTTATTCCAAAGCAAAAAAATAGCACAGGACGCTTAGCAACTAAACTTCCTGTGCTATATCTAAACAAATTCAAATCTTGGACTCAGCTCGACCAACAGAAGTCACAAACGTTTACTAAGCCAAGAGGTAACTTGAATAAGTATTCTTAGAAACGGTAGCTCATACCTACAGAGAATACATTGATGTCTGCATCAACCGTTACTTTTTCATTGCCAAATTTCGCAATGTCTAGCTCAGGCATCATGTATTCCCATTCAACTTGTAGAGCAAAGTTTTCAGTAATAGCGAACTCTGCGCCTAAACCGTACATGCCTGTTACAGTGCTGTCAGAAATGGTGGTATGGCCTGCGCTACCGTCAATCACAGAGTTGCTAATTTTGAATTCAGCATTGAAGTAAGAAAGACCAGCTTTAGCAAAAAGGTTGAAACGATCGCCAATCGGTAGAGTCGCTTTTGGCTGAATCGATAGATACTTCATATCACCAACAGTAACAACTTTGCCGTCTAAAGCATCGTAGCCACCAATGGCTGCTTCTAGAGAAATGTATTCGTTGAATTTGTAACCACCGAATACTTTGCCTGAAAGGCTTGAGTCATCTTCAAGTTTAAGTTTAGTGCTAGCGTTAGTACCACCACCATTGATAGAGCCATTAACATCACCAAACGATGCTTGACCTACAGATGCACCAACGTAAGGAGCTGCGTTTGCAACAGAACATGTTGCTAGAAGGGCTGTCATTAGCCATGTTTTTTTAAACATTGTATTTCACTGCCTGTTAATTATTGAGGTTGTGTTTTGCCCATCCTTAAGCATGCCATGCTATCCATTTCACTTGGTTTCAAAACCAAGTGGATGTTAATGAATAAAAACTCAATAAAACATGAAATATTTAGACACAACTTTGCCACTTTCTTTCTTAATTTTGACAATTTAGTCATTTCACAAGCATTGCTGCTTCAACCAGTTAGTGAGCTTGATGATTTCCGCTTGCTTGGCTCGACTCTTTTTATGAATAAAATAAAAGCTGTCGCCGGTTTCCAATCCATGAGAAGGGATATACACCAAATCGTGCGCTTTATCTCTTTCATTAAGCATAAAATCATTCGCAAATGCGATGCCTTGGTCATAACGCGCCGCCTCTATTGCCAACAACATATGACTAAAATGTTGAACATCGACATCTTTCGGCAAGGTGTAACCGCCCGCTCTGCACCACTCAGCCCAGTCTTTTCCTCTCTCACGATAAATTGAGTCTGTCGACAAAATAGGGTATCGCCAAAGCGCTTCTGGAATCGGTTGATCTTGCAACTCTTTCCAAATTTTATGGCTGCAGACCGGATACAGCGTCTCCGCGTATAACTTTACCGACATGTAGTTTCGCTTTGGCTTTTCTACCGTGATAAAACAATCGCCAACGCTGTCTGTCTGTTCAGGATCACCAACGACCATATTGAGTGTCAGATCGATTTCTGGATGTAAGCGCTTAAAATCAGACAAACGAGGAATAAGCCACTTTACGGCAAGCGAGCTATAAATCGCCAACCGTATGCTGCCTTTGTCCCCTTCTCGCACCTTTTGGCTGGCCATCGCAATTGAGCTAATTGCTGGGCTAATATCCTCTAAATAGCGGGTGCCCGTATCGGACAAAGAGAGCTTTCTGCCTTGACGGATAAATAATGATTCACCCAAATAATCTTCTAATAGTCGTATCTGGTGACTAACGGCACTTTGCGTCACATTGAGTTCTTCAGCAGCAAGCGAAAAGCTAGAGTTTCTGGCAACAGATTCAAAACAGTGAACCGCTCTGAGTGGTGGTAATTTCATTATCTAAAAATCTCATACTTAAACTAATAAATATCACTTCACTTCATCCTATGACATCACCTACTCTTTGGCAAAGAAAGAGGAGAGGAAAAAGTGAAAGTTACATCGGTCGGAGCAGCGATGCTGCTATTAATTGTTGGAAATCTCATTGCGGTGCTTTCGGACTCTTTAATTAAAAGTGTCGGAAATGAAGTGCCTATTTTTCAATTTGTCTTTTTCCGACAAATTTCAGCGGTGCTTTTCCTGCTGCCAGTCTACTTGCTAACAAAAAATGCGCCTTTTCTTGAAGGGTTTAAGTGGCATGCTGTTCGCGCTCACGTATGGTTACTTGGTGCAATATTCATGGTTTTGGCGATCTCATCTTTACCACTCGCAACTGCGAACGCGATCTTTTACGCCGCGCCATTGATCATGTTGCCGCTTGCAGCAATCTTTTTTGGCGAACAGCTATCTAAACAATCGGTCGCCGCAGCGATAATGGGCTTTGCCGGTGTATTGGTCATCATTCGTCCAGACCAAATCGATTGGGCAGCGATCTCAGCTTTAGTTGTTGCAATTACTTTAGCAATCAATAACTTGCTCATTCGAAAACTGCCAAAAAATCAGTCTGTGATGCAAACATTATTGATGACAAACTTGGCAGGTATTCCAGTAGCCTTCTTGCTTGTTCTGATCGAAGCAGAACCTTGGGACTGGAGTGCTTTCCCTGTTGCTGCTGGCTCAAGTCTGTTCATCATGATTTATGCAGCAACATGTGTCATCGCTTACCGCTCGATCGATAGCAACAAAATTGCCAGCGCTGAATACAGTGGCTTAATTGGTGCCGTGTTTGTGGGATTGATTTGGTTTGGAGAAGTGCCAGATATATTTATGGCAATAGGAACCATTATGATTGTTGTGCCTCTGGTTTGGCTTTCTAAACGAGAACGTCGTAAGAAAAAGTTGCAAGAGCAACAAGAAGCGCACGTTACTTAAAGTTGTGCTCTAACCCAAAGACTAAAAAACCGAGCCGTAAGCGCTCGGTTTTTTTATGTGGCTCTAATCGGTTTTTACGTAAGCGACTACGTGAGATAAAAACTGCCTTGCAAAGCGATCATTAAACCGGATGCGATATTCATGCTCGGCTTCCGACACTAGACGCCAGCCTTCAGCAAAGTATTCTTTGATATCATCAACCGCCTCTTCTTTATTTTTGATGTGTTTCGCGTTCCACTGATAAGTGCAAGAGACAACGATCAGCCCACCCACATTGGTGGTTTTTTTTAGAGCATTGATCACGCTAAGTGGCGACTCACATTGATCAATCACATTTAAACATACGACTAAATCAAAGCGAGATTGGAGAGTATCGAGCTCAAAAGGCTGGTTAATTAGCGTCAAATCAACATGAGCACATTTCTGTACGATACCTCTATTCTCTACCTCTAAAGTGTTTAAGGTGTTCACATCGTGAAGGTAAGTAAGCCCGACGCGTTGTTCTTCTATTAATAGTTGCTTCAAGCCATCCATTAACCTATTTGAAGGCTCCACAAGCGTCGCTTCTTTAAGGTTAGGTAAGCGTTGCACTAGCTCATAATAATTTCTTCCCAGCGCCGCCCCAACCTCAAGTAGGGAATAAGGCTGAACGCTGCTTTCGATTACCGCTTGCGCAATAAAATCAGCAACTTGGGAGCAGTGAGGTGATGACAAAAAAGAAAGTGGGACTTGTTTTGAACGACTGGTTATCATCTCAATCTGTTGCTCCTCAATGAACTTGTCGAACCATTGCGCCTCGAAATAACCAGCCAAACCGTGCTCGGTCAGGTAAAAATCTTCCATGTTTTTTCCGTTCGTACTTTAAGAAAAGTGATTGTATCGAACGCGGAAATTAACGGGTATTTCTGGCCGCACATTCCAATGGGAAAACAGATGAAAACGCCGCTTATGTGAAAAAGCCCTTTCATCTCAAAGATAAAAGGGCTTGTTAATCGCTTCGGTTAAGTCGCTAACTATTGTGGTAGAACAACGTTACCATCTTGAATTGGGAACGTTTTTGTCGCTGGCTTGCTCGCCAAACGAACCGTCGTTGGTGCACCTGAAACTTCGTAAGTGACGTCGTAACCCACTACTTTATCAGATGTCGTATATTCTGTATGACACTGTTTTTTCGTCGTTGTTACTACATCACCTTTTTGCACATTTTCCTGGATCTTACGACCTGTCAGTGCACCAGCAATCGTACCAGCTGCAGTTGCAATCACTTTACCTGAGCCACCACCGATTTGGTTGCCCAGCGCTGCTCCAGCTGCTGCGCCACCAACCGTACCAATAATTTTATTGTCATCCGCAGGGGCAACTTGCTCGGTTACTACCACGTCTTTACATACTTGGTGCGGCTTTTTCACCGTTTCAGTCACCGCTTCAACCAAAGTAATGTTTGCTTGAGTTGGAGCTGGTGGCGTTTTGTCTTTACAGCCTGCTAGTACAGCAACAACTGCCGTTGCAATTGCGATAGATTTCATATTCATGATTTACATCCCAGTATGGTTTGCTTTGATGAGCGTTATGGTAAATCGCAAAAGGGAAATCACATCAGACGAAAACAAACCCTCTGTTATTAACAAGTAAAGAAACACTGTTTTATAAGAGATACGTCAAGAAACACTCAGCAGAATGTCAACAGAGCTAAAACTGTATCACTACTGATTATGATTGGGCTGGACTAGTCTATGAGATTTATTTTTAAGCCAAGCTCAAAAATAGTTCGTCATCCGTTAAATACTTATGACGGTGGCTTAGATTACGCACGTGCATAAACATAAAATCAGGGAAACCAGGCGCTATAATGTTATTTGGTTCCCAGCATACACCGCCAACAAACACATATCGCCCCTGCTTGCCATCTTCGTGAAGGGGGTTATTAAGAGGAGAAGAAAACTCTGCTCGGCAACCTTCAACCACACAAACAATTTGTCCTTTAAAAAGGCCAATCACGCGCTTTACAAGATTTGCCTTGATACCACACTTCCATGCTTGGCGAGTGGCCATCTCATAGCCATATTTTCGGATCGCTTTCTTTTGCAAATGTACTACTAGGTTCATTTTGACTCCTGATTCAAGCAACTACGTGAAGCCCAAAGTCATAAAAGCAGATAGACGTCTATACCCGAGTGAGCTCATGGTACGTGGGAATAAACTACGTGATTAGACTGAGTTTAGTGTCGGATGAGATACACCGTCCACGATGCTGTAACGTATCGATTTACACCTATCAAAGGCAGATAACACATCAACTTTTGAGTGCTTTCCTGCGCTGTATCTGGTTACTTCTGTATATTACTATAACGAAATCACCCTCCACGTTTACCTATATAAATTTGTCGTAACGATAGAGGGTGCTTATCATGGAGAGAAGATAACGCCTACGCGTCGATGAGATAATTTTGACCTTCAGTTTCTAAACGATCAATCATTTTACGACACTCATTTAAATCAAGAGGTTGTTCAAAGCGGCGCTTGAGATTCATCAAAAAGAAGATATCTTCACACATGGCTTTCTCAGGTTCGTCACTAATTTTGGCGACCGGTGAACCATTGCAAGTGACCATTTTTATCACGATAGAAAGTGGCTGGTAGGCTTCACCATCTTTATTGACATAATCACCCATATCATTGGCAAGAAAAGTACCGATACCAAAACTCACCTGAATACGTCCTTGGAAATACTCGCAAATATCTAACGCTTGTTCGAAGTTAAGTCCGTCGGTAAACACCAGTGTTTTTGTTAATGGGTCTATATTCAGCGACTGGTAGTGTGCAATCATTTTTTCACCCCAGCTATAAGGGCAACCACTATCGTGACGTACACCGAAGTACGCGTTACTTAGTTCTTCATCAAAGTCTTTAAGGAAAGCATCGATACCAATCGTATCGGTTAACGCAATACCTAGTGCACCATTAAACATTTTTTGCCAACGTTGCAACGCCACTTTTTGCGAATCTCGCACATTCACCAGAGCTTGGTGTCCCATAAACCATTCATGAGCAACGGTGCCGATAGGCGTCAAATTCAGCTCTTTTGCTAAGTGATAGTTACTTGTTCCTGTCAAACATTCCGGCACTTCCTGGCACAAATATTCCAGCATAGTGCGCTGAGCTTGGAAGGAAAAACGTCGACGCGTCGACATGTCAGAAAATTTAAAGTTAGTAATGTTACGACGTTTTAGTTCCGACTTTAGGTGTCGAACTTTCTCTTCTAAAACAGTGGTAAATTGCGCAACAGGGATATCTGACCAACGCTGACGGCTACGAACTTCAGACACGATGCTCATGATGATCGTTTCGTACAAGATGGTGTCTCGCCACAAACCGTTAATGGTAATTCTTAACTGGCTTGAGCCATCAGCCATGGCTTTGTTATGGAAAGAGACATCGCTTTGTGGGTTGAAACGGAAATGGCGCAGTGCATCAACAAAGTCAGGATTCAGGTAAGGCGCGACACGCTTAATATATTCAATTTCTTCTTGCGTAAATTGAATATCTTGCAGTTTAAGGACTTCGGCTTTTACCTCGGGCAAAAGCTCAGAGAGGTCTTCCTCACTGCGCACGATAAATTTATATGACACCATCGCATCAGGGTAAAGTGCTGTTACAGCACTCATCATATTGACTTTGTAGACATCGAAATCCAAAGCGCTTTGAATGATGCGGGAAGAAAATAGTTTGGTGGTCATTAGGTGCCCTTCTACATGCCCTTCCTGGGTATATAACTTTTTGTTACTAACTAATTTGCGTAAACAATAAACACCCATCTATAGTTTGTCAACTTTTGTTACTAACCACTCATTTTTATAAGGTTTTTTGTCTAGAATTCGAGCAAGCATTGTGAATAAGTCAGAGTCATCCGTAAATTTATGCTCAAACCGTATTACGAACACTACCAAAAACGTTTCTAACAACTCGTTACTTACCCATTGATTGACCACTTGTTATGCGCTAGATTACTTACAAATCAATATTAGGACCCAACCATGATCGTATCTGTCGACATTATTCCATTCAGGCTATCTGGCTGTGCCGATAAGGGATTGGAAGTGTTGTTGATTAAACGTTCAAATCCAAATCGGCCATACCATGGAGTCTGGGCACTACCGGGCGGATTTGTCTTTGATAAAGACTTAACCAGTGAAGGCGGACGCCCGGCCGATGAAAACTTTGAAGCGGCGCGTCGCCGAATTTGCCGTGAGAAAATCCATACCTACCCTCGCCATTTTAGCGAAGCGTTTATCGACGGTGATCCAAAGCGCGATCCAGAAGACTGGAGCTTAAACATTACGCACTACGCCTTAGTTGATCGTAACAATGTAGAGCAAATAAATAATGCAGGTGTACCGGAATGCCAACTTAAATGGTTTTCGCTACAGGCTATTCTCAATGGAGAAGAAACCCTCGCATTTGATCATCAAAAAACCATTGAAAAAGCGTGGCAAAAGCTTCGTGCATCCATTGAATACACATCGGTTCTTTTGTTTGCATTAGACAAAGAGTTTTTGGTTGCGGACATCATTTCTGCTTATCAAGAGTTTGGTATTGATATCAGCCGAATGACGATTAAGCGCCGCTTGATAGATTCGGGCGTACTAAAACCCACTAATAAAGTCGCTTCAACCAACAAAGGCAAAGGTGGAAAACCCGCAATGGTATATACGCTGACTAGCGACGAAGTAACCTTTTTTCAAAACTGTTTGCGTGGATAAACGCAGACAATCAGACAGACAAGGAGTCTGCCATGACTGTTCGAGTAAACTATCAAACTACAGCAGTGATCGACGTTGATCCAGAGAAAGGCTTTAGTGAGTTATGTCCAGATGAACTGCCCGTTGCAGGTGCGTTGGAAATCGTACCGGAGCTTCTGAGTAATCATGCCAAAGGCCGATTAAAACTGGTCAGTCGTGACTTACACCCACCAAAAGCAAAGTGGGATGCAGAATCGCCATCCAATATGCTTGAGCCCGTTGGTTTACCGAATGTGGATATAAAGTGGAACCGTCACTGTGTGCTTGGCACAACAGGTTCTGAGCTGCTAGATGGTTTACCACCCGTGTTGGACTACGATTTTCAAGTTAATAAAGGCATGGATCCTGATGCGCACCCTTACGGTATTTTTTTCCATGATATTGCCGACACCAAAACGACAGGTGCGCATGAATTTCTAAAGTTCAACGGGATTGATACCTTAGTTATCGGTGGCCTTGCCTTAGACTTTTGTGTGAAAAAATCCGTCATGCAAGCGCTGGAACTTGGCTACAATGTGGTAGTTAATCTTGCTTCAACTCGTGCGGTGCTGCCTGATAATGTAGAGAATGTGCTGACAGAGCTCAGAGATAATGGCGCATTATTTGTCGAAAAAGCGGACGACATCATCGTAGAAAAGTTCGCTTAGAAACGATAGTAACCGAGAAGGATTTCACCATGCATCAACATGAAAAATTGAATTACGTTGAATTTGGTTCCACTAATGTCAGTGCGACCAAACAATTTTTTGAGCGTGCTTTTGACTGGAGCTTTACCGATTATGGTCCAGAATATTCTGCATTTTCAGGACAAGGGTTGGATGGCGGATTCTTCAAATCTGAGTTTATAAACCAAACCGCAAATGGTGGCGCACTTTTAGTATTTTATAGCTCAGACATTCAGGCCACTCAGACAAAAGTAGAGCAGCATGGTGGAAAAATTATCCGCCCTATTTTCGAATTCCCCGGCGGCTGTCGATTCCACTTCACTGAACCGAGTGGAAATGAATTCGCAGTATGGTCAGAGAGCCATTAAGTGATCACAAATCAACAACACACCATCAACGTGAGCCCAAGCTAGCCAGATCCGGAACTGGCATTACATTTCTGGTTGACCTCATCCTTGGTTTAATTCACTGTTAGCGCAACAATTAATCGATGAGGCGCTAGACCTCGACCAAGGATGTCAAATGACTGCCGTCAGTTTTTTTCGCTTACTCTGCCTCGCTGCTATTTGGGGTGGCTCGTTTCTGTTTATGCGAGTCGCCGCCAACACATTCGGGCCGGCTTACTTAATCGAATTTCGAGTTACATTTGCCGCCGTCGCTTTGTTATTGATCGCCGTATATTTGAAGAAGAAACTCACGTTAACTGCGCATACTAAACACTTCTTTATTATTGGCTTATTCAATAGCGCAGTTCCATTTTTACTCTTTGCGTACGCAGCCCAGACACTGAATGCATCAACTTTAGCAATATTGAACTCAACCGCCCCAATATGGGGAGCACTAGTTGGCTTTGTTTGGTACCGCAGCCCACTCACAGCGAAATCTGTTCTCGGTATGCTAATAGGCATTGGAGGCGTTGCAGTCTTGGTCGGCTTAGATACTTCAACCATAGGTGAAGAAGCCATGCTCCCTATTGCCGCCAGTTTGATGGCTTCTTTCAGCTATGGCATTGCTACCAACTACACTAAAAATGCGCCACAAGTACCTGCTTTTGACAATGCTCACGGCAGCATGTGGGCGGCGGTTATTTGGGTACTGCCGCTGCTACCATTCTTACCAATGCGTGCAGAACCAAGTCATTTCGAATGGAGCTCTGTTGTCACGCTCGGCGTTGTATGCACAGGGTTCGCTTATTTGCTCTATTTCCGCTTAGTTTCTGATATCGGCCCAGCGTCAGCACTGACTGTCACTTTTCTTGTTCCTGTTTTTGGTATCTTATGGGGCTACTTGGTGCTAGATGAGCCCGTCGGCTCTAACACCATCATAGGAACAATTCTAGTGCTTAGCGGCACTATGCTAGTCACCGGTTTCTCCCCAACAGCAATGCTCGCGAAGCGAAAACGGAGCGTGGCTTAATCAGCCTAATATAACTTCCACACCTCGCTTTTTGATTTGTTCAAGGTCGCTTTTCGGAGCGGCTTTGTCAGTCAGCAGCACTGATATTTCGTCAGTCTTACCAATTGATGAGGGATAAATTTGCCCAAATTTACTAGAATCCGTTAGAACAATATTGCGCCTTTTTTTCGCAATGATGGTTTCTGCGATCTCAGCGCGCATCATGTCGCGGCTAGTAAAGCCAGTGTCTTGATGGAAGCCGTCAATACCCAAGAAGGCCGTGCTGAAATGAATGTTCTCAATACACAACTTAGTCAGCGGTCCGACCAAGCTCTCGCCTTGGTGCTGATACACGCCACCAAGCAAGATAATGTTGGCAGAAGTGTTACGGATGAGATGGGCGATATACGCCGATGGCGTAATGATGGTCACATCGCCGCGCTCAGCCAAAGTCCGAGCCAACAACGCATTGGCACTGCCCCCTTCAATCAGCACTGTCTCATTCGATGCGACCAAATCCGCAGCTTGGTTTGCGAGCGATTGTTTAATATCGAAACGAACTTCCAGGCGGGCATCAATGTCATCACTTTGCAACGCGGTAGCTGCGCCGTGAACGCGCTTTAGGTAGCCCTGTTGCTCCAGAAAGTTCAAATCCTGTCTGATGGTCACGCCCGACACGCCAATGATGTCAGAAAGCTCCGTGACTTGAACGCGTTTACGGTCGTTCACTAATTGCAGAATTTCATTTTGTCTTGGGTTCACAGATTCGCTCCTTATTGATGAGCTTACAGTATACTCACCTGATGTTTCATATGAAAAGAACTTGAAAGGAAAAAGCACGTGGTCTGATTAGCCAAGCTGCACCTTGCGAATATCGCTCCCATCAACAGATAATAGGGCAACGAAAATGGGATGGAAGAAGAGGGGTTAGCTCCCTACATCCCAACAACGGTAAAGACTAGGATAAAAGTGATGGAAGAAATTTACTTCGCTGGCGGCTGCCTTTGGGGCGTGCAAGAATTTATGCGCCACCTTCCGGGCGTAATCAACACAGAAGCAGGGCGAGCAAATGGCACAACGGATAACACTCAATCCGAATACGATGGCTACGCAGAGTGCGTGAAAACCCAGTTCGACCCTGAGCAAGTTTCGGTTGAAACTTTAATGGGGTATTTGTTTGAGATAATCGACCCTTACAGCGTTAACAAGCAAGGTGAAGACGTAGGTAAGAAGTACCGTACTGGTGTTTATAGCCAAAACGAACAGCATCTCACCATCGCGAAAGCGTTTATCGCAGCGCGACCGGACGCCGACAAGATCGCCGTAGAAGTACTGCCACTTACAAATTATGTGCCAAGTGATGATGAGCACCAAGACAGACTCACAAACTTTCCGAATGATTACTGCCACATCCCATTAGATTTACTACATAAATACAGGGATAACTCGTAACCATTCAGTCAGCATCGCTTTAAAAGGCAAGATGCATATCAGTTTAAATCGATGCCTTCCACTAATGACAATGTCATTTCTGCCGCCGATATTTCCTTACAACCCGACGAGTTTTGTCCGCACCACAACGGTGTGAATTCATCTCGGTTTTGCTTTTCCATAAGCGCTCTTAGTTGAGCCATTTCAATGGAGGCGTATGGGAATTTCGGCGCAAACTCACTGATGTAGCCTAGCTCCGACATCGCGCGATTCACAATGCCTCTCGCTGGTCGGCCCGAGAAAACATTGGTCACAGCGGTATGTTGCGCGCGTTCACTGGCAATGGCATATCGATGTAAAGACGATGTTTTCGCCTCATCACACAACAAATAGGCGCTGCCAACTTGAACGGCACTCGCTCCTAATCTCAACGCGGCTTCCACCCCTCTTCTATCAGCGATTCCGCCTGCAGCAATAACAGGCAAATTCACCCGTTTGGCGATTTGTGGTAATAACGCAATCAAACTTAATTGAGTAGTTAAATCATCCGATAAAAACATACCTCGGTGTCCACCAGCCTCCAAGCCTTGGGCGATAATACCGTCAACGCCTTTTGCTTCTAGCCAAAGTGCTTCGTCCACCGTGGTCGCTGACGAAAGGATCTTCCCTCCCCACCCTCTAATTCGAGCTAACAGATCATCGTCTGGCAAACCAAAGTGGAAACTGATCACTGGCGGTGCAAATGGTTCAATCGCGTCAGCAATATCATGATTGAAAGGCATCCTTGTCGGAGCGTTTGGCTGAGCCTGAACGGTTGCATCAACCTCGGAAAAATACGGTTGCAGCGTTTTTTGCCACTTTTCGTGCTTGTTGCCGTCATACTCCGGCATTTCATGGCAAAAGAAATTGAGGTTAAACGGTCGGTTAGTTGCCTGCTTGATAAGTTGAAGTTCTTTTACGATGGCGTCTTTGTTCAGCATTCCACAAGGTAACGAGCCAAGCCCGCCAACATTACTGACGGCTATGGTCATTTGGCTGTCTTGCACACCGGCCATTGGTGCTTGAATAATCGGTAACTCTGTTCCCAAAAGTGTATTAAATACCTTGTTTATCATGCTCTTTCCTTGAAAACTTAACCTTTACCTGTGATGGATCTTCGCCATCGTTATCCAGACTAGACTTTCACATGATTAACCGCTTATAAAGTTAAAGTGATGCATTTGTGCGCTATGCACTTTTGATAGAAATGACAAAGGGAGCCTATGGCTCCCTTGATATGCTGAATAACAAGAATCAAAGTGACTATCGTACGACATCTGATTCAAGCTCTAGCTCTGCTACAGACAGCATGGCAAACTCTTCCTCGGCGGTTGCTGCCACCAGTTTGTTGCGGCTGTATAACCCATAATAAACACCACCGATAAGAAACAATCCCATTGTCATGAAAAAGGCTGAGGGATCAAAAGCATAAACACCTGTCATTGCGATCAAAGAAAGCACCAGAGAAATACTCGACGTAATTATCCCACCAGGCGTTTTATATGGACGAGTTAATTCCGGCTGTTTAATTCGCAATAAAATATGGCTCAAGGACATTAATGCGTACGATACAGTCGCACCGACAACAGCCATCGCCAAGATTAAGTCCCCCTCACCCGTAAGTGAAACCAAGAACCCAAAAACGCCCGGAACCAAAAGCGCACGAGAAGGCACTTTTTTGTCACTGGTTAATGACAAAGTTTGCGGTAAATAACCCGCGCGGGAAAGCGCAAACACCAAGCGACTGTAACCATAAATGATTGAAAAGAAAGAAGCGATAAGGCCAGCCAATCCAAGTAAGTTCACGGCCATTGCTACCGTTGAATTGCCCGTAAGCTTTAGGGCGTCAACTAATGGCACCGCGCTATCGCCTATGACCTTTGAGCCAACCGCACCAGCCAAAAGGACGACTACGATAGTTGCGGTTAGCAATAAAAACAGCATCGCACCAATGATGCCTTTGGGAACATCTTTTGCCGGATTTTTTGCCTCCTCTGCCGCTAAAGGCACACCTTCAACCGCAAGAAACAACCACATTGCAAATGGCAACGCAGCCCATACGCCATACCACCCAAACGGCAAGATTTCTGTTGCCTGAGCCGTCGCCGGAGCAATATCGAATAAGTTGTTAACATCAAAATGACCAATAAGCACAGCAGCAGTAATTAGAATAGCTAGCACAGCCAAACCGCTGATGACCATCATTACTTTGAGAGCTTCGCCTACCCCTGCCATATGAATAGCGATAAAGACGGCGTAGAAAAGTGCGTAAACAACAGGGCCATCAATACCAACCAATTCATTCACTGCTGAGCCAATAAAAATTACTATCGCAGCAGGTGCGAGCGCATATTCAATCAAAACTGATAAGCCAGTGAAAAAGCCACCTGTCGGCCCCATCGCCTGTCTTGCGAAGCTGTAACCACCACCCGCAGCAGGAATCGCCGCAGACATTTCAGCTAAAGACAATACTAGCGTGAAATACATTATTGCCATCGCGATAGCAGCAATAAGAAATCCTCCCCATCCTGCTTGAGCGATGCCAAAGTTCCAACCGGCAAAGTCACCAGATATAACATACGAGACACCTAAGCCAGCAAGTAAAATCCAACCTGCGGTGCCTCTTTTTAGCTGCCTTTTGGCCAAGTACTCCTGATGTTTAGACATAGTAAATCCTTCTACTTTGATGAAATTAAAAAGTTGTCGCTGTGTTTATCTTCAACGCTTGCGCCACTTGGCTCATTGATATCGGAGCGATCTTTCAGGTTCACTCCTGACAGTTGTAATTTTCGAGCCTCCTTGAGCAAGTAAAATGCGCGTTCACAGGCATCGTCATAGTTGAGCCCCTGAGGGCGCACATTGGAAATGCAGTTTCTTTGGGAATCTTTAGAGCCTCGTTTAGCCCCCCAAGTGAGATACATACCCATGCTATCCGGAGAGGTTAGCCCGGGCCTCTCTCCAATTAAAACCAGCACGGCCTTGGCGTTAAAACATTCACCAACATCATCCCCTACCGCTACTCTTCCTTGCTTTACGATTGTGATAGGTGCGAATTTCCATTGATGTTCATCATCAGCGCTTAAAAGAGAAATCAATCGAGTAACCACAGGCACGGCATGGTTTTGAATTGCGACGGAAGAAAGTCCATCAGCAATAACAATCGCAAGATCAATGTCAGTGTTATGCTCATTTGCTATCAAGTTGAGCGTTTGCCAAGAAGATTCATCAAGCAGCCTTCCTAAATCGGGCCTTTGCAGGTACATAAGCCGGTCACTCACTTGACTGCTCACTACCACTGGAGGTTCTAGGGTATTTTCAAGAATCGAGTAAGAGTCCGACAAACCAGCAACGAGAGACTCAATATTCAAACTGCAATGCACTGCATCCATAGCTTGGGCATGATCCAGCTGAAATGAGAGTAACTCGTTGGTTGGTACACTGTTTCCGCTGCGACCCAGAGCGATCCGAGCAGAGGTGAAGTCGCGTAACTTGCCCCACGGGTTGTGTGTGACAACTCCAGACTCATCTTGTGGGGACTGAGCAATGGTGATTACTTTACCCATGAGAATACCCCTTATTCAGTTGGTTAATTGCTCCCGAAAACGAGCGAGAGATTTGCTCACTTAACCGAACGTCTTGCACGCTCTCGAAAATCTGCATCTCCATTAACCATTTTTCAAACTCTGGTGCTGGCTTCAAACCGAGTACTTTTCTTGCGTAAAGGGCATCGTGAAATGAGGTAGTTTGATAGTTGAGCATGATGTCATCAGACCCTGGAATACCCATGATGAACGAGCACTCGGCCACACCTAATAGTGTCAGCAAGTTATCCATGTCATTCTGATCGGCATAGGCATGATTGGTGTAACAGATATCGCAACCCATAGGTAAACCAAGCAACTTCCCACAGAAATGATCTTCAAGCCCAGCACGAATGATCTGTTTGCCATCAAACAGATACTCAGGGCCAATAAACCCAACGACAGTATTAACCAACAAAGGATCGAACTGTTTCGCGACAGCATAAGCGCGGGCTTCACAAGTCTGCTGATCGACCCCATGAAATGCATTCGCAGACAGCGCTGTACCTTGTCCGGTTTCAAAATACATCACATTGTTTCCTACGCTACCTCGATTCAAAGACAACGCGGCTTCATGGGCCTCTTTCAAAATCGACAAGTCGATTCCGAAGGTATCATTCGTCCCTTGCGTGCCGCCTATCGACTGAAAAACGAGATCGACTGGTGCACCCATTTCAATGGCTTCGATCGTGTTCGTGACATGAGTTAACACACAAGACTGAGTCGGTATTTGATAGTGTTGAATCACCTCATCCATTAAGTTCATTAACTTAATAGCTTGAGGTACATTATCTGTTGCCGGATTGATACCGATAACCGCATCGCCATTTCCGTACATCAGACCATCAAAAATGGTCGCTGCGATACCGTTGAGAGAATCAGTGGGATGATTCGGCTGTAAGCGAGTAGACAGGCGACTCGGCAAACCAATCGTATTCCGAAAAGCCGTGACAACTTGGCATTTTTTAGCAACGAGAATCAAATCCTGGTTGCGCATAATCTTACTGACTGCGGCCACCATTTCTGGTGTTAAACCTTGACGAATTTTAGCCAACGTTTCACCATCGGCTTCTTCACTCAGCAGCCAATTTCGAAAATCTCCGACCGTCAAGTGCTCAATCGGCTTAAAGGCTTCAAGGTCATGCGTATCGATAATTAGGCGAGTGATATCGTCGCTTTCGTATGGAATAACCGCCTCGTTAAGAAACGTTTTAAGTGGTAACTCAGACAGCGCCATTTGTGCGACTACACGTTCTGCCGCTGACTGAGCACAAACCCCGGCTAACGCATCGCCTGAGCGCTCGGGTGTCGCTTTCGCCATCAAGTCAGCTAATGACTTAAAGGTATAGACTTTACTTCCTTGTTGCCGACGATAAGTTGCCGTCATTGCTCTTCCTCTTCACTATTTGGTTCGCTTTTTGCTGAACTATCAATAAGCTTTAAGAAAGTATTGCCAAATGTGTTCCGTAGCGTTATCAAAAACTGGCAACATTTATAAACCAATAATAAACAATGAGTTATGTAAATACTGCTCCAACATGACTCACAAAAAAGGAATGAGCATCACAAGGATGAGTAACCAAATGCCCCAAACTGCACCAATGCTGTGCATCCATCACACTAAGGATGCAAACCAACAAGCTGCGAGTCTGATAAACTGGCAACAGGAATATGACCAACTCAGCGATGGTCGATTTTTAGGTCAAATTCGAGAACGACGATTTCCCAATTTACATGTATTTCGTGAAGACAGTAACCGCTCGCTAAGACAGCAATGCAGGGTTGAACAGGGAGGTATTTGGTTGGGTTTGAGTGCGGAAAATAAGCCGCTACACCTAAATCACAGTCAGTTTAATTCAAGCCAACTTTTGCTTAGGCAAGGTGGCGCTGATTTTGAGTTAATGACACCGGAGCAGTTTTCTATCTATGGAATAGTGCTCGACAAAAACTTCGTTCACATCATAGAAAATCAACTTGAGCTTGGGAGTATCCAAAACAACACATTACACTTAACGGGTTTGACGGAAAAACACATTCAACAACTTAAATACTACTTAGGCACGTTACTTGGTTCCGCCGAGCCAAGATGGTCTGAAACCACACATCAAGCAATCTTAAAAGACATTGTGCTGGAGTTGTTCTCACTCAGTTCACTGCACACGAGCCATCCGATATCAATCTCTCATCGTCAACACGTGATGCAGCGTATAAAACAACAGCTACAGGATCTAGACTACCGTACACCAATAACCGTCAGTGAACTGTGTGACGCAGTACACGTCAGTCGTCGCACACTACAGTACACCTTTGAACATTGCTGTAATACTTCCCCAAAGCAGTTCATACATCGAATGCGCCTGAATCAAGTACGTAGAGTGCTACAAAGCCCTGAAGATAATCGAACAATTGCAGAAATTGCTTTTGACTTTGGTTTTTTCCATCTCGGGCAGTTCAGTCAAAGCTACAAGCGGCTATTTGGTGAGACGCCAACTGAAACGAGAAAATGGGAGTCCAGCAAATAAAATGACAGGCAGTATATTCTTTCAGATCCTGCGTTGGGGCCATGTTATGCAGTCGCAATGATTTGCTGAAACTTAGCATGAAGCTCTTCAAGTGCCGCTTCAACATCCGGTTCTGCACGGCTCAAGTGCGAGATTAACGTCATAAAATAGCAGTCAAAAATCAGCGGTATTTTCCCCTCAAGGACGGAGCTTCCGTTTACAGATTGAAACAAAGCTTGGTTAAACGACTGATAATAATCCAAATCCCAAATCACCTCTTTCAACAAAGCTCGGCTCAGCTCAACGTTCGCAAAATAGTAGCGATAGTATTTCTCCGTCAGCGCCAAACCAATGTCGATATCGGTTTTACCTTCCACACTGACTAGCGTTTCTTGGCTGATCTGTTGCAGTTGCGCCAGCATCCCTTCGCGCAAAATCGACAGTTTAGTCGGGAAATGGCTAAACACTGTGCCATCGGCTACTCCTGCTTCTCTCGCTATCTGCCTTGTGGTCGTCATGTCATAGCCATTTTGAGCAAAAGATGCCCATGCGGCTTTTAGAATTTTATCTCTGGTTTGTTGTCGCTTCGTCATTGATGTGTCTGCTTAATGAGCCTGAAAGGATCATACCTTGCGTGGTTGAGATTGACAAATTGAGCGCGCTCATTTATAAAATTGAGCATGCTCATTTTATATAAAAACAAAAGGAATCGCTCATGTACGTATTAAACAAACTAGGCCAAGGATTGATTTTCTTCCCGACCATCTTCTGCTTTTCGTATATTTTAAGACCGATATTAATGGTCATCCTTATTCCAGGAGGACTCGCACTTTTGGCGTTAATCGGTGGCGCAGAAGTCAGAGCGGAACTCAAAGCCATGCTGCTTGAGGAGTTTTTTGGCGTTAGCCCATCGCACACCACCTCGAAAAGGGCGTGAGTGCGCTACAAACGTTGGCAAGGCTAAGTAAAAAAGAAAACGCGCAGATATCGAGATCTCAATACCTGCGCGTAGATGTGGTGAAAATAAGACTGGCGTTAGTCAGTATTCATGTTCTGACCAATTCGCCATAAAACGCCGCTAGGGTCAAACAAACAACATTCGCGCATGCCCCAAGGTTGCTCGACCAGCTCAGTCAAACGCGAACCAAATTCTTCATGACCCACTTTGGATAAGTGCTGATGCCAGCTTTCTGCGTCTTCTACGAGCAAGTGCATCATGAAGTTATTGCCGTGTTCTGGCTCATAAAAATTCTGTAAAAGAAACGCGCAGCTACCATGAGAGAAGTATGCTACATCACCGAAGTCCGATGCCATTTCAAAGCCAATCGCCTCATAAAAGCGTTTTGATAGCGCGTAATCTTTCGCCGGAACAAATGATTTGATTTCAACAATATTGAGGTTTTCCATTTCCAATTTCCTAAGCCTTTTTCCATAAAACTGACTGACGTAATCTCGCTCTATGCCTTCTATTCGCCTTGCGTAATCTGCTGTGATGACAGTGGCACACACTCTGCCATTTGCGTTTGTAACCACGTGATAAATTTATGTTCGAGTTCTGTACGCTTTTTATCTTGACTCAATAAAACGTAATTACAACTTGATGGAGAAAACCCAAATGGTGCGACCAAATTACCACGCTTAATATCGTCCATGACAAAAGGATACGATCCCATTGCGACGCCTAAGCCATCCACTGCGGCTTGTATGCAAAAATAAAAATGCGCGAATGATTGCTGAGTGTTGCCGTTGAAAGTTTCACAACGTGTTGATTGCTGCCAATCCGCCCAAGCATTCGGTCTGGTTTGGCTATTCAACAATCGAGCTGCTTTCAAATTGTCTTTAATGGATTGCCAATACTCAGGAGAAAATACCGGCCCCACCCACTCTTCCACAAGAATGGTTTTGTCGTAATCGTGATGCTGCGCAAAATCGTCTCGACGAATCGCCATCGAAAGCCCAGTTGATCCTAATGTTACCGGGCCACCAGCCGTCGACAAACGAACATCAGCACGGTGTTCATCATTAAACGCGGCCAACCTTGGCATCAACCAGCGCATGGTTAATGTCGGTTCACAAGACACTTCAAGATGCTGATGCTTCTCTTGAATAAGCGTATTCACGCCTGTTTCTAGCGTTTGGAATGCCGTTTCTGTGTATGTCTTGAGTAATTCGCCTTCTGCCGTCAACACGACTTTCCTGCCCTCTTTGAAGAACAAAGGTTGAGACAGATATTGCTCAAGTTGCTTGATCTGCTTACTCACGGCTCCGTGGGTAATGTTCAGTTTGTCAGCCGCTTCAGTGTAGCTTGAAGAACTCGCCGCAACGTGGAAGACATAAAAAGATTTCAGGTGACGCATCTGTGAGTTTTTCTCACCAATATGGGAATGTTTTTCGATTATAGTCAGTAATAAAGACGCCTACAATTCCGCTACATCCCAGACTTCATCATTCAAACAGGAAACCGATATGGAATTTGTAACTCTTGCGTTATTAGGTGTGCTTATTGTCATTAGCCCTGGCGCAGACTTTGTTTTGGTATTAAGAAATAGCTTAAATCAAGGACGAAAAGCAGGCGTATACAGTGCGATTGGTATCAGCATGGCGATCAGCATCCACATCGCTTACTCCATGCTAGGGATCAGTTACTTAATTTCACAAAATGAATGGTTGTTTAATCTCGTGCGCTATCTTGGGGCCGCTTATCTTGTCTACCTTGGGATTAAAGGAATATTCTCCTCGCAACCTGCATCAAACTCAGAAACCATTCAACAGAGCGAGTATTCAATGTGGCGATTTTTCATGCAGGGATTTCTGTGTAATTTACTCAATCCCAAGACGATGCTGTTTTTTCTGAGTATTTTTAGCCAAGTGATTTCTCCCGACTCTAGTCAGCAACACATCGCCTTTTTTTACGGGATTTATATGATTGCGCTGCATGGTATTTGGTTTTCTATCGTTGCTGTTTTATTCACGTCATCCCAGCTACAAGCTTTCTTGTTGAAGATTAAGCATCGACTCAATCAAGCATGTGGGGCGGGATTAATCATTTTCGGCGCAATGCTGGGCTTAAAGGTGTAGTGCGCTTGCGGTCCGATTACCCCAGTTCAAATTGATCATTGAACAAGTGGCAGTAATCAATTAAAAATCTACATTTTCAATACTTTAAATTAGAAAAAAACAGCCAACGTGCGCTGGCTGTTTCGATACAGTTAATGGATGACCCGAGCGTCCCCTTTAAATAACTGAGACAGATCGATAGTGAATATCATCACTATCGGACGTTTAGGCAGAGCATTTTCGATCGAAAACTCTGGCCCAGCTGGAACGAGGGGGAAGTGAATAGCAGTCGGCCACGTTGACGAAGCTTCATTACCGCCCGGCTCAGATATTGAGAAAGAAAACGCAGGTAAACGGGTCATAACACTTACCTCAAATGACTGATTAGCGGGCTCAAGCGAGCCCGCTTAGGTTTTGCAATGTTATTGTTATTTTAACGCTTACTTAATCACTAACGGTTGATGACGTTAGATATCAAGTTCTTTGTCTTCAACGTGGTTGGTGATCATCGCTTCAGTGGTGATCATCAAGCCAGCAACAGACGCTGCGAATTGAAGCGCTGAACGTGTTACCTTCGCAGGGTCCAAGATGCCCATTTCGATCATGTTGCCGTATTCACCTGTTGCAGCGTTGTAACCGTAATCGGAATCACCAGCTTTGACAGCGTTCGCCACAACAGAAGCTTCGTCACCTGCGTTAGTTGCGATTTGACGAAGAGGCTCTTCCATTGCACGTAGCGCAACTCGGATACCCACGTTTTGGTCATCATTGTCGCCTTTTAGATCCGCCAATTCTTTCGCGATCTTAGTTAGAGCTACACCACCACCAGCAACAATACCTTCTTCAACCGCTGCGCGAGTAGCGTGTAGCGCATCGTCCACGCGATCTTTCTTCTCTTTCATCTCAACTTCGGTTGCAGCGCCGATCTTGATCACCGCTACGCCGCCAGATAGCTTCGCAACACGTTGTTGAAGCTTATCTTTGTCGTATTGAGAAGTGGTTGTTTCGATTTGTTTTTCAATCGAAGCCACACGATCAGCAATCGCGCTTGCTTCTGCTGCGCCACCCACAATGGTTGTTGTGTCTTTGGTAATGGTCACTTTCTTCGCACTACCTAGTTGCTCTAACGTTGCTTTTTCGAGCTCTAGGCCGATTTCTTCAGAGATGACCGTACCAGCAGTTAGTACCGCAATGTCTTCCATCATCGCTTTACGGTTGTCACCAAAGCCAGGCGCTTTCACCGCGGTCGCACGCACGATGCCGCGCATGTTGTTCACAACCAATGTCGCTAACGCTTCACCTTCGATGTCTTCAGCAATGATCAATAGCGAGCGAGAAGATTTCGCTACTTCTTCTAGTACAGGCAATAGCTCGCGGATGCTGCTGACTTTTTTGTCCACCAATAAGATGTATGGGTTGTCTAGCTCGACGCTGCCATTTTCTTGGTTAGTGATGAAGTATGGCGACAAGTAACCGCGGTCAAATTGCATACCTTCAACCACAGACAATTCGTTGTTTAGACCTTGGCCTTCTTCAACCGTAATCACGCCATTGCGACCCACTTTCTCCATCGCTTCTGCAATGATTTCACCGATCGCGCGATCGCTGTTTGCAGAAATGCTACCCACTTGGGTGATAGATTCTTTGTCGCTGCATGGCTTAGACATTTCACGTAGTTTCTCAACCGCCGCTTCAGTGGCTTTGTCGATACCACGTTTTAGGTCCATTGGGTTCATGCCAGAGGCTACCGCTTTAAGACCTTCATTGATGAAAGATTGCGCCAGTACGGTAGCGGTCGTTGTACCGTCCCCCGCTTCATCATTCGCTTTGGACGCCACTTGTTTCACCATTTGTGCGCCCATGTTTTCGAACTTATCTTTCAGTTCGATTTCTTTCGCTACAGACACGCCATCTTTGGTGATGGTTGGCGCGCCGTAAGATTTATCAAGCACAACGTTGCGGCCTTTCGGGCCTAGTGTCACTTTTACTGCGTCCGCCAGTAAGTTCACACCTTTCAGCATTTTTTGACGTGCGTCATTAGCAAATAATACGTCTTTTGCAGCCATGGTTATCTCCTCAAAAAACTACTACAAAAATAATTACTCAACGATTGCTAACACATCAGATTCGGACAGAATTAAGTATTCTGCGCCGTCAATTTTCTCGGTTTTCACGCCGTAACCGTCATTGAAAATGATTTGGTCGCCCACTTTGACTTCCATCGCAGCGCGTTCGCCATTTTCAAGACGTTTACCTAAACCAACAGCAATGACTTTCCCGCGGTTTGATTTTTTCACCGACTGAGAAGTTAAAACGATTCCCCCTTCAGATTTATTTTCCACCTCTTGTCTTTCAACAATTAGCTTGTCATTTAAAGGACGAATTTTCATTTTTAAGTGCCTCCTACTTGGAACCAAAAATAAAAGACAAAATAAACATCAAGATGGATTTGCGAGTCGACAGCTCGCTTTCGATGAAAATAATAAGGTCGAAAAATTAGAGTTCAAGAGGTGAATTTGATAAAAATTTTTTATTAAATTAAATAAAATTTTCTATCGAATTATCGCATTCACAACCACTTAGCATCTCTTTATGATGGAAAATGTGCTCAATCAAATCTAGAGTGGTTACGTACTCTTAAAAAGGATAATCAAACAATGAAAAAGGCCGTATCTCTATTTCTTGCAACGTTATGCGTTGGCTTCCTCTCACCCAACGTGTCAGCTTCTGAACGCGCTGAACAAGGTTGGCAATTGATTGACGAGGGCGCGATGATTGTCGATGTGCGCACGCCGCAAGAGTTTTCTGAAGGGCATTTGGATAATGCCGTCAACTTCCCTTTATCTGAACTTGATAAACATTTTCAAGACGTCGATAAAGATCAAGCTATCGTGTTGTACTGTCGCAGTGGTAACCGCTCTGGCAAAGCGTATCAATACTTACAATCGCAAGGCTTTACGAATCTGCACAATGCAGGTGGCTTTGAAGAACTACAAGACGCCAAATAGTCGTCTCCGTTCTAATATACAAAGTAAAAGCACAGAGCGCGTCGCAAGCGTATTGTAACGCGCTCTGTTTCTAAATACTTATCTACAACAACTCTATTTTGGCCCTGCATCAAATTGAGTCAGGTTATCCGATATCTCGAGCCACGGCGCTTTCGACGCGACAAAAATATGGAAATCGGGCTTGTGAGAAGGTGTGTCATCCAAGATACCAAGGCGAATATTGACGATCCCATTGTTCTTTTTCGAATACAGGCTCGATCCGCAGTGGCGACAAAAGCATAGCATGGTATTTTCGCTTTTCTGATAAGTTTGAATATCTTCTTTCCCTTGGATAATAAGCAGTTTATCCAACGCAATACCACCGGCAGATGAATAGTCAGAACCTGTGAACTTGCGGCATTCAGAGCAATGGCAATTTCCCATGTACTTAAATTCATCTGCCACTTCCAACTTTACCTTGCCGCACAGACATGAGCCTTTTAGTACTTCCATTTGAATTCCTTTTTGTTATGAATCTAATTGAATTAGATGGCTATCTCGACACCATGCCATTGCAATACGAAAAATTAAAGACAGGCAATACAGGTTTTCAAAAATGAAACGAAAATGTAAAACTTTCCATTCAGAGGGAAGTGCGCTGACACGTGAAAAATCGAGCTATTTTAGATACAAAAACACCAAGCAATAACGCTTGGTGTTTACCTCACAGAATGTCGCCTCAGAAAAGGCGCTTTCCGCTGTGCTTAAAAAATGCAGTGTTTAGTAAAGCTGGTCGCTTCGTTTGCAGTCCAGTCACCTTTCGGCTTATCTTTCAGGTTTTCACACCATTGCTCGCTGCCGACACCATCTTGCAGAACACAATGCTTTGCAAAGTCTACCGCGTTGTCTGCTGTCCATTCTGTTTTTGGCTTATCGCGCATGTCGTTACACCAGCCTTCAGTGCCCACTTCATCACTACAAGCGGTCAAAGCAGAAGCCGCCAACATCAGCATGACTAGTTTTTTCATAAATTTAAGGTTCCAGTTGCAAACAATAGTAAAATTAAACTCAATCTCTTCAACACGTGCCCATTCAAGTGTCTGAATAAAGGCGTCACTAGCTGAAGTGACTTTTGTATCAACTATAACGAAATTATCAGTCTACGTGTTAAGACATCGAAAAATTATTGAGCGACTCTGTGTAAAGCGCGCCATTCTAAAAGCTATAGGCAGCGCGCTTTTGTTAGCTCACCAACCTTAAAAGAGCCAGTACCAAAGCACGTTAAACGCAGCTCTAATGCCATTTGTTCAAAGTGATCGACGACAGACTGCGTGCTGATCGTCGCAGCTTTTAATACCGCACCAGCTTGCCCAATGAGATTAGCACCCAAATGAATGGCTTTCGCCGCTTCAAGTCCGTTATGAACACCTCCCGAGGCGATCAAGGGTAATGTAGGATGCAGTGCGCGGATTTGAGCCAAACATGTTGCTGTAGGGACACCCCAATCGCGGAAAAGCTCGGCTGCACGCTGCATTTTCGGATTATCTTGGCAATACCCTTCAACCGCACTCCAGCTTGTGCCACCCGCGCCCGCAACGTCAATTGCATCCACACCAGCATCAATTAATCGCTGCGCAACGTGTCCGCTAATACCAAAACCGACTTCTTTGATAATGATAGGAACCTTCACGCGAGATTTAAGCATCTCAATTGCCTGGAAAACACCAACCCAATTGTGGTCGCCATTTTTCTGAAACGCTTCCTGCATTGGATTAACGTGCACAAACAAGGCATCGGCTTGAATCGCCTCAACCGCACGTTGCGCATTATCGAGTTTACCTTTATCGAGCAATTGAGCGGCTCCAAGATTGGAATACAACGGTACTTCTTTCGCCAACTCACGAATGGTTTTACCCAAGCCCGAATGCTGACTTTCTTCTAAGCTAATCCGTTGCGAGCCCACACCCATGGCAATACCTAATTCACTTGCTGCTTCAGCTAAACGACAATTGATCGTTTCTGCGTCTTTTGCTCCGCCAGTCATCGAGCTAATCAAAAACGGTAGCGCTAATTGATGACCAAGAAACTCTGTCGATAAATCGATCGCGTGAAAGTCACATTCTGGCAGCGCACAGTGTTCAAACTCGACAGACTCAAAACCCGCCGTTTTATGCTTCATGCTCATATCATGATGTAAAACAGCATCTAGGTGTAAATCTTTTCGGTTAGTTTGCGGAGCCATAATGTCACCCTAAAGTAAAACAGTCGCGCAGTATTGCGATCCTTATCAGTAACGTCAATGCGAATTTTGTGAATTTGCCGGATTACTTTTCCGAAACGAGTAATGAATCTCGACTGCCCCTGACATTATAAGAAAAGAAACTCGCTTTCCGTTTTAAACAAGCCGGCAAGTTTCTCTTCAAATTGAGATAATCAGCGTACGATACCCATGATGAAAATGGATCACATTGCTCTGTAGTTTACTTTACGCTGTCCGACAGAATTAGCGACACAACAGTGCTTGTCGTCGTTGGTTCAAACTGTTCGGGATCATCACAGAATTGAATTTTTCCTTTTTCTTCTACATGGAACAGCGGTACAACTGAACTACCTTTGTGATGCGCTAAATAATCTTGATACGTGAAGTTATCGCTCAATTTCGTGTGTTTAACCTCTGCACCACGACTTAACATACTGGCTAGCTGGGTATAGCTTACATTGCCGCCCATCAGCAATTTACCATGGTACTCCTGAGCCACGGAGTGCTTCTCGCTGCCATTGCCGTTGGTTTTCACTTTTTGTAAGCAGTGAACTTTATCTTCCCCAAACTCGTCGACGAATTGCATGCAAGCCATAATGTTGAAATGCTGATCGGGCGTTAATGCAACCACTTGACCTATTCCTATCAAGTTCAAGTTGTCGTCCGCGTGACTAGAAATAGGGTTGCCGTAATAGTAATCCAACCCCAACATACGAACCTGACTGATGTACTCCCAGTTTGAGTCAGTCATTAATACGCGGCGGTCATAACGCGCCAGCGCCTGCCCTATTTCTCTTGCTACTCGGTTAGCTCCAATCAACAAGAAGCCGCGTGGTGCTGGCTCTGCAACGCCCAACGTCAGCGCTACAGGACGTGCCGTCGCACTTTGTAACACGACCGTTCCTATAATCACCATGAAGGTCATAGGGACCAGTAAAATCGCTTCATCAATGCCGTATTCGGTCAATTTGATCGCGAAAAGAGACGAAATCGAAGCAGCAACAATACCGCGCGGTGCAACCCAAGACAAAAACAGCTTATCTTTAAGACGCAAGTTGCTGCGGAAGGTTGAAAGAAAAATCGATAACGGACGCGACACTAACTGCATAAATACAAACAACAATAACGCACCGCTACCTAGCGCAGCAAAATCATCCAGACTGATTCGAGCCGCAAGGAAGATGAACAATCCGGTGATCAGTAAAATGGTTAAATGCTCTTTAAAGTGCAGAATTTGCTGAATATTGATGTCTTTAGCGTTTGCGAGCCACATACCCATTACGGTGACGGTTAGTAACCCAGCTTCAGACTCAATGTGGTTAGAGACCGAAAATACACCTAGAACCACCATCAAAACCGCAAATGGCTGCAAATATTCCGGTAGCCAAGAGCGACGCATGATCGTCGCAACTGCATAGCCTGAGGCCGCACCTAGCATGACACCGACAGCAATGATCGTCCCAAACACTTCGACGCTATTTATCGCGCTGTGAGATACGATAAACTCGTAAACCATCACAACAAAAAGCGCACCGAGCGGGTCAATCAAAATCCCTTCCCATCGCAAAATGTTAGCAAGCGTACTGTTAGGTCTTACGGTTCGTAGAAGTGGCACGATGACCGTCGGCCCTGTTACTACGGTTAAGCTGCCGAACAACATGGCAAGCTCCCAAGTAAAGCCGAGGAAATAGTGTGTTGCGATACTGGTCGCCGCCCACGAAATGATCGCCCCGATGGAAACAATGCTCCATACCGAACCACTCACGCCACGAATTTCTTTAAAATTTAAGGTCAAACTGCCTTCAAATAAAATCACTGCCACCGCCAAAGAGACCAACGGAAAGAGCAAATTACCTAATATCTCATCAGGATTTAACCACTGCATAAATGGCCCGACGATCAGCCCTGCCAACAACAAAAATAAAATCGCTGGCAAACGCAATCGCCAAGCTAACCATTGGCAACCTAAACCAATAACCCCAACCGCTGACAGCACCAGCGCTTCATTACCCACTTGCATCAATAATTACCTGTTTTTGCCTTTTTTCGCGTGAATGCGCTATACCCGAATACATTCAGCCTTACGGTCAAATAGAAACAACCGAACGTGCAAATCAAACGACTGACCTTCGATGACATCGCTACGAAACGCACATGTTTGAAGTCCTTTGGCGATCGCATCAGAACTATGAATATAGTTGACCCCCAATGACTTAACGACTCATTTTTGTTCATCAGGTCTTAAAGTGGCACACAAGTGTGCGACTTTGTCGAATTCATCATTACGCATTGAGTTTCATTATGTAGAATGATTTCTGAAGAAAGCGCGGAACCTAGCACTATATGAGGCTAAGGCATAGAGCATGAACTAAGCTTTAGCGTAAGTGCTCAAAGTTAAGAATCGTGGGTCACGCGACGTACGCAAGGAGAAATGGATTGTACGTAATACTAGCACTGTTCATGGCGTGTCTCGCCATCCTCATCGGAGTGAAAGCCGCCAACCGAGCTGCACTTTTAGAAAAAGAACTAACCAAACTTCGTGAGGAAGTCACATCACTACGAGCCAGTGTCCATGGGGGCTCAAACCCACAAGCGCACCAACAATCCAGCATCGAAAAAGACACACCATCTGTAGCGACGTCACCTCACATAGAATCACCACAGAAAAATGTCTCATCCTCTGGGGAACATGATCCAGCTGCCAACCTAGACTTGGACCAGAGCGCTGCGAATCAAGGGTACGCCCAGACAAGAGAAGTGCAACTGGATGTTTTTAGTCAAGAAAATGAGTCATTCCTTCAGAGTAAAGTTCAGAGCCTGCTTAGCAACATTCAAGAAAATTGGTTGGTTTGGGTAGGCGCATTGGCCATGCTGATCGGTGGAGGTTATCTCGTACAGGTGATTGGTAGTCACATCCAGTTTTCGCCATTTATGCGAGTGTCCTTTGCCTTTGTGATCTCATTACTTATGGTGCTTGTTGGCGAGTGGTTTCACCGTAAAGAACAACAGAATCCGCAACGGGCAGCACGAGCCCAAGGCTTTACGTATGTTCCTGCTGCTGTTACCGGTACGGGATTAACGGGCATTTACTGCACCGTCATTTTTGCCTTTGTGGTTTATCAAATGCTAACGCCGAGTATCTCGTTGATCATCTTGGCTTCAGCGGCATTTTTCAGTTTAGCATTATCATTGCGACAAGGGCCGTTAATGGCCGTGCTTGGCTTAATTGGTGGCTACACAGCACCACTGTGGATTGGGGGTAATGAACCCAACTACTTTTTGTTAGCCGGATACATCTGCGCAATTTCGTTCGCGGCGACCTTATTGATGCAAAAAGTGCGTAGGTCATGGATTACGCCAAGTATCGCGATTCCACATGTCATTTGGATGTTGCTGTTGATTGAGAGTACACCAACAGAACTGTTGTTCTCGTGGCTCGCGATTTATCTCTCCATCACTTTGTATCTCATTTTCGCGGTTCCGAGAATGGGTTGGATGCTCAATCCTCGCTTTCGTCACTATCAAAGCAAGTGGACAAACTCGCCGACCGCTACCGCTCTCGCAACTGCTTTATTGACCTTTTCTGCCGTCACCAGAATGCCGGATCTGAACACTCTACAAATGGCGTACTGTTATACGCTGCTTGTTGCGATCATCTGGCTACCAGCACTTCGTACAGGCTGGTCATTACGTGTATTTTTGCCATCCATTCTCGTCTCAGCAACCGCGCTGATTGTTCTTACCATCGCTTTTAATGCGCTGTATATGTTAGAGCGAGAAGCTAGCATCCTATTCGCATTGGCGGTGAGTATTGCGCTGATCTGCTATCGAACATATTGCCAATCACTTAGTGACCGTTCGCAACTCAGTGGGCTGCTTCTGCTGGTACTGGCTCCCGCGATGAGCTTAATTACGTTGTTTTATATTGACGAATTTATGCAAGGCTACCTGTGGTATTGGACTGCATTCTGCGCATTGATGGCCACTTACTACGTTGTGCTTGGTCAGCGTGCACGTTCGTTGGCATTAGAATGCTCTGCCGTTATGCATGCTTTAATCGTAGGTATCGCTTTTGTTTGGTTGAGTGATACTTGGTTAACAACAGCAATCTCAATACAAGTTGCGATAATGGCCTTACAGGCTCAAGTCGGGTTATTTCGACCTGCGAGTTGGGCGATTAAAGTGGCAATGGGAATACTGGTTATCCGACTCACGCTGCTACCTTTCATACCCGAATGGCAACCGGTAGAAGCTGGGCATTGGGCTTGGGTTCTGGTGAGTTATCTGCCTTCTCTCTTCATCTTGTCTTATGCTCGTTCAACACTAAAACAAGTGGACCGAGAACTGACCAACTGGTTTGAAGGGGCGTTTTTACATGTATTCTTAATGGCATTGTTCACCCAAACTAACTACTGGTTAACGGGGCAATATGGTTACTTGGGGAACATCGACTTCACAAGTGCGGCAGTCTTTGCCAATCAAGCATTAGTTATGGGTTTGGTATACAGCTACCGCAGCCAATTTGCGCAACACTTAAGCCGTATCTACGAAATCTATAGTTACTTGCTTTGGTGCGCGTTCGCTATATTGATTATTTTGCTTAATACGGCAGAATCGCCGTTGGTGACTGATAACGTCTCGGCACAAGCACTTCCCATCTTTAACATGCTGAGTATCGGCTGGCTGTTACCAGCTTGCATCCTGCTTATCGCAATCTTTAAACGCTGGAATACGTTGCAAGTTCATCGATTTGCGATTGCTAGTCTAGGCTTTTTACTTGCAGCCATTTGGTTGGGGATGTCTATCCGTCAATTCTGGCAAACCACATCGATGATGCTGTATCAGCCAACCAGCATGGCAGAGTTGTTCAGTTATTCAGTGGCTGGCTTGCTCGTAGGTGGATTGCTGACTTGGCGCGGCGTGACCCAACAGGGGCTGATGATGCAGCGTGTCGGTCTAGTGGTCCTTGCCGGTGTCGCACTGAAAGTATTCTTATGGGATGTGAGCTCTCTGGATGGGTTCTGGCGAGCAATAAGCTTCTTAGGCTTAGGTGCATCTTTGATAGCACTTGGATGGCTATTCCAGAAATTGAATCGTTCGGTGGCAAAAGCACTCGAGCCCTAGACGAGTCAAAGAGAGATTCCCGACAGTGCGCTGTTTTCGTTATTGGGGGACGATAACAGTGTAAAGCCGGGAATCATTGGAGTGTTCGTTACTTCAGTAAAGCGACCACGGTATGACGACGCACGTTTGCTTGCGCATTCAATGCCTGAAAAGTCGAAGTAAACTCGCCAGACTTTTGCATGAATCCATCCAGTTTTGCATTCACCTCATTGACTGAAAGCTGTGCGGTTTTGGTTTGGATAGAACGCATTTGAGTATTCAGTTCACCATGAAAAGCTTTCGCTTCTTGCAAACTCGTTTGAACTTGTTTCAGATGCTGATTTACTTTGGCAATCGTCTGCTTGATGCCGTCGCGTGAGCCTAGATCAAACCCGAGCTCCGCAATACCATCTGGCTCAGACTTTAAGTTCAAAACGTTAGGCTGTCCCGCAGGGAATCGGTGCCCTTCCCCCGTTACCATCACCTTTTGCTGCATTTGTTGATAAGCGTTGTCTCTGGCTTCAAATAAAATGCTGCCATCATCGGCTAATGAGGCTCGCATTCCTAACGCAATCAAGCTGCGATCCAGCATTTTGACCGTTCGCTCACCGTCTGATTGTCCATCAAACTGAATCATCACCGCTTGACCTTGAGGAAAATCCAAACGGATTTGCTCGGCCTTGTCGCTTAAGCGATGAACATTCAAACCTGGAATAGAAAAGCGACGAATGTCCGCTTTATCCAGTTTTAAGTGCAGTTCGTTATTTAGGACTTTCTGGCCATCGAAACGTGCTTGCTCAACGACTTTTTGGATGGTGGCTTTAGAACGAACCAATGTATCCTGCAAACCAGGAACATTTTGTACGCCTTGATTAATAGCTTGCGTCAAACCACGTTTAATTTGCGTGAGCTCTTTGCCAATCACCTGCAGCGATTTGGACGCGATCTGAACCGCCGTGGCTTGCTGCTGACCCTGCGTAAGCTGAATACCAGATACAGAGTAGGCTGACGCAGTGTCAGCCTGAATTTGCGCCGGGCGCGGTTTAATTGCCGTACTTGAGTCTGCAGAACGGGTCGGCATGATAGAGGCTTGTTCTTGTCCACCTAAGCGTATGCTATGGGGTCTAACCTCTACTGTACTCATTACCATAAAAAGAACTTCCTAACCTTATAAACGGTCAAACAGCGACAAACCATCGATCTTCACATAGCTTGCTTGCGTTGCTTGCAAAGCGGCCATGTAATTACTCAATCGTACCGACGCTTCACCATAGTCCAGAGCAGAGAGGTCTCCAGATACTTTGTCAACGAACAGCTTGTTTTCACTGTGCGCGCCACCAACAAGATCTAAGTTGTTGTGTCGACCACCAATCTCAGTCATGGTCCCTAGTACGTTTGAAAAAGTATCGTCGATAGCGCTGATACTCGCCTCAACTTCAGCTCTGAAGTTGGCGGTAGGGCTCTCAAACTCTTTGATCAGCGCATCAATTTGGTTAAGCACGTTATGGCCTCCCCCAAGGTCCAATATTTCTTTTGCAGTCATATTGGAATCCATCGTGACACCTTTAGCAATTGTTACTACGCGCTTGTCACTATTACCTTCAATTACGTAGCTGCCACTCGCTTTACTTACAGCCGCAGTATCCGTTTTAGTACCAGAGAAAAGGTAGTGCCCTTCTTCATCCTGCGCGTTAAAAGACGACTCAATAGAATCACGGTAACTCTTAAGCTCTGTAATCATACCGCCACGACTTTCGTCAGTAAGAGAGCCGTTCGCACCCCAAAGCGCGATGTCTCGCATGCTTTTTAAGCTTTCTTTGATCGAATCTAAATGGGTTTCTTGACTCGATAGCGTCGTTTTTACGTTTTCAATGTTGTTTTTGTACTGAGCAATCGCACTGGTTTCTCGGTCTAAGTTAAGCAACTTGATCGAAGCCATTGGATCATCAGACAGCTTGGTCAAGCGCTTGCCAGTAGACATCTGTTGCAGAGCTTCGCCTAGTCCCGCGCTATTGCTCTGCAAGCTGTGCAACATCATTTGACTAAATTGATTGTCACTAATTCGCATCTAAACTTTCCTCTTAGAATAACTGCAGAATAGAATCTAGCAGTTGATTTGCTGTGCTGATCACTTTCATGTTGGCATTGTGCGCATTAGCAAACATCATTAGGTTAGCCGCTTCTTCATCGCTGTTTACGGAACTAACATTATCGCGAGCTGCGTGCGCTTGCTTGTTCATGGCTAACTTCGCTTGATAATCAGCATTAGCTTGGCGTGCTTTAATTGCGGTTTGACCCACCATTGAACTAAAGGCATCGTTCAAGCTTACTGAGCCGTAACCTGATACCGCCACTGGCTTGTTGCTTAACTCGATCAATGATTGCAACGCATCTGCGTTACCAGGTGTTCCATCACTTGAGAACGCAAGCTCATCTGGAGTTAGCTTGGTAATATCCAAACTGGCTGCAGGGTTTGCTGGGTCATAGCTGAACAAAGGTTTACCTGGGTTGCCATTTAAGTCTTTGCCAGTTGCAAGCACGGCGTTGTATTCATCCGCGAGAGCTTTCGCCATGTCATTCAGAGCCAATTGGTTTGGTTTCAACACTTCGGTTTGATAGTCATTAATCGCACCTAATTTGCCACCAAGCGAGTCACCAATCGCAAAACTTTGATTCGAGAACGTGACGTGTAAGTCCGCCAAGTAAGGATCACTCGGGTCAGGAATGGCTTCCAGTTTGCCATGGTCCGTACCCATCACAAGCGGTTGACCAGAGGTTAGTGTGACCTGAACACTGCCGTCATGCTGCTGTGTTGTTTTGATTTCAATGGTTTGAGATAACTCACCGATTAACCTATCTCGTTCATCCATTAACTGTGATGGGTTACCACCTGTACCTTGCATCTCTACCAGTTGCTTGTTCACCTTCGCGATATTTTCCATAAGGCTATTCGCGTGGTTAAGCGCTGCATTACGTTGGTCGCTCATGTCTTTATGTTGATTGTATAAAGACTCGGTAAGCGTATTAAAACGGCGGGCCAAAGCTTCAGATTCGTTAATGATCTGCTGGCGGTAGGGTATGGATTCTGGCTTAACGGTCGCATCGTTAAGCGCGGCGTTTAGTGAGTCCAAGCCAGCCGATATACTGAAACCATCGGCACCAAGCGTATTCTCCAGCTGACTCATGTTACTGGTGTATCCAGATGCGTATGCCGCCATACTGTTAGTCGACCACGTTTGCTTAATCAGAAATTGATCAGTAACGCGGCGAATGCTAGTGACTTCTACCCCTAAACCTGGACTTAAGCGATTGGCTTTACCATCATCGACAGACGCCATCAACGCTTGTTGACGACTGTAACCCACGGTATTCACGTTTGCCACGTTTTGCGCGGTTACGTCTAGGGCCACACGGTTCGCGCCTAAACCTGAAAGGGCAATATTAACTAGGTTCATTTACAGCTCCATTTTTCTGATCAACGGCTGAGAAAACGCGGTAGTCATACCGGCCTCACCGAATACCTGTTTAACAGAGGCGACGGCTTGAGAAGCGGTATTAAATAGGCTTGAATTCTTCTCCACCTCTTTAGAATCTACTTGTGAGATAGATTCAGAATTCGAAGCTTTACCATCGTTAGCGGATGAGATGTTGCGCGCAGCATCGAAAGCAACCTCACGCATAGACGGGCTCAGCTGCTGGATGAGCATATTGGCAATGCCTGAGCTCTGTTTCTTTGCTAGTTCCATCGCCAGCTGACCGTCATACATATCACGGAATACCCCTTGTTGCTGACTGGCGAACGGGCTGTCTTTATCAGCAAGAGCATCACTACTGCTGCGCATTTGGCGTAACACCATTTGTAGGAACATTGCCTCAAATTGACCTGCGACGACTTCAAGTGCGCCTTCTTGATCACGACTATGCTTGATGTTAGCCAATGCACTATTGTCGTGATAAAGCATCGAATTTAACTGAGTTTGTTCATTGGTACTGTCTAGCTTCATCCTTAACTCCTTATATCACGACCAATTCAGCGTTCAATGCACCCGCTTCACTCAAAGCTTGCAGGATAGACATCAAGTCTGTAGGCGTGGCACCTAAACTATTTACCGCATTAACTATGGTGTTAAGTTCCGTGCCTGGAGGCCAAATCACCATCTGAGCGAGATCTTCATTCACATCAAGATCCGTTTGGTTAACGACTTTCGTATCGCCATTTGCAAACGCATTAGGCTGACTAACTTGTTGTGATTCAGAAATTCGCACGGTTAAGTTACCGTGACTTACTGCTGCTTCACTCACTTTGACACTCTTACCGATAACCACGGTGCCAGTGCGAGAGTTAAAGACAATACGAGCAGGTTTACGGCCTTCAACAACGCTCATTTCTTCAAGCATCGACATCATGACGACACGCTGCTGTGTATCTTTTGGTGCACGCATATCAATGCGCGCTTTATTGATCGCAACTGCAACGTTAGGTCCAAAAGTGTTGTTAATTTCACGCGCAATATTTTTTGCTGTAGTGAAGCTAGGCTTGCGCAGGTTTAGGGTGATTTCATCACGTTGATTGAAATCGGTTTTAATTTCTCTCTCTAAAGTCGCACCATTCGGAACGCGACCCGCCGTTGGTGTGTTTACTTCTACTTTGGAGCCACTTCGCCCCTCTGCAGATAAGCCCCCCACAACCACGTTGCCTTGCGCAATCGCGTACACTTCGCCATCAATACCACGTAAAGGCGTTAGCAATAACGTACCACCACGAAGGCTCTTTGCATCACCGATTGAAGACACAACCACATCCAACGTTTGTCCTGGGCCTGCCATTGGATCAACGGACGCTGTCACACTCACAGAAGCCACATTTCGTAGCTTAGGGTTCATACTGTCATCAATTTGAACCCCAAACTGACGTAGCATGTTGGTAATAGATTGAGAGGTAAATTTCACTTGGTTTCGGTCACCTTGGCCGGCTAAGCCAACCACCAAACCATAACCAACCAGTTGGTTTTCTCGAATGCCGCGAACATCGACCAAGTCCATGATCGGAATTTCCGCTTCAGCACGTGAAGTGCCTGGTAGTCCCAAGGTCAACACCAATAGGAGAGACATAAAGAAAGATTGCATTGTCTTCATTAGAAAGGTACCCATGGGCTGTTGAAGAACTGAGTTAGCCACCCGGCTGCGTTGCTGTCAGCTAGCGCTCCGCGACCTGCGTAGGTAATTCTTGCATCAGCAATTCGTTGAGAAGAAACTTGGTTACTGCGGTTAATATCATCCACACGGACGATACCGGTTAGACGAATAAACTCGTCGCCTTGATTCAGACGAAGCCATTTTTCACCGCTGATACGCAATACGCCATTAGGTAATACTTCGTGTACCGTTACCGTAATGGCACCTTGAAGCTTGTTGCCTTGTGAACTTGATGCACTGCCATCGAAGTTACGTTTGCCATCCACGCTAACCCCTAACTCATCGATAGTTTTCGTGCCTATGGTCGGCGCCACAAAGTTAATTGCTGAACTTTTACCGAACTTAGTACCCGCATTTTTACTCGATGAGGTTTCTTCTGATAATTGAACCGTTAATACATCGCCAACTCGGTAAGCACGACGATCCTGGAACAGAGTCATCGTGTATTGGTGACGATAAAGGCTACCAGATTGGGTTTCCGGCAGCGTGTAATCGAGCGTTGGTGGTGCATATTCCTCAGCATTCGGCTCAGGCGGAATAAATTCCTGACGGCCAGCACATCCCACCAGCAACACGGCGGCTACTGCCCAACTCTTAGAAAGCCATTTCATTGCTTTTTCCTTCATCATCACCAATTTCATACTTACATTGATTGCGAAACAAACTTCAGCATGTCATCTGCAGCAGAGACCACTTTCGCATTCATCTCATACGCACGTTGAGTGGTGATCATGTCGACCATCTCTTCTACTACTTGTACGTTTGACCCTTCCAGTGCACCTTGCTTGATAATGCCGGCGCCATCAGCTCCTGCAATCAGCTCATCAGCTGGACCGCTGGCTTCCGTTTCACGGAATAAGTTGCCACCCATGGCCTCTAAGCCGGCTGGATTGATGAATTTTGCAAGTGTAATTTGACCAAGCTGCTGAGGTGTTGGATCGTCTGCTGTTGTTGTAGTCACTGTGCCATCAACACCCACAGAGAAAGAGACCGCATTGTCTGGGATCTGGATTTGAGGCTCTAAAGGCAGGCCCTGACTGTTCACCATTAAGCCTTCTGAGTTTCGATGGAACTGACCATTACGTGTATACATGATCTGTCCGTCCGAGTTTTCTATTTGGAAGAAACCCTGACCCATTACAGCAAGATCCAACTCTTGCGTTGTGTTTTGGGTATTACCTTGCGTGAACACTTTTTGTGTGCCAACAACGCGAACACCGCTACCTAGCTGAATACCACTTGGTAGTTCGTTAACTTGGTCTACTTGTGCGCCTGGTTGACGCTGAATGCTGTAGAAAAGATCTTCAAATACAACTCGGTCACGCTTAAAGCCAACCGTGTTTACGTTTGCTAGGTTGTTAGAAATGGCAGTCATCTTCGTGTCTTGCGCTGCCATGCCTGTCTTACTTACCCATAATGCTGAATGCATTTTTTACTCCTTGCGGGGCGAGACTTAGCTCGCCGCCATTAATTTGTTACCAGCTTTTGCTAGAGTTTCCGCCGTTTTCATCATGCGAACTTGCATTTCAAAGTTGCGCGTCAGCGACATCACACTAACCAATTCATCAATAGCAGATACGTTACTGCCCTCAATGTGCTCAGGAGAGAGTTGCACGGTTTCATCTGCCGCGAATGGCACGCCATCTACGCTGTGCAGCAAGCTATCGCTCTCTTTTTGCAGTTGATTAATTTCCGGTTTAACCAACTTCAAAGTGCCTGCCACAATTTCTGCGCCGCCACCTGGTGGGATCACTGAGACTTGACCACGCTCGCTGATTTCAATCTTTTGATAATCCGGCACAACCAAAGGACCATTGTCACCGAGGACAGGGAACCCATTGATTGTTAGAGCGCCAAAAGTATCGACCTGAATATTGCCTGCACGGGTGTAAGCTTCGTTACCCGCTGGGGTTTCTACAGAGAGATACCCCTCACCCATAACCGCAACGTCCAACGGACGTCCTGTTTTCACAATATCGCCAGCGTCGAAACGTGTTGAGGCAGAGTTGGTCACAACCATAGTGCGACCATCAAAACCTGGGCCTTGCATCTCTACACTACGCACACGCTCCATATCCGCTCGAAAACCCGCAGTATCAGCATTTGATAAGTTGTTTGAACGAACGTGCTGCGCTTTAAGAACTCGGCTGGCACCCGACGTTGCCGTAAATAACAAACTATCCATGCAAAACTCCCATTACACCGCGTTAAACAAAGCTTGAGTAAGCTTGTCGCTGGTAGAAATTGTCTTTGCGTTTGCTTGGTAGTTGCGTTGTGCAGTCATTAGAGCAACAAGCTCGCTGGTTAAGTCAACGTTAGAACCTTCTAATGCACCCGGAGTTAGGTCACCCATCGTACCTGAACCCGGAACACCCATAATTGGAGCACCTGAGCTAAAGCTTTGAGTCCATGATGTTCCACTCACTTTCGCTAAGCCTTGTGTGTTTGCAAAATCAGCAAGAACAACCTGACCTTGTAGCTGTGATTGGCCGTTAGTGTAAGTCGCGTAAACCATGCCGTTACCTTCAACGCGTACACCTGCAAGTTCACCTGATGTGTAACCGTTAGGACTATTAGTACTTACGCCAAAAGCTGCACCAAATTGCGTGCTGCCTTTCAGGTTAATGTCTACACTCATCGCGTTCGCGCCTGCTGCAGGGAATGAAACATTAAACGGTGCAGTCGGTGTTGAAAGCGAGCCATCTTTACCAAACGTTACAGGCACAGTTGCTACTGGCGTCGTACCGCCATCTACTTGAACGTTCACTTCCCACGAGTTAGAAGCAGTCTTAGTAAAGTACTGAGTTACCGTGTGCGAGTTACCCAATGAGTCGTAGACTTTTGTTGTGTAAGACGAGTTAAATGAGCTTGGATCTTTTGGATTGAATGGCGTTACGGCTTTATCAATAACAGACGCGCTTGCGTCGAAGTTCGCAACAAAATCTAAGCTGTCTGTTGCTTTAGCATTCAGTGAGGAAGTCGATACCTGAATATTACCCACAGAACCTGTCATTAGGTTGTTGTTGCTATCGACACTGTAACCTTGAAGCTTTGCACCGCTGTTAGCCGTAACAAAGTTGTTCTTATCCGTTGAGAACACACCTGAACGTGTGTACAACATTTGGCCCATATTATCTTTAGTAACAAAAAAGCCACCGCCATTAATAGCTAGGTCCATCGCACGGCCAGTTCCTGTGATACTGCCGTCTTTGTCGAAGTTCTGTGAAATTGACGCGACTTCCACACCACCAGGTTGCATGCCGTTATATACAGCGGAGAATTCTGTGCGGCCACCTTTAAAACCATACGTTGATGCGTTGGCAATGTTGTGGCTGATTGTGTTTAGCTCTGTGTTGGTCGCGTCCAGACCACTTAGTGCGATGTTAAAACTCATAAATAGACCTCTGATTTCCGTATTTGGTTAAGCACCAAACTGAGTGATTTGATAGAAAGGAACGTTGCCAACGCCATGGACATTGACTAATGCTGCGCCACCGGTATTAGGAATGCGCACTTGCTCAACAGTGCCTGCCATCAGCACATTTGGACTTGCTTGCCCTTCTTGCACTTCTACGGCCACTGAGTATTTGCCTGGTTTAAGACCAAGTTCTTCAGGATTAATTGAAAAGTCGACGTCACCTTTGCCGTGAGCACCTAGTGGCACTTTAGTTGATTGACCAAATTCATCTTTAACAACTAACGTGACTTGGTTTGAGCTATGAGCGAGTTCGATTTTTCCGTTTTGTACGTCTTCACCAAGCTGAAATTCATCCGCATTGACGTAAACCGTTTGCCCAACAAGGCCCGCTGTTGACAGCACTTGCATGTTGTCCAGTAACACCATGCTCTGTTGCATTGTCTTAGACATATTCTCGGTACTTTGTACCTGCGAGAACTGAGCCAATTGACCAACGTATTCCGTACCATCAAGGGGATTAAGTGGGTCTTGGTTTTGAATTTGAGCCACCATCAAAGAAATAAACTCATTCTCCAATGAAGAAGCACTGTTCATGTCTTTAGGGTTTGGTGAGATACCGTTGCTGTCTTTTGCTTTTGTATTTACTGGAGCGTCAGACGATAAAGGGGTGTATTGTGCAATACTCATTAGCTACCCTGCCCTAATCTAAGCAGACCTTGCTGCATACTTTTTACATTGGCTAATACTTCAACATTCGTTTCGAAGCTGCGTGTTGCGGACATCATGTCTGCCATTTCAGCAACTACATCAATATCTGGGTAAAACACATAGCCTTCATCATTAGCCAGTGGGTTGTTCGGCTCAAAACGCTTCTCTGCATCTCCAGCATTTTTAACAACGTCAACAATGCGAACTTCTGCATTGGGATAAGCTCCATTTTCTGTTGTCATTTGCGTTTTTTGGTACACAGTCGCAAATACTGGCTTAAGCGCTTTATAAGCATCTTCTGGATTTGCAGATACTGCATCTGCGTTTGCTAAGTTACTGGCTACCGTATTCAGACGCACAGTTTGTGCTGTCATCGCGGAACCAGTGATCGAGTAAATATCAGTGAATGACATAATTAACGTCCCTCAATCGCTTTCGCTAAGCCATTAAATTTCATGTTGAGAAACGTCAGGCTAGTTTGAAAGTCCATGTTGTTTTGCGTGAATTTTGCTTGTTCAACACCAAGCTCTACGGTGTTGCCATTTTTGCTATTCTGGTAAGGCACCGAGTATTGGGCCTGAACCTGGAACTTTGGCACCGGTTTGTTCACACCACCTGCCGTTACTTGGTTCATTACGGTGGTGAAACTTAGGTCTTTCGCCAAATACCCAGGGGTGTCAACATTTGCTAGGTTACTGGCGAGGACTTTGGTACGCTGAACGCGAAAATTAAGTGCCTCTGGATGTACTCCTAAAGCATTTTCAAATGTGATCGCCATGCATCTTCCTTACAGTTGGCTCGAATACGCCAACATATAAACAAGATACGTGCCATAAAAAATAGCCATATATATCAATGATTTACAAACAAGGATGGAAGCCAAACTTCCGGTTCTCGGAAAGCATTAAAAACAAGAGGAAAGTGTCTACTTCCTCAACAATAATGCTGACGTTACTCGCTTTGACATCAGAACAAGCATTCGCCAACACCAATGACAAAACCCTAAGCGTTGAAGAGATAAGGTCCGTTGTAGCAACGGATTTCGAACAAGAGGTGGATCGCGTAGCGCTCTCCAATCAGTGGGGGAAGTACAAACTGGACTTCGACATGTGGGTGCCCGGTTCCGCCAATCACTTGCCAGAATGTCAATCGCCTTTAGTTATCACAGGTCGTGACAACAACACGTTGCCAGTCGGTAACCTCAAGCGCTCAGTCAGCTGCGACAATATCGCATCACCATGGCGAATTAACGTTACGATAAAGTCTTCGCTGACTCTGCCTGTTTTGGTCGCGACAACCACGGTTGGCCGAAATGAAGTCGTAACGGCTAAACACATAAAGCTTGAAACCCGAACCATCTCTCGCCAAGACGATTTTTATACTCGCCCCGAGCAAGCAGTAGGCTTAGAAACCTCTCGTCGTTTGAGGGCTGGACAAGTGGTTAATCCATCCAATTTGTCGGCCCCACCTCTAATCGAGAAAGGCAATGAAGTCATAGTCATTGCGAGCAAAAATGGATTTAGTGCCAGCACAAAAGGAGTCGCCTTAGAAGATGGAGCGAAAGGGCAACAAATTGACGTGGAAAACCCAAGTTCGGGCAAGGTCATAAGAGCAGTCGTAACTGGATTAAACCAGGTTCATACTCAATTTTGATTTTTTGACTCGGGGTAACATTTTTTAATTTTGGCTCTCGTCAGTAACACTGAACTTCGAGTACAAAAAAAATATTTAATGTTTATCACATTCTAACCGCCTACTTAATTTAGAACATGATGATGAGGACCACAGCATGAAAATCGACAAAGTCGCGGGCGGTCATGTCCCACAAACAAAATTACAGCAAGCAAGCAAACAGCCTGTCGACGTCGTCGAACAGAGCAAAGTACACGAGCCTGCATTTCAAGCGAATACCGTAGCGATAGATCGCGCTCAAGCTGAAATGGCATCACTACCTGATGTTGATATGGAAAAAGTAGAACAAGTACGCAACGCATTAGCGCGTGGTGAACTTAGCCTAGATACAAAAGTGCTATCCAAGGCAATCATGCAGTTCCATACAGGTCACGAGTAATAAAACGCTAGGAAGACATCATGGCAAGCGCAGTATCGCAGCGAATTCAACAATTTGTTCGCTCTATATCTGAGGATATTAAGCTTTATCAACAACTGCTTCCTTTGCTTCAGCAGCAAAAGGTATTGTACTTAAAGTTTGATGGAGAGGCACTGAACGACAATGTTCAGAAACAAATGCCGATACTCAATAAACTCAGCCGCTCCGCCAATGACAGAAGCCAGTGTATGCGAGCGCTGGGGTTAGCGTGTAATGACGCCAGCGTAAAACGAATTTTCAATGCTTTGCCTGCCCAAATAGGTATGCAAGCTAGAAAACAATGGGCGCTATTGGAAACGTTGGTAAGTCAGTGCCAACAATACAATCAGAGCAATGGCCACAGCTCTGCGGCGTTCCATGAGTTGGTCAGTCAACTCAAACAACCTGTGCAACACACTTATGAAGATAAATCGTTCTAAACGATGTTCGTCTTGCCTACAGATTCAGTCGCCATCTCGGCTGAGTACTGTAGGCCTTTTTATTTTTATTGCCTTTCTGTCCTACCTTCCAATCACATGCCAGGCAAAACCAAATGCTGTCGATATTCAAACGCAGTATCAAGTATTAGCACCATACAAACCACAAATTGCCAAGCGTCTCGATTCATCCAAACCGGTAATTAACCACATTTTCAAACAGCTTCAAAACCACTCATTACCAAATAGCCTAGCCTTAGTGCCAATGTTAGAATCTTCTTACAACCCCAAAGCCGTTTCTCACGCTAACGCCGCCGGACTTTGGCAATTGATACCAACCACAGCGAAACGATTCGGATTAACGATAAATACAAAACAAGACGATCGCTTTGACACAGAAGCCAGCACAACGGCCGCGCTCAAGTACCTGGCGTTTTTATACAACAAATTCGATCAAAATATGGCTCTCACTTTAGCTGCATACAATGCCGGAGAAGGACGTGTTGCACGTGCTATTCAGCGAGCAGGAAGTCGAGATTTCCAACAACTCACGCTGCCTAACGAGACTCGCCAATATGTCAGCCGCTTCTATGCATTGGAAAAGTTGATAGATATCGGTCAGTTACAATCCTCATCATTTCAACCTTTACTCTTGTTTGCTCCAGACACTCCTATGATTTCACAACCGCTGGTCGACTTTAGCCGACTGCCTCCGCTAGTTAATTTGTGATAAAAGCTACGACAGAGCTCAATGTCAGAGAAACGTAAAATTACAAGATCCTGTTCGGCGAATTTGAAAACTCGTGATCTCTATGCAAACGTGTGCAAAAAAGTTGAGGTAAGGTATCTCAAAGATAAGAAAGAGTAGTGGTTTACCAAAAAAGCGCCCCAATTGCGCTTGGCAATTGGGTAGATATGCGTCACATTGCGTTTGCAAAAAACATGAAAACCAATGGTCAGACCTAATAATTATTTACACACTAAATGTAAAACAGCTATTGTTTTCATAGTTCGAAACAAATCTAACATATCAAGATGACGCTTCGCTTGCGCGTCTGGAATAAGTCCGGGTTCCGGGGGGGAGTCCGGACTTTTTTATTGCTCTAAAATCTTTGCCCACAATAGAGCCAACAGAAGCTAAGTCGTAATGATGCAAACTAGCTGTTTATAGTAATTCTTTAGAAATCAACTGAAGTAAAAACGTTTCGCGCTCAATGCTCATGCCTTTTTTCGGGCTTTCTGCCATCGTTTTTTCATTGTGTGCAATTGCTTCGTGTATGTTCATCCATACCGGGCGCATTCCATTTTTAACTTCGTAATCTTCATACGCCGTTTCGCCTAGCTCACGTTCGATTTTACATGTATAACAATACGACACCATGTGCATCACGTCAGCGTCATCCTTGTACCACGGACGAAACTCCTCAAAGATTCCGAAAGGCTTAATACCATGTATATTTTGGGCGCCCGTTTCTTCCTCTAATTCACGGACTAATCCAGCAATGACATCTTCACCATCATCAATACCACCGCCTGGTAGCGTGTAGTCATGGTAACGTTCTGTATAGAGCAACAGCACATCTTCACCATCAAGTACAATGGCTCGCGCTGCATTGCGCTGAAAAACAATTTTGTCATCCAAATGCTCTATGTCTGGATGAACGGTCGATTTTAAATGTCTCATCGAAAATACCACGGTCAATGTTTTGTGCGCATATTACCGAATTTCACACTTTAAATCATTGTTGTAGACCAGGTACGTTCGAGCGCTTGTCAGGAAGTGATTGATATGACCTTCACAACAATACGCCTAGAACAGAAGTGTGACGTGCTAATCAGCAATAAATGAGAATATCTAAATTCTTATACGTCCCTCTTACTTTTAACATCGATAAGACAATAATCTCTTAAAGTTGCCTATAATCAATACAATACTCGCCCACCCCATGCGGAGATAAAGAATGAAAAAGACAAATTTAATGATGGCTATGGCTGCAACATTGGTACTGGCTGGTTGTTCAACTTACGAGGGAGCGACCCGATCAACTGAGTATACCTCCGTTGCAAATCCCGCAGCCGTATACTGTGTTCAGCAAGGTGGTGAGCTGGATACCGTGTCGGAAAACGGCGAACGTGTCACTTACTGTGTGCTGTCGGACAATGAACGCGTCGAGCAATGGGAATACTATCGCGAGAATCACAAAGAAAATGAGGGTGACAACTACTAATTATTTTTATCGATACGTCACCTTCCCTCTATCACTTAGGAGCCTTTGGGCTCCTTTTTTATTTGATTTATCAAAGTGTTCTTACGTTGTTTTTACATATCTCTGACTTTACCGCACATCGACCCTATATCGAACAGTGTTCTATTCTTGACATTCCCCTGACATAACTTTCCACTTGGACAATAAAATTCCAAACACAGATCACACTAATTCACATTTCTTCCACATTTTCTGGGACAGGTGAGCAAGATGAAAACACAAATAGTAAAAGAAGCCGAGTCAGCCCCAAGCAACGTTGTTACTGAAAAATCAAAGCGCATTATTTATAAATCGAGTTTAAACGCCTTGATGATTGTCGCTATAAGTATTCTCGTTAACCTTAGTCTTCGTCTTGATTATGTCGTGTTGGGATCAAGCCTTGGCGAGCTTTCCGTTACAGAAACGCTCCAGCTTGTGATGCTTGCTATTGCATCATGGTCGTTTTTCAGCTTATCGAAACAACAGCCTCAGCTAAAGCATGCGGCTATTTTGATTGCAGGATTTTTTGCAGTACTGATTATTCGCGAAACGGACTATTGGACAGACATGATTCATCATGGCTCTTGGGTTTTCCCAGCACTTGCTGTCACCGCACTGGCTTGCGCCAAAGCTTACCAAGGTGGTAAAGGTACCATGAACGAAATGGCGACCATTTTAACGGTGCCACATATGAAGCTATTAGTTGGTGCTGTAATGCTATTATTAGTCTTCTCTCGTTTGTATGGTATGGGTAGTTTTTGGCAACAAGTGATGGACGAAAATTACATCCGTGATGTTAAAAATATCTCAGAAGAAGGTATAGAACTGCTTTGCTACTGTTTGATCGCATTAAGCGCCGTCCGCACAAAACGCGAGCTTAATGAATAGACTCTGGGTCAAAGAGACGGTTCAATGCCGTCAGTATCGGATGGAAGATACTTAATGCCTTTTCCGCAGCACCTACAGATTCATCCAAGGCCGTCATTTCGACGGCCTTTTTCATTTCTTCAATATGTTGCAAAGCCTCTTTATCGAGCGGTAAAGAGAGCAATTTGTGAATAGCATCTCTTGCGATCATAAGTGGCTTTTTTCGGACAATTGATAAATCTCGGAAAAATGCGCCATGCTTGATCCCTTCTAAATAAACTCGGTAGGTTGTGAGTTCATCGAGTAGCAAGAATGTCTCCGCCATAAGCCCTTTATGTGGGTATGGCACGCTAATATGTTTGCTGATATCCAGTGGAATATTGAGAGTCACCCCCATGGATTCGCAATCGGATTTAAGTACTCGTAATACGCCTTGCTCATCCATCAAATTCTGGATATCAATGATTCGTTCGAGGTGGTAGTCATTAGACAGCAAGATAACCTCAACCGGATGCCCCGACCATAACTCGAACAACCCACTTTTGCACAAAACTTGGGAAACATAACGCATGTTTTGAAACGTGTTCAACGACTCCGTTTCTAAGAGTATATGACGTTCAGGGAACGGATTCACAGAGTCTGCGTTTAGGGTTCTAAAATACGCGTACATCGCCTCTGCTTCAGAAACACTTTGTCCTTGCGTTACTCCGCCACAAAAAATAATCGCCGTTCGCTCTGTCGGTAGTGATGCAGTCCTACAAGACAAAGCTTCGACTCTTGTTATGCCCTCAGAGGTCAACCTGTTATTGACGAGGCGTTTACCTAAAACGATGACGATGTTGTCTAACTTCATTTTAAAATCTCGCGCTTAGTTGGCAGTGTTACAAAAATCTTCTTTCACTCCCGACCCACAAGCTTTAACATCTAGTTAACAACACTGTTCTAGAGACCTTTATAAAGGTTCACTGCTAAAGGAAGTCAATTATGCTGTCGATTTTCGATATATTTAAAATTGGTGTCGGGCCATCCAGCTCCCACACTAATGGTCCTATGCTTGCCGGATTCCATTTCACTCAGCTAGTTAGCGACTCTATGGCGAAAGTGCATCGGGTGCAAGTGGACCTTTATGGCTCATTGTCACTGACAGGTAGAGGGCACCATACAGACCGAGCCACGGTCCTTGGTTTGATGGGAAATAAACCTGATACCATCAAAATGAGCAGTGCCAAAAGTGCGCTACAAAATACCATAGACAATAATACGCTCATGCTCGCCGGTACACACCAGATTGAGTTTAGCTACGACCATGACATCGTCTTTCATAGCGACAACCTTCCCCTGCATGAAAATGGCATGACGATTACGGCATTAGACGCTGCTGGAGATCAAGTAGCGTTTGAAATTTATTACTCCATTGGGGGCGGATTCATCGCCACCGCCGACGAACTAGAGAACGGCACGCAACAAGATGAGGTCGCAGTACCATTTCCGTTTACATCCGCAGATGAGATGCTGGAAAAAGCCGAGACGAACGGTTTCAGCTTGGGAGGCATGATCCTCCAAAACGAACTCGCCTTTCGCTCAGACGAAGAAATTAACCAAAGAGCAGAGCAAATTTGGAAAGTGATGTCGCTCTGCATGCAACGTGGCTTCGATACGGAAGGGATTTTGGAAGGTGGTCTAAATGTCACTCGTCGAGCACCAAACCTTTTGAAAAAGCTCGAAGCCAACGCAGCAGTTGAAAACGATCCGATGGAGATCATGGATTGGATCAATCTCTTCGCCTTTGCGGTTAGTGAAGAAAATGCAGCAGGAGGGCAAGTCGTTACTTCTCCAACGAATGGCGCAGCAGGGGTGATTCCGGCGGTATTGATGTACTACCATCGCTTCATCAAAGAGCTCGATGTTAAACAGCTAAAAGACTTTCTCGCAGTCGCCGGCGCTATCGGCATCTTATATAAAACTAACGCGTCAATTTCTGGTGCAGAAGTGGGGTGTCAGGGAGAAGTTGGGGTTTCTTCATCCATGGCTGCCGCTGGCTTAACAGCGCTAAGAGGGGGCAGTAACGAGCAGATTTGTATTGCTGCGGAAATTGCGATGGAGCATTCATTGGGTATGACTTGTGACCCGATTGGCGGCTTGGTTCAAGTACCTTGTATTGAAAGAAATGCCATGGGAGCAATGAAAGCGATTAATGCATCGCGTATGGCATTAAAGCGCACAAGTAAATGCTTAATTTCGTTAGATAAAGTTATCGAAACCATGTATCAGACTGGTAAAGATATGAATAAAAAATACCGTGAAACCTCTTTGGGGGGCTTAGCTGTCATTCATATGGCACCGCCATGCGAATAATGGCAAGTGGTCATTGCGCTTAGCTTCTCACCATACGCTTATCTGGTAATTGTGATCTGATGATATTACATATAGAAATGCCGCGTTCTTCGCGGCATTTTCTTAACAAGAAACTATTCGATTAATCACGTCGACCACGAAGTTCAATTTTTTGAGTTGCAGCATCCGAATGGATTGTTACACCGCCATAGGCCATTTCATTGCGACCCTTCAGCGTCAATTGAGAATCTGCACGCTCTACGTCAACCTGATTTTTCGTTGCCATCGTCATATCAATCGTGCCCGTGTATGACCCATCGCCAGCAAATGCTACGTTTGTTGAGCAAATCATCAAAACAAGTGCGATTAGTTTTTTCATACATCACCTCTATTATCGTTCTAACTTTCTTTCGGTGGAAAAACTGTAACAACAGAAACGCGCTCATACGAGGAAAGCCATTATTTACCAAATGGAAATCCATGCTAATAAACTGGTGTAACCAAGAATAACTTATCGTTACCTTCAATAAATCAGGGATAAGGCAGCAACTTAAATTGACCGAGCGTTGTCTTTTCTTAAGAAATTCAGCGATATGATTTGTCGACAAAAGCCAAGCGAGACAATGTATGAGCGTTAATCTGGATATTCAAAATATTTTGGTATTAAAACGGATGTATGAGTTACGTAACGTCCGGTTAGTCGCAGAATCACTCGGTAAAACGTCAGGAGCAATCAGCAAAAATCTGACAAAGATGAAAACTCAGCTCAATGATCCGCTATTCGTTCAGACCAAAAATGGCTTTGAACCAACAGCTTTTGTGGAAGCGAACATTGCGCATTTTGAGCAAATAATCAACAGTATTGATTCCATCAAACCACAGCATTTTTCACCAGCTCATTTTGACGGTTCAATCACTATTTATGCCAACACATTGTTTTGGGAGTACTTTGGTGACAAGTTTTACTTGGAGTTACTAAAGCACGCCCCAAACGCAAAATTCTCATGTTTGCGCTGGGGTAGCGAAGCAAAAAAACGATTAATTGACGGTGAAAACGCCATTGCGATTCATTACTTTGATGAAGATCTGCCACAGTCAATTGTTCAGACCGAACTAGGGCGAGGAAAAGCGGTATTTTTTGTTCGACAAGATCATCCCGCTCAAAACTCCCAAGAACTAGAAGAATACCCTTTTATACTTTTTAAAACGCCGGGATGGAACGACTACCGATACCCAGTGTTGGAAAGGCTCAAACATATGGGTTTTAGAACCACACCTAAAGTGGAAATTGAGCATCCAGCGATGATTCAAAAAGTGCTTCTGCAAACGAATCATTTTGGCATAACGATGAGTGGACATGTTCCTAAGGGTTGCCGGAGTATCGCGCTTCCTGCTGGGCTAGAGCTTGATGTTCGCTACGTGATGAGCTGTCGTCGCTCTCAACAGCAAGCTCCGGTAAATCAGTGGTTATTAGATGTCATTAAGCATGTCGCTCAGTCCTAGACTGATGACTTGCTACTGCTAATAATAGCCAAACCACACATGCGCTCTACTTACTCGCTGAACGAACATTAAAGACTCTGTATTAACCATTGAGCAAAGGTGTTTACGTGTGATTTTTCGGATACTCGAACCACCATATAATGTGCACCAGAACTTGGCATATGCCAATTTCCAGCCTGGACTAATACGCCCTGTTGCAGCTCATCCTCAACAAGAAAGTCTCTTACCAGCAACACGCCAAGTTGATTAATCGCAGCATGAATAGCAAGCAATGAGTGTTCAAACTCGGCGACGACTTTGCTCACCTTCCCTTGGTAACCTTGGTGTGAAAGCCACTCTTGCCAAGATTCATGATAACCGCTAGTACAGATTTTAGGCGCTTTAGCTAACTGCGAGAGGTCATTTATCGGGTTTAAATGCATAAAGCCGGGGCTTGCGACAACAATCCAGTTTTCTTGGGTTAATCGTATGGCTTCTTGCTCTTGCCAATCTCCATCTCCGTTAATAATTTCGATATCCGCAATCGCACTGGCGTTTGGAACCGTATTAGCAGTGGTCGAGATTTTAAAGGAAATGTCTGGGAATTGTCGCTGAAAATCAGCCAACCTTGGCATTAACCACTGAGAGCAAAAGCTGTGAGCGACATGTAAGTTAACTTGCGTATTCTTGGGACGAGTAAATAAATGCTGCGTCGTGGTCGATAATGTTTGGAGCACATGATTAACCACAGGCCAGTATTCTTGTGCTGAGCAGGTCAGCGTAAGGTGCGTGCCCTTGCGCTCGAATAACGTCGCATTGAGCTGTGACTCTAGCGATTTCACCTGTTGGCTTACGGCCGCACGAGTCACATTTAGCTCCTCTGCGGCTTTTGTAAAACTCTGTAGTCGCGCCGTGGCTTCAAAAGCTCGGAGCAAATTGAGCGGCGGTAAACTTTGCATATCATTCTCCCAGACATTTAGCTGTCATGCTATGAACTGGTGATGACAAATTGATGAAGGTGCTGAGTTTACGTATGTTGAGCATATGTCAAAGCGTCCCGATATAACTATGTTTCTACACAACTACTTAGTTTGTTAAGCGGGATCAAAAAAGCCAGCGTGATACACGCTGGCTTTTGGAACTTTATCTTAAGCAGGAATTATTCTGCTTTTTCAGTTGTTTGGTATTCAAACGCAGGAACAACCACTTCAACACGACGGTTCATTTGACGACCTTGACGTGTCTCGTTGCTTGCCACTGGGTTAGCTTCACCCATGCCTTTCACTGTCATACGCTCAGCCGCAATACCTTTTGCTTGGAACTCGTCAGCAACGGCTTTCGCACGTTTTTCTGTGAGTTGCTTGTTGTAAGCAGCAGAACCTGTCGTATCGCTGTAACCCGTGATCTCAACTTGAGCTTGTGGGTAAGTATTCATCAAATCAACGGTACCAGAAAGGTTCGACGCGTCTTTCACTTCTGCACTTTCTAAGTCGAATTGTACTGTCGCTGTTGTTTGAGCAGGGTAAACGTGATCTACAATGCGTGTTGCAGGACGTGCTTCTACCGCCTCTTCAACGGCTTTTTCTTGAACGACTGGCTCAGAACCAAACTTGTAGTTGAAACCGATACCGAAGAAATCTGAATCCATGTCTTCAATTACATCATCAGACATATCTTGGTAGCGTTGGTATTCAGCACGTAGGCTCCAGTTGTAGTTGATTTGGTATTCAGCACCCAGAGAGCCAGTTGGTACGAAATCTTTCTCGTCACCAGCCATCATGTATGCAGCACCAACTTTCGCGAATAGATTCCAAGAATCCGTTAGTGGTAGGTTAAATTTAGGAGCAAGCGTCAATGCCCAAAGATCACCATCAACGGTGTTTAGGCCAGGCTTTTTGAAGTTTGCAGTGAAGTCACCAAGGTAATCAACACCATACTCTGCCGCAACGTACTTGTTGAAGCTGTAGCCTAAGTGCATAGATGCTGCAAAACTGTCGTCGTCACAAGGTTCGTTTAGGTAACACGCATCGTTTAGAGAGTTGTAACCTACTTTACCGCCCATGTAAGTGTCAGCAAGTGCAACGTTTGAGATCACACCACCAGCAAGTACAGTAGCCACTGCTATAGCGATTTTTTTCATTATTCTTTTCCTTTTTCTTGTACACAAAGCAACACATCGCGGCAGCATACTGCCGTAAAATATGAAGCCGTAACTTTCTCTTTTCTTCGAATAGAAATAGCTAAATAGCGTAGGAAAGAATCAAAAATGATATTCAAACGCCAATGACGTAAAACGGAAAAAGGTAACCTCAAGACCATCTATTCATGAGCTTCATCCGCATACCCAACCGAAAAATAAAGTTCGTTGCGTTGGTTTAGCCATAGTCAATTCGTTGCGGAGAATATCACAAAGAAGCCAACTTTCTGTGACACAAATCACCATAAAAAGCCACTTTCTCAAATTTAAGAATCATCATTTAAGCTTGTGAATGGCAACAAATTTTTACAGGGGAGCGTGGAGCTGGAGAGCACAAAAAAACAGCTCATTTAAATGAGCTGTTTTCGAAATAATGAAAAAGCGTTAACTCGTCGAGCTAAATTTTATCCGCTACGGTTAACGTTGCAGCTAATACATCTTGCCCAAACAAGACACTACGCTCAGGAGACCAACCATAAAGTGGATCTGGGTGATTGTTGTTATCTTTAAATGGCATTTCGATTGTGTAAGACAAGCATTTGAACTGCTCTGCAACCCAATTTGAACCGACCGTCAAATTCGCTTTACCAGGCTCATCTTTATCGTAACCAATCTCATCTTGGAACTCTGGCGTAATAGTCAGTAACGCTTGCTTAAATGATGTCTCTAAAGCGGCAAGATTTTCATCGTAAGAAGGAATACCTTCTGAGCCAGCGACGAAGTTATACGGAATCGCTTCATCGCCATGAATATCTAAAAACATGTCAACACCCGTTTCCAGCATGCGCTGACGCACAAGGTAGACTTCTGGGCTCTTTTCCATTGATGGCGTTTGCCATTCACGATTTAGGTTTACACCTACTGCGTTGGTACGCAAGTGACCGCGAATACCACCGTCTGGGTTCATGTTTGGTACGACGTAAAGCACCGCTTTTTCAAGCAATGCACGCGCAACCGTGTCGTTTTCATCTAACAGACGTTGGATCATACCTTCCATGAACCATTCTGCCATCGTCTCACCTGGGTGCTGACGTGCAATCATCCAGATTTTCTTTTTACCTTCTTCTGGCTCACCGAAAGTAAGCAAGCTCATGTCGTTGCCGTCTAATGTGTGGCCTAGTGTTTCAAGTTGGCAGTGGTGCGCGCTTTGTGCCATGTGTAACAAGTCTAAATGACGATCGTACGTGTATGGCGCAAAGTACGCGAAGTAAATTGAGCTGCGCTCAGGGATTACAGTGAAAGTCAGCGTGTCGCCATCGAACTCTGCCGGTACTCGGAACCATTCTTCACGATCGTAAGACGCAACCACATCGTAACCTTGCCATCCTTCTGGATAAGCCGATTTAGCCAAATCAAGCAATTTGATGGTGTGTGATTGCTCGGCTTCTGTCTCAAGACGGAAGTGGAACCACTGGTAGAATTCCGACATATTGTCGTTAGGAATTTTGAGTTGGATGTCGTTTTTGTCGTCCGCTTTCACTACGTGAATGCTGCCGCTATCGAAGTTGCTGAATACTTTCATTTTATGACTCACCTTTTAAATCTGAGCTTGAAAGACAGAGGCTAACACAAGGCTTCATCGCGCCCCAATGACTTTCACTGCAAACTGTCTCGTTTGTGGCTAAAGTCTTCAGTTTAGTCAAGCTTATCCGCTTTGCCTGCTGGTCCCGCGAGTTTTGCTAGCCACTTATCCCAGATAAACGGCGTTTTCTCGTTATCTTCTGCTTCCTCTTTTCGACGTACCGCGTTGCGCACTATCATAGCCCCGGTCCAGCGAAGCGGTTCTGGTGGGAAATACCCCAACGGTCCTTTGGCTAAACCACTGTTCGTCCACTCGTTATCGATTCCCAATATCAATGAAGATAAGATCTTTCCGCCCATTCGAGTCTGCGCTACACCATTGCCTGAATAACCAAATCCGTAAAAGATATTGCTCTGTTTATCTAGCTCGCCGAAAAAAGGGAAACCAGTAGCAGAACGATCAGAGCCCCCCGTCCATGAATAAGCAAACTCCTCTCCTCTCAAATGAGGAAACAACTTATCGAACGACTTGCGCAGTAGACCTTGGTAGCGTGTTGGCTTGTTAAACATTGCGTCGACTTGGTTATTGAAAGAAAACTGATTGCCGCCTTTCCCCAACATCAAACGGCCATCTGGCGTATCTCGGTAATAGTGGACGAAGATACGTGAATCCAACACGCTAGAACCTGCCTGCCAACCAGATAGAGGTAGTGCGTCACCAAGCGGCTTGGTGATCACCATGTCGGAAGAGACCACCACGATACTGTTTTTGAACTGTTTAAACTGCTCCACCATCCATGCATTTAATGCCAATACCACCTGCTGCGCTTGAACATTTCCTTTAGGTGTACAGACAGTGGCAGGTTTTCCATAATCTAGACGCGTCATCGGCGTGTTCTCATAAACTTCTACACCCAGATCAATAGCAACACGGCGTAACCCCCTCACTAATAATGCAGGTTGAGCGCTGGCTGCAACTGGAGAGTGAAAGCCTTCTATATGTCGAGGTGAACCCGCATTGGCACGCAGTTCCTCCACCGAGCAACGACGCCAACTGTTCACTTCTAATCGCTTTAACTCGTCCACAACTGGCTGCATTCCCCCAGTTTGAGCCTGATTGGTTGCAGTGTAATAAACCCCTTTCAACGATAAGTGCGCATCAATGTTGTGCTGCTGACAAAAGTCGTCAATCTCTAGCACTGCTTGCTCCGACTCTTTTACTAACCAAGCAGCATGTTCTTCACCGAATAACCGTTTCAATGTCGGAAACTTGGTAGACCAAGTCAGCATACAACCGCCGTTTGCGCCCGATGCACCACTGCCACAAAGGCCTTTTTCAATCACGACTACCTTTTTTTCCGGAGATTGCTGCTTAATCATAATCGCGGTCCAAAGTCCGGTGTATCCGCCACCAACAATCGCAACGTCAGTATTAATGTTCTGCTGTAACGGTTGTGGCGTTTCTGGTTGCTCAGCTTCAATTGCCTGCTTGAACCAATATGAATGATGTGTCATCGGGTATCCTCGTTAGTGCGTTACATCCATTTCCGCAAACACTTTACAAACGATGATGACAATCAACGAGCAAGAAAATCTAACGCTGAGCGATAGAAAATGTTGCACTGAGAGTGTGCGAATTTTCGCTTCCAACAAAAACAAAATGGGGAGCTCGTGGCTCCCCAAAACAAACAGCAAAAATATTAGTGGTAAACAATTCGAGTCCGTCTTACTGGTTAATATTTACCGGTATCACGCATGCGGTACTCGTATTGAACATTGAGAATAGGCTGGTAAACAACTTGCCCGTCACTTTGCAAGAACTCATTTACCATGACTTTTGAGTCAGTGATAGAAAACGATTGGCGATCAACATACGTTGTAAGGCTCGTAAACTCATCACGGAGTTGTCCAGATGATTTATTTTGGTAGCTTTGGATCATGTCTCGGCCCATTTCATAAGCCGCTTGTTTGCTATCCATTACGTCGCCATGGATAGTTTCGGTATCGTTTGTCCACTGATAACCACCAGCAAGAGCCATAGAAGGTGCAGCAATCAGAGCAATCGTACTTGCTAAAGTTGTTAAGCGTTTCATAAACCTCTCCTTACTTACCTTTACATCGGGCCAAAATTGGCTCGATACTTATAAGGTACGTATAGAGACCTAAAACACGTCAAAACAATTTCAAATAATGTTCAATTTTCGTTCAACTTATTTCACATTAACTTAGCAACTCAACGTCATATTCAGCCTACATTCGCATTTTCTTTCTTTTGAACAATGGGTTTCAACCTGACACTTCCTTACCAAACCATACAATACCTAAGGTCAATTTTCTCTTAGAATTCCAGCAAAAGAACAGTGTTCAAAACCTTACACAAACGTCGGACACAGCAAAAACCACCTCTTTTCAGTCGTGCTTTGCATTCCTCCTTTTCGGGTTCTTCGCTGCTCGTCCGTCGGTTCTTAATTGTCGCTATTGAGCACAAGTTAATCTGGAGTGAAAATGACCGCGAACAAATCCATTTTTTACCATAGCAAATCGATTTACTCAGATGATTATGCTGATGTCTACAAGCCAATTTGGACCTACAGAGCTAAGTTCATCTTACGTGCGCTTTATTACAAACGTGCATTTAAGCACCTTTCAGACAATATTGAATCGTCATTGTTAGAGTTGCTTTGTACACGTACGCATCGGTTTTTAGAGAAACCGTTTCGTCCGTATATCATCAAAAACAACTCAGCGTTCGATCGTTCTAACTTGGTAGTTGATCACTATAAAACTATTTCAGAACTGTTTTCTAAACAAACAATCGAAGAAATCTACACAGACTCGAAAGGCCTAACATTAGCCTCTTTTGAAATTGACGAAATACTGTACTCGGTGAGATTAGTATACGAAGCACGTTATCAAAAAGAAGGCGACATGAGCCTAGTGCTGCACAGCGCTGAAGATGGCAACTTCTACACGCTCTCTTTTACGCTAGGTCACATCGAATCTGGACGCAGCATTATGATTGGCGGCTTACAAGGACCGCGAAGCAGTGAAGAAAACAACGCGAAAATTAAAAAGCTAACTCGTAAGCTTTACGGACAGAGACCAAAAAGCTTGATGGTGAGCTTGCTCACTTTGCTCGCACAAATTTGGGAAGTAAATACGATTCTAGCGGTGAAAACGCAGTCCCATACTTACGCAGCTAAACGTTACAGCAAAGGGCGAATAAAAACGGATTACGATGCACTCTGGCAAGAATTGGGCGGCACCGAATACAATCGTCATTTTTACTCAATTGATGTAAATGCACCCCGTCGAGATATCGAAGGCATGTCGCGCTCTAAGCGTTCGATGTATCGTCGCCGTTATGAATGGCTAGACAACACCAAGGTCACTTTCGAACAAATATTAAAAGGCGAGCAAGCTAAAAGCTAAGGAGAAGCGTTCATGCGTTATTCATTCATTACTGCTTTAGTGCTGTCGGCTTTTTCTTTGTCAACCAATGCAGAAACCAGTGTGCACATCATAGGTACAAACATTGGCTATGGCGATGTGAACTACGATGCTCCGACAAGCAAAGAATCAGGCGACATGTTCTTAGGTGAAATATATTACCGCTACATGCCAACACATAACTTTGGTATCGAAGCAGGTTATAAAGGCGCGTTTGACGGTATCGGCTCGATACTCGTGAGTCCGATTTCAGAAGTCACCGATACGAGCTTCTCCGGACCTCGCTTGAGTGGCTATGCTAGCTATCCTCTGGGTTCAGGTTTCGAACTGTACGGCAAGGCAGGTGTCACTCTCTACACTCTCGAATACACTTATAAAGTGAACGGTCAGAGCAAGAACATCGAACACTCAAGTGTCGGAGGTGAAGCGGTTGGCGGTATCGGCTGGAGCTATAAACACTTTGGTTTGAATGCAGAATATGTGTACTCAAAAAACAGCGATTTTGACTCTAGCGGCGTGATGTTTGGTGCGCAACTGCGTTTTTAAACAAGGCTTACACGTTAATACAAAAGGCAGCGAGAGGCTCATTCGCTGCCTTTTTTCGTGAATATAGGTCAATACGCAAGCGCGAGAATGATCCCCGCCACGATAGAAGTAACGCCAAGCCCTCGGGTGAGATACCATTTCTCAGACAGAAACCAAATCCCCATAAACAATCCAAACACAATGCTGATTTGCCTTAGTGCTACGACCAAGCTCACGTTGTCGGTCATGGTCATCGCAAACAGAACCAAACCGTAGGTGGATGCCATCATTACCCCCGCCATGCTGGCTGTTTTGCGGATCTGCCACGCAGTCTTAATCTCATCTGGCTTGCCTGTAACCAAGCACCACACAAGGGCAGGAATACCAATTGCCCAAAACTGCACGCCCAAATAGAAGATTGCACTGTACTGATCATTCAAGATCTCAGATGCTTGTCCTGTGAGTAAACTCAGCGCTTCTTTATCAACCACGGAGTAACCCGTTGTACCTATTGCGGCAATTAATGCCCAGAACACACCGACATTCAAATAAGAGCTCAGCGTCATCTGACGAAAGTTCGTCAGTGGTACCAGCATACAACCAAGGGTTATCAGCAAGAATCCAAGCCACTGCTGACTGGATAATTCATGCCCTAATGCCACACTGATTGCGCCGACCATCATCACAGGCAGTGCGCGAGCAATTGGATAAACCACCCCCACATCAGCGTGCTTATAAGCGACAATCAAACCGACCAAATAAACCATTTGTGAAATGCCGCTAATGAACAGCAATCCCCAAAATTCACTCGGTAATGATGTCCAGCCAATGGTCGCCAAATACCAAATCAAATAAGGGGTAAGAATGGCACAGGCAGAGAAGCTGGCCGCCATAGTAAACGCGAGTCCAGAGCCTGAGTTGCTTTTACCAAGGATATTCCAGCCCGCATGGAGAACAGCAGAAAAAACGACGAGACCAATCGCCAACAAATCCATTTCAATGTTCCTGTCTGAATAAAGTAAAGGCTCCGAGATGGAGCCTTAGATAATGAGAAAATCCACTTAACGATTGAGTTCCGCCAGAGATTCAATGCTGATGGCATCGTGTCGCCAATACTCGATATCGCAATCAATCAACTCACCGTGCTGGTTATAGTTGATGCGCTCCACCACCATCGCGGGAGTGCCAGCTGTCGCGCGCAGTGCCTGAGCCATTTCACCCAACAAAGTGCTCGTTGAAATGCGGTAGCGAATCTTTTGATACGTCACGCCATAATGCTCGCGGTAAATGTCCGTCAGTGAATTTGATAAATCGTAGTCCAACAGGTTCGGAAACAGCTCTGGACGAATGTAGTTTGTTACGAATACCACAGGTCTGTCTTCAAGGTATCGCACACGGTCGACTCGATACACATCCGAGAAAGGCTGCAAGTCTAGCAAACGCGCGGCTTGTTTGTTTGCCAACGTTCCTTTTGCTGCAACCAACTCCGTTTTTGGCACACGATTTTGCGCTTTCGCCATGTTCGGGAAGTTCAGCGTTTGCGTTGGGTCGTAACGCAATGGCTCAGGTGAGATAAACCAACCTCGGCGATCTTCGCGATAGATTCGACCTTCCGCTTCTAGCAGTGATAAAGCTTCACGCAGAGTGACGCGTGTAGTATCGAACGACTCCGCCAACTTACGCTCTGCTGGCAGTTTTTGACGCGGCGATAGCATGCCCGCTTCAATCTGTTCAACAATCGAATCTTTAATTTTTACGTATTGCACGAAGTGTCCTTATCTTTTGCGCCAAGCTTGTGTGCGATTTTCTAACAATTTACCCAAAGTCATCTGAACAATCTTCGCAATTGCGGCAGCCATCATAATCATCACGGCCATTGCCGCTGCAGCGCCAGTTTGACCTGCATCGTCCATATTCAGAATCGAGACCGAAGCCGGAATCGTATCGGTTGAGTAAAGGAATACTACCGCAGAAGTGGTGGTCAATGCATTAACAAACAAGTAAGTCGCAATGTCCAAAATCGCAGGTAAACACACAGGTAATGTCACTTTAAAGAACAACTTGTATTGAGGAAGCTTCACCGATGCCGCCGTGGCTTCAATCTCTGATGGCAACTGCTTTAGCGCTGTCAGGGCTGTCATGTGACCCACAGTGTAGTAATGCACTACCGTGTTAATCACCAAGAATGCCATGGTGCCATAAAGCACGTTCAGAGGATTATTCGCATCATTGAAGTAAAAGATGTAACCCAAGCCAAGCACCATACCCGGAACTGCCATTGGCACCACGCTAAGCATTTGCATCACCTGACGAATTGGACCAAACGCACGCCCTTTCTCAATGCAGTAAGCACCGACAAAGATGATGGCTGTACCAATAACTGCCGTCCAACTTGCCAGCGTTAGCGAGTTGAAGAATGGGCTCCAACCGTAAGTGCTCATTTCGGCAAAGTTGTAGTTATTTAGCGTCAGCGCTTTGTTCCAAGGCCAGAACGTAACTAACGAGCCATACACTGCCATGCCAAGCACAGCCAACACTGCGATAGAAATGATACTGCAGTAAACCAAACAAATGCTGTCGCGCGCTTTGTTGGGTTCTGGCTGATATGGCACCGAACGTGTGTCGAATAAGCTCTTTTGTTTTTTCTGTACCCAGCGGTCTGCACCGAACGCCATTACCGCAGGGAATAACAACATAATGCTGGTTACCGCACCCATGGCAAAGTTTTGCTGTCCCACAACTTGTTTGAAGATGTCAGTCGCCAGAACGTTATAGCTGCCACCAATCACTTTCGGCACACCAAAGTCCGTGATAACCAGTGTAAAGACGACGATAAGCGTACTGATCAAACCGTATTTCGCCGCAGGTAACGTCACCATAAAGAAAGTTTTGATTGGTGAGGTTTTAAGTGCGCGGGCTGCTTCATACAAACGGGCATCTGAAGTGCGCAGCGAAGTGGTTAAGATCATCAATGCATGAGGGAAGGTCCAGAAAATCAAACCCATCGAGATACCAATCACGCCGTAAATCGAGTTTCCTAACAGCATCTCTTTGGCAATGCCTTGATTACCGAAAAGGAAGATCAAACTGATCGCTGGTAACAACGAAGGCGCGAGAATCGGCGCAGTACCTAGGATTTGAAACAAACCTTTAAACGGCATACAGGAACGAGTCAGCGCGTAGGCATAACCAAACGCAAGCACACCCACGACCGAGGTCACAATCACGCCCAAAGTGAAGGTGTTGCCTACCGATACCCATAAGCTTGAAGAGGAAAAGTACGTCGCAAAGTTTGCCAATCCAACAAATTCGCCATTGGCATTTTGCACACTCTTGGTCAACATTGCCCAAAGCGGCATTAAGATGAACAGCACCATCATGGTCGACAAACCAGCGAGCAAACCGAACAACACAAGGTTGTCGCGGCTAACACGTCCGAGTAAGGATTTTGCTTTGTCTTGTGTGGTCAGGCTATTCATCGTCATTGTCTTCGCATCCATGTTTACACCTACGCCGCTAGCGCTTTATCAACCGAGGGCACGGCGTAACCATGCAGCCCTTCTTCAGCAAACTGGATGTAACGTACATCGCCCGCTTTGATATTGAGTTTTTGAACCGTTTCCACGGGCACATCCACGACGATGGTTTTCGTTGAGCTGTCGTTTTGCAATACGCAATCAATGCGGAAAAACGCCCCCAAAAACTCGGTAGCCGTCACTCGCACAGGTAAAGAATTGGTGTAGTTTTCAACGAACTTGATGCTTTCAGGACGCACCGCAAGGTCGAAGCGGTCACCACGTTGGATCTTACGATTGGTCAAGCTTGGCGCTGGCATCAGAGTTTCGGCAATGCGCACTTGGGAGTCCGTTGCGACTGAGGTTTCAATAAAGTTCATGCTGCCGACAAACTCAGCAACAAAGCGCGTCGCTGGTTGTTGGTAGATCTCTTGAGGTGTGCCGACTTGCTCAATCACACCATGGTTCATTACCACGATACGATCCGCCATCGACAGCGCTTCGTCCTGATCGTGCGTAACCATGATGGTGGTGATGCCCAGCTTGCGTTGCAGCTTACAAATCTCGTCACGTAAGTGAACACGTACTTTTGCATCCAGCGCTGACAGCGGCTCATCCAATAACAGTAGACCCGGAGATAGCGCCAATGCACGAGCCAAAGCAACACGCTGCTGCTGACCACCAGAAAGTTGGTTAGGGAATTTCTCGCCAGAGGTTGGAAGACCAATGGTTTCTAACCAGTAATCCACTTTCTCTAACGCTTCTTTGGTCGACATACCTTGGTTCTTCAAACCCACTGCAATGTTCTCTTGCACAGTTAGGTTCGGAAACAGCGCGTAAGATTGGAATACGATGCCAAAGTCGCGCTTCTCTGGTGGTAGGAATGTGGTCTCTTGACCGTTTTGAAAAATCGCACCAGACGTTGGCAAGTCTAAACCTGCAATGGCACGTAGCAGAGTGGTTTTACCGCAGCCAGAAGGACCAAGAAAACAAACGAACTCGCCCTTTTCAATCGCTAGCGAGATTTTCTTTAACGCAGTGAACTGTCCGAATTGCTTCACTACATTTTCGATATTTAGGTAATGTTGGTTAGTTGACATAACACACGCTCCAAATGGTATATACCAACTTTAGTTTTGGAGTGTTACGTTCCAATGACAAGTTTATAGCCAGAAGATGACAAATAGATGAAGGGTGATGAGGTTTGTTCAAGTGGTAATTCGAGATTCCCGACTCACTCCTTCGTCGCTCTCGAGAATGACGTTGTGAGTGTAGATAGAAGCTCCTACTTTCTTAAGTCCGTCATTCCAGCGAACCTAGGTGAGACTAGGAATCTACTTTCAGCAAACTCTGAAATAACAGAGAAAACAAAAAACCCACCTCAACCGAGGTGGATTTCAACATTCAAATCAAAGCAAATTCAATTAAGATTTTGGCTCTGATTTCGCGTCAAACTTCTCAGACCAAGCCGCTAAGATCTCTGCACGCTTGCTGCCCATTTGCGCGAAGTCCATCTTCGCCATGTTCTCTTGAACGTTAGGGAAGTTAGAAACGGTCGCTTTCACGTCTTTATGTGCAACCACTGGATACATTTCTACGTAAAGCTCGTTTGCTGCTTTAGAGATTGACCAGTCGACAACACGTTTCGCTGCATCAGACTCTTTTACTAGACCAACGGCTTCTGATTCCCAGCCGATGCCTTTTGGTGTGATAACCGCTAGTGGTGCGCCTTGTGTTTTCAGCTTCGCGCCGCGGCTCGCCATCGAAATACCGATAGCCACTTCACCCATACCAGCTTGAACACATGGCTTAGAGCCAGAGTGCGTGTAGTGTGCAATGTTCTTGTCTAAGTCACGCATGTAGTTCCATGCCTGATCTTCACCCATGTTTTGTAGCCAAGCAGAAACCTGCATGTAGCCAGTGCCTGAAGACGCAGGGTTAGGCATTGCAATGTGACCTTTGTAAACCGGCTTCGTTAGGTCTTCCCAAGACGTTGGTTTCGGTAGGTTAAGTTGTTTCGCTACCGCTTCGTTGAAACAAACTGCGTTAAAGAACGCATCGTTACCGAACCAAGCTTGGTTTGATTGAGGGTCGTTTAGGTTCGCGTGCAGCTCTTCCAAACCTTTTGGTGTGTAAGGCTTAAGAAGACCTTCATCTTTAAGCAGTGCCATTGACGAGCCAGCAAGACCCCAAACCACTTCCGCTTGAGGGTTGTTCTTTTCGGCCAGCAATTTCGCCGTCATGATACCGGTGGAATCGCGAACCCACTTAATCTTGATATCTGGGTTATCTTTCTCAAACGCAGACTTGTATTTCGCAAGAATGTCAGTTTCGAAAGCGGTGTAAACCGTGACTTCCTGTGCTGCCATTGCATTCGTAGCTAGCAGAGAGACAAGTGCAGCCAGCGATCCTTTCATCAAACGGTTTTTCATCATTTTCTCCAGTTAATTTGGCTAAGTTTCATTTGGTCTGTACCAGTTGACGATATACACCCTACTGAGCCTTTGTGACGAAATCATGACCATTAAATGGCAGTTTTACGAAAATTTGCGATGAATAATCGTTCAATTGATCCGCCATTTTCTGGATATTAAAGTTTTATGAAATTGGAGATTCGCCTATTTACTGCCCTTTTCTTCCTCGCTAGAGTGAACTCGAAATTTGGTGTAGACCAATTAGCCTATTCTGATGGAAATCGAGATGAAAAACGAATACCTACTACTGACTCCAGGTCCTCTATCTACTTCTGAAACAGTACGTGAAGCCATGCTAAAAGACTGGTGTACTTGGGATGATGAATACAACAAAGACATTGTAGAAGTGATCCGCACTAAGCTTGTAAAACTGGCGACGGAGCAAGACGGCTACACCAGCGTACTAATGCAAGGTAGCGGCACCGCATCAGTAGAAGCGACAATTGGCAGCGCCATTGGCAAAGATGGAAAGTTGTTGGTTGTCGACAACGGTGCGTACGGTGCACGTATCGCTCAGATCGCTGATTACCTAAATATTCCATGCCATGTAGTTTCCCCAGGCGAAACATCACAGCCACACTTGAACGAGGTGGAAACTGCATTGGCATCGGATCCTGCGATCACACACGTGGCGATTGTTCACTGCGAGACAACCACTGGCATGCTGAATCCAATTGAGGCATTTGCTTCTGCGGCAAAAGCACACGGTAAAGTCGTGATTCTCGATGCCATGTCGAGCTTTGGTGGCATTCCTATCGATATCGCAGAGCTAGGCATCGATTTTATGATCAGCTCTGCAAACAAATGTATTCAAGGCGTACCGGGTTTTGGCTTTGTGATTGCGAAACAAACTGAGCTAGAAAAGTGCCAAGGTCAGGCGCGTTCTTTGAGCCTTGATCTTTACGACCAGTGGCACTGTATGGAAGTGAACCACGGCAAATGGCGTTTCACGTCTCCAACGCACACAGTTCGCGCTTTCTACCAAGCATTGCTAGAACTGGAACAAGAAGGCGGCATTGAGGCTCGTCATAACCGCTACCAAACTAACCAGAAAACACTGGTTGCAGGTATGCGCTCTTTGGGTTTCGAACCGCTACTGAGTGATGACCTTCACTCGCCAATCATCACCTCTTTCTACTCTCCAACTCACAGTGATTACCAATTCAAAGCGTTCTACACGCGTTTGAAAGAGCAAGGCTTCGTGATTTATCCGGGTAAAGTATCGAACGCAGATTGCTTCCGCATCGGCAACATTGGCGAAGTTTACCCAGCAGATATCGAGCGCTTAATCGGTGCGATTGAAAAAGCAATGTACTGGCAAGTTGCTTAAAGCAGCCTTCTGATTGAGAGAGCGTTATGACTCAGAATATCAAACCGACCCATTTCCGCAGCGAAGGTGATGTCAACACGACACCAGCGCGCCAAGCTTGGAATGCATCGATGGACGACGAACGCACGCAAGCTTTGTTGAAGCGTGATTCGGAGGTCTTTCTTCATCAAGCCATGTCAACGCCTTGCTTAGATACCTTGGAAGCAGCAGAAGGCATCTACATCCAAAACGCCACCGGCAAAAAGTACATGGACTTCCATGGCAATAACGTCCATCAGTTGGGCTACGGTCATCCGCATGTGATTAAACGTGTGCAAGAGCAAATTGCCAAACTGCCGTTTTCACCACGTCGTTTTACCAACGAGACCGCGATTGAGTGTGCCGAAAAACTTACCCAAATATGTGGCGGCGAATTGAATCGCGTGCTGTTTGCGCCGGGTGGCACATCTGCAGTGGGCATGGCACTTAAACTAGCGCGCCATATCACGGGCAACTACAAGGTGGTGTCTCTGTGGGATTCCTTCCACGGCGCATCATTGGATGCCATCTCAGTGGGCGGCGAAGCGTGTTTTCGTCAAGGAATGGGACCATTAATGGCAGGTGTTGAACGCATTCCACCAGCAGTGTCTTACCGAGGCGCTTTTCCAGTCGCGGACGGCAGCGACGTACATTACGCCGACTACCTTGAGTACGTGATTGAGAAAGAAGGTGGCGTGGGCGCGTTTATCGCAGAAGCGGTTCGCAACACGGATGTACAAGTGCCGAGCAAAGCCTACTGGAAACGCATCCGTGAAATCTGTGACAAACACAATGTCATGTTGATCATCGACGACATCCCTAACGGCATGGGTCGCAGCGGTGAATGGTTTACCTACCAAGCCTATGACATCGAGCCAGATATGCTCTGCATCGGTAAAGGTTTGGGCGGAGGCTTAGTGCCTATCGCAGCCATGGTGACCAAAGACAAATACAACACTGCTGAGCAAATCTCCATGGGTCATTACACTCATGAGAAAAGCCCTATCGGTTGTGCTGCAGCATTGGCAACCATGGAAGCCATTGAGCAAGACGGCTTGCTAGATAAAGCCAAAGCCGACAGCCAGTTCATGCGTGAAAAGCTGCTAGAGATGAAAGCCAAGTACCCAGTGATTGGCGATGTGCGTGGCATCGGCATGTTGTGGGGTATTGAGTTGGTCACTGACCAAGAGAGCAAAGCGCGCGCCTATGACGAAGCAGAAGCCGTGCTGTACCAATGCCTCAATAACGGCGTGAGCTTCAAGGTATCGCAAGGCAATGTGATTCAACTCAGCCCACCGCTGATCATCACTCGCGAACAACTGACAGAAGCGTTGGCGATCTTCGAAGAAGCCATCGCCAAAGTGTGTAAAGACTTTAACTACATTTAGGGTCGATAGACCTCAACAAAAACCAATTTATCCAGAGCGCGGTTCCAACGTGTAGGCAGCGCTCTGGCAAGCAAGAAAAAGGATTGAACATGAGCAACTCACCAATTCAAGCAGTGATCTTTGACTGGGCTGGCACTATCGTCGATTTCGGCTCTTTTGCGCCAACCAGCATCTTTGTGGAAGCGCTCAAACAAGGCTTTGATTTTGATATCGATCTTGAAGAAGCGCGGGAACCAATGGGGCTTGGTAAGTGGGATCACATCCAAGCTGTGGGTCGCATCCCTGCAGTTGATAAGCGTTGGAATGAGAAGTTTGGTCGCTCAATGACCAGCGAAGACATCGACGCTATCTACGCAGCATTCATGCCTCTGCAAAAAGCAAAAGTGGCTGACCACGCAGAGCCAATCCTTAATGCGATTGAAGTTGTGAACGGTCTGAAAGACAAAGGCATCAAGATCGGTTCTTGTTCTGGTTACCCTCGCGAAGTGATGGATGTGCTGATTCCTGTGGCTGCGGATTACGGCTACAAACCGGATTACGTAGTAGCAACGGATGACCTGCCGCAAGGTGGTCGCCCAGCACCATTTATGGCACTGAAAAACGTGATTGAGCTGAATGTAACGGACGTTAATGCGTGTATCAAAGTGGATGACGCCGCACCGGGCATCGATGAAGGTCACAACGCCGGTATGTGGACCGTTGGTTTGCTGCTTTCTGGTAACGAAGCAGGTCTAACGTTTGAAGAATACCAAGCTGCGGACGAAGCAACGCTTAATGCTGCTCGTGAAAAAGCGCGTGCAAAATTGCTCAAGAGCTCGCCGCACTACCTTATCGACACCATTGCTGACTTCCCTGAAGTGGTTGCAGATATCGAACGTCGCCTAGCGGCAGGTGAGCGTCCTTAGTCGACAATCACTATTCTCACGCATAAAAAAACCTCTCAGCATCGAGAGGTTTTTTGTATCGCGTTTGTCGCTAACCAAATCAAATTAGTTGATCGCAGTACTTGCTCGGCGTTTTAGCTTAAAGCCCATGTCCGTTACGTGCTCTACAGGCTCACCTTTAATGGCTTGCAGTAACTTGTCTGCGGCTTTCGTCCCCATACGTTCGTAATCGAATTCCGCACAGGTCAAACTTGGGTAGGCGTGCTCACCCATGGAAGAGCCTTCCAAACAGATAATCGCAATGTCGGTCGGGACTTTCAGCACTCGGCGGTGACACTCAAACAACGCGCCAATCGCAATCTCTTCATGGCTACATACCAGAGCATTCAAACTTGAATCGCGCAGCAATAACTTTGCCAACCCTTCCGCACCTAATTGTGACGATGGTGCTTCGTGCGTGGTTAAAAAATGGTCCGGTGCAAGGTAGTTCTCAATCATCGCGCTTTGCCAGCCGTGTAGCTTACGTTGCAAAGTGGAGTGATCCCCACGTGCCCCAATGAAGCCCACGTTCTTGAAGCCTTGCTCAATCACATGCTTGGTACAGGCTTTACCCACCTCAAAATGGTCAACACCGATATTGAGATAACTGGCTTTCGAACTTAGCTCAGCAATTTCCAATACTGGTGTGTTCGAGGCTTCCAAAAGCTGATTAGTACGTTGGCTGTGTTCATTACCAAACAGCACCACTCCGGCTGGACGGCTCTCAAGAAATGTCGAAAGCAGTTTCTCTTCTTGCTCTACCGAGTAGTCACTGTAACCAAGCAGCAACTGATAACCCGCTTTGTTCAACGCTTGTTGAAAGCTCGGTAAGAAAAGCGCGCACGCTTTTTCAAACAGGGAAGGAATGATAAGAGCGATGGAGTAACTTTCAGCAGACGCCAAAGCCCCTGCCGCTTTATTCGGGATATAGCCGAGCTCATCAACCACTTGTTGAATCTTTTCTCTCAGCTTGTCAGATACTAGCTCGGGCGTTCGTAATGCTCTCGACACCGTCATGGTGCCTACGCCGGCTTTTTTAGCGACGTCCGCCAAGGTGACATTGCCAGTACTTCTTCGTTTGCGAGGTTCGCTCATTGTTCTTATTTAGTGTTCTCTATTTTCTGCCGCGACATCTTACCACAGCGTTTTATTGGTTTTGATATTAGCGCATTAGAAGTCGATCACAAGCATATGAAACTCGGATGACTGATAAAAATGGTAGCGCTATCACAATTTATGATAGCGCTATCAGATAGCGCTACCATTTGTGATCATTCTCAGGTTTTTCTGACAAATTGATCGATAAAGTACCCATCAACAAAACAACAAACCGGAAAAATCCAATGCTACGTGAACTGATTACCTCTGATGTGATTCGCATCCATTCTGATGCTACTGACTGGAAAGATGCGGTGAGCAAATCCTGTGAAGCACTGATTGAAAATGGCGCGATTGAGCCAAGCTACGTGGACGCTATTTACCGCTCACACGAAGAGCTCGGTCCTTACTACGTGGTAGGTCCTGGTATGGCAATGCCACACGCTCGCCCTGAAGATGGCGTTAACCGTTTGTCTCTTGCCATCACGGTGATTCAAAACGGCGTGAACTTCGATTCTGAAGGTAACGATCCAGTAAAAATGCTGGTTACGCTAGCCGCGACAGACAGTAACTCGCACGTGGATGCGATTTCTAAACTGGCTGAGTTGTTTATGAATGAAGAGCATGTAGAAGCCATCTGCACCGCTCAAAACACACAAGATGTTCTCGCGATCATCGAAAAATACTAACTCCTGATGTGCCCTTAAAAAATGGGCATACACCCCTATAAAAAGAAAAGGTCTGAATTATGAAAATTATGGTTGTTTGCGGTCACGGTCTTGGTACTAGCCTAATGATGGAAATGAGCATCAAAGGCATCGTGAAAGAATTGAATGTAAACGCAGAAGTGGATCATATCGATCTAGGCTCTGCAAAAGGTACGGATTGTGGCATCTTCATCGGTACTAACGACATCGTTGAACAATTGAACGCACTTGGCGTTGAACCTCGCATCGTTGCGCTTGATAACATGGTCGACAAAGTGGCAATGAAAGAGCGTCTATCTGTGGCACTTCAAGAGCTTGGCGCTCTATAAGGTGGCGTTATGGAATTCTTCAGTTTCTTAATGAACGATGTCCTATCAGAGCCGGCGGTTCTGGTAGGTCTCATCGCCCTAATCGGCTTAATTGCCCAGAAAAAACCGGTCACCGAGTGTATTAAAGGCACGGTAAAAACCATTCTAGGTTTCATCGTGCTTGGCGCGGGTGCTGGTCTGGTTGTGACTTCTCTGGGTGACTTTGCGACGATTTTCCAACACGCATTTGGCATCACTGGCGTGGTTCCAAACAACGAAGCTATCGTCTCTATCGCGCAAGAAGCGTTTGGTAAAGAGATGGCGATGATCATGTTCTTCGGTATGTTAGTGAACATTCTGATCGCTCGCTTCACTCCATGGAAATTCATCTTCCTAACAGGTCACCACACGCTATTTATGTCGATGATGGTAGCGGCGATCCTTGCTTCTAGCGGCATGAAAGGTGTTCCACTGATCGCGCTTGGCTCTCTGGTTGTGGGCTCTGTGATGGTGTTCTTCCCTGCGATTGCTCACAAGTACATGAAGCAAGTAACAGGTTCTGACGACGTTGCGATTGGTCACTTCTCTACCCTTTCTTACGTACTAGCGGGCTTTATTGGCAGCAAGTTCGGTAACAAAGAACACTCTACTGAAGAGATGAACGTACCTAAGAGCTTGTTGTTCCTACGTGATACGCCAGTAGCAATCTCATTCACCATGGGCATCATCTTTATGGTGACGTGTATCTTCGCTGGCGGTGACTTTGTACGCGAAGTCAGTGGTGGTAAGCACTGGTTCATGTTCGCGCTGATGCAATCCATCACATTCGCCGGTGGTGTGTACGTTATCCTTCAAGGTGTACGTATGGTTATCGCAGAAATCGTTCCAGCGTTTAAAGGCATCTCAGACAAACTAGTACCAAACGCAAAACCTGCGCTTGATTGTCCGGTTGTATTCCCATACGCACCAAACGCAGTATTAGTTGGCTTCCTATCGAGCTTCGCGGCGGGTCTTGTAGGCATGTTCCTACTTTACGTGATGGGTCTTACTGTGATTATCCCAGGCGTCGTTCCGCACTTCTTTGTGGGTGCTGCTGCAGGTGTATTTGGTAACGCTACAGGTGGTCGTCGCGGTGCAATCTTGGGTGCTTTTGCACAAGGTCTACTGATTACCTTCCTACCAGTATTCCTAATGCCAGTGCTTGGTGACCTAGGCTTTGCTAACACAACCTTTAGTGACGCAGACTTCGGCGCTGTTGGTATCTTACTGGGTCTGATTGTTCGCTAAGTGGTTAGCTTAATATGATTAGCTGAGAACTGGCTTGATTGATGCGGGAATAGGCTCATCGGCATCGATCCTAAAGAACCTTTAGTCATAGCAAGCGACTGGCTTTATAAGAACCGGATCATGAAAGAAAACAAACGCCCCTCACGTGAGGGGCGTTTTTCTTTTTGGCACTATCTTAAGGAGGTTTGGTTTATTGAAACGTAGTTCCGTTAGATAGCAGCTTTCTTGTCGGCTCTTGCTCGGTGTATTCGACCGCATCATGTTCCGCGAGTTTATCGACTTCCGCCTGTCCACCCACGACAACCAAGACGTGTTGTTTCACCAGAGCGTCGACCACTTCAATGTTGTGCTGACGAAGAAGCGCTCTCACTTCGCTCTCTTTCCCTTCATGATACTTAACAAAGTAACGTGCAGGTTGCTGCTCGGCTTGATCTTGGCGTTCATCCACGAGAGGAAATCCTTGATTGTTTGCCAAGCTGCTTGAGCTCAGTCCGATTGCCAATAGTGCGGTAGCGCCTACCGCAGACAAAGAAAGTAAGGTCAACTTCTTCATAGCCACTCCTTATTGAAAGGTCAGAGTCCAACTGTTGATGGTGCCTGTGTCTCTTCTGGCACTGTCCACCGCTTTTAGTTCCCATGTACCTTGCGATTCAAAACCAGAAAAATCCGCTTGGAACGTATTTTTTATATCGTTAGCGCTGCCGCCGGTATTATTGTGAAGTACAACTTCTCCACCAGTCGGTGACGTTAAAGTCACTCGTAGATCACCGATGTAAGTGTGGCTAATATCAACGTCAATACTTACTGTGCCTGAATCACCAGAGCGATCGACTTCTACTGCACTGATTGCGCCAGAAGATTTATTATCTGGAATCGCGACAGGGCTGGTATTTGAGAAGCTAGAATCCGAAGAGCTACCACCATCAGGTCCATTACAGCCAGCGTCCAAGAACAGCTTCGCCGCTTCAGCATTAACTAGGCCGTGGCCAGTACGGTTGTCTCGACCAGCAACATCAATATCTGTTGCAGTTTTCACTAGGGCATTACGCACTTGCGCTGCTGTACAGGTTGGGTGGTAACTCCACACCAAGCCAGCTACGCCCGTTACGTGCGGTGTCGCCATTGATGTACCATTGTAGTATTCGTAATCTTCACCAGAGGTTGTTGCAACAGTAATTTCCTGACCAACATACCCCAACAGCTCTTGACCAAATGCACGATCAACCGTTACCGAAACCATACGATAAGCGTTGTTTGTGTCTACCAAGAATGGGTTTTGTAAACCAGGTAGTTCAGAGTTGCTGTATACGATTGCAGCTCGCGCACCCGCATTGTAACAAGCCTGAACCGCATCCACTTCAGGGTAGTTTCCTGAAGACTGGTTGCCGATACGCTCAGTCAAACAAATTTTGCCCGACATATCACCACAGTTAACGTTACCGCCAGATACATCACAGCTATCTAGCGTTGCCGTTACTGAACCCGCGATTGGATCCGGAACATACGAAGAACCGTTATTGATCAAACGATTGTGAGGAACAATCCCACGATCAAACTGACTGACACCATTCAAGGTAATATCAGAAAGTTTACCTTCACCTACCGTAACCGTTGATAAGATCGCCACACCCGGGCCTGAGATCTCAACTTGATTAGTAGATTGTGAGAACGCTGCATGATCATTTTGATTATCAACAGCCGCAACAGACATCACTGAGTCATAAGAAGCTGGATAGCTGTGCGCTGTATTGCCATCATTACCTGCAGCGGCAATCAATAGAACGCCTTGATCGTAAATATTTTGCAGTGCATTTTGCTCAGTTCGGCTTGATTGACTACCACCAAGGCTCATGTTCACAACGTTAGCACCATTATCGGCACAGGTCTGGATTGCTTTAACAAGCCCAGATGAGTAACCCCAACCCGATTCGTTAAATACTTTCACGATGTGCAAATTAACATTCTGGTTTGGCATCACACCCTTTACACCTTCGGTGTTGGCAATCGCAGCAATCGTACCCGCGACGTGAGTACCGTGGGCATTGTTGTTACCCGGATCACTCCATGATCCCGTACCACTATCGTTAGTACCAGCAACGCGGTTACCGCTTAGGTCGTTGTGCGAAATGTCGTACCCTGAATCGATAATACATACAGTGCGATTACCCGCATTGAAGTCAGCTAGCAGTTGAGCATTAACCGCTTCATATCCCCATGGGGTCGTTTCGCTGAGCAAATAGCGAGGTGGATCGACTTCCACGTATTCCACATCACTACGGTTGCGAAGCGGCTCTAAGTCATCGCCATCCAATTCAACGCTGTAAATGGCGCGATTGCCCAGTTTTTCCACCTTACGTGCCTTCACCTGTTCTAGAACAGACTCCTGCGCGATTCGTGGCCCCCAGAATGAGTTACCACCCATTGAAGAACGGCTGACTGCATCTTCTTTGAATTTGACGATGTACTTCGTCGGTAACTTAGATTCATCAAATCCCATTGGTGGAGCCGCAAACGCTGACATCGAAGTGGTCAGTGCTATTGCTACGGCAGACAACGAAAATAAGCCTTGTTTTTTACTTGTTGTGTAGTGCATTTGCCCTATTCCTTATTTGAGCTAATTTTTATTCACTATATTCTCATGAAAAGTCATCATCATGATGTTTGCATGAGAGCTTCAGCTATAGTTTACAGAGCAAAAATGCCAAACAATTTGTTTCATGAATATACAAATTTGTACAAAAGATCATTCAATAAACACTTTAAGTTAACATTAAAAATCATCAACAAAACCTTATAAAGCAATTACTTAATTAACAAAAAGTGAATGTTAAATTAATGTTAGTGAGTAATTATTCTAAATATTACCCATTTAATCGATTGCTATGCTGAATGGATTTTTTGACCGTGGTGCCAAAACTGAAATATTGAATATTTAGTTGTTGACTGTCTTGAGCATTTACTCAGAATTAGAAGGTTTAGTGAGAAAAATTCTCATCTAAATACTGTTATAGCCGAGCGTATTCACGCATTCGGAACAATAACCATTACAAGAAGAGTGAATGATGAAAAAAACAATCACACTATTAACTGCATTACTTCCGCTTGCCTCCGCCATTGCAGAGGAGCCAACTTTATCACCGGCAATGGTTTCTGCGGCTGAAGTGGTTAGCGCGCAAGAAAATCAAACTTATACGTACGTTCGATGCTGGTATCGTACGAGCCACTCTAAGGACGATGCGGCTACCGATTGGAAATGGGCAAAAAACCAAGATGGTAGTGACTTCACTATCGATGGTTATTGGTGGAGCTCTGTTTCATTTAAAAACATGTTCTACACCAATACCTCACAAAACGTAATTCGTCAGCGTTGTGAAGAAACACTAGATCTAGCGAACGAGAACGCAGACATTACATTTTTTGCTGCCGACAATCGTTATTCTTATAACCACACGATCTGGAGCAATGATGCTGCAATGCAACCAGATCAGATAAACAAAGTAGTGGCTTTAGGCGATAGCTTGTCTGATACAGGCAACATCTTTAACGCGTCCCAATGGCGCTTCCCTAACCCTAATAGCTGGTTCTTGGGTCACTTCTCAAACGGTTTTGTTTGGACGGAATACGTTGCTAAAGCCAAAAACTTACCGCTATACAACTGGGCAGTTGGTGGCGCAGCAGGTGAAAACCAATACATCGCGCTAACTGGTGTCGGCGAACAAGTTTCTTCTTACTTAACCTACACAAAGCTGGCGAAGAACTACAACCCTGCTAACACATTGTTTACGTTAGAGTTTGGTTTAAATGATTTCATGAACTACAACCGTAGCGTGCCGGAAGTAAAAGCGGATTACGCTGAAGCTCTGATTCGTTTAACAGACGCTGGCGCGAAGAACTTCATGTTGATGACACTGCCAGATGCAACCAAAGCACCACAGTTCAAATACTCAACACAGGAAGAAATTGAAACGATTCGTGCGAAAGTATTGAAGATGAACGAGTTCATCAAAGCACAAGCGATGTACTACAAAGCCCAAGGCTACAACATCGCATTGTTTGATACACACGCACTGTTTGAGAAGTTAACCTCGGCACCAGAAGAACACGGTTTCGTAAATGCAAGCGACCCTTGCTTAGACATCAACCGTTCATCCTCTGTTGACTACATGTACACTCACTCATTACGTTCTGAATGTGCAGCATCTGGCGCAGATAAGTTCGTGTTCTGGGATGTGACTCACCCAACCACAGCAACGCATCGTTATGTGGCTGAAAAAATGTTAGAAAGCAGCAATAACTTAGAAGAGTTTCGCTTTTAATAAGCCGTTGTTGTTCATTGCAAGTTAATCTGCATAAAAATGACCACGATGCTTCGTGGTCATTTTTTATCGATATCGACCCCCGATAACGGGTTTATTTGAGCTCGCTTACTTCAAGCCGTTGATTTAGAGACGTTGACTTTGAGCAGTCTCATTCAGCGTTCTGTTTTGGTACGTTACCGCGGAAGCTGTTCACCATAATAGAGATCAACGTCTTTAAGGTTTCATCATCACTGCGGTATGAGTAGGCTCGTATACCCGTAAACTGAACCTGGAACAACTGAGCAAGAACCAATGTATCCTGAGCTTCAATTTCGCCATTCTCGATTGCTCGCTCAAACAGCTTTGCAAGAAAAGATTCAAATTGGTTTGCTAAGCTGTTTGTTTGATTGCGCAGCGCATTAAAATCCTCAGCAAATTCACTTGCTGATTTGACTAACATGCACACTTCACTGGGATTGGAGTCTCGCTGATTGATAACCACATCAATCGCGAAAGCTTCTATTGCATCTAGAACCGTTGTGTTCTGAGCTAAATGCAACTCAAACAGGGCTTGTAAGTTCGCAACGTACATTTTTAGCGCTTCACAATATAGCCCCTCTTTTGACCCAAACGTCGCATAAATACTTCCAGGACGCAGATTAACGCTATCTTGTAAATCACGTGTAGATGTTGCATGAAAACCTTTCTTCCAGAATAGATCCGAGGCGGCTTTCACCACTTCATCACGTTGGAATTTCTTTGTATTCGCCATGAGCAATTATCAATTTTGAACATATGCTCAATTTTATATTGAGCGACCGCTCAAAATCAACTATCCTGTTCTTGCCCAATTCGCTCATATCCAACTACAGGAGATTTAAACATGGCAGAATTTAAACTGTATACCGCAGAAAACGCACCCGAAGGATCAAAGCACCTGATTGAAAATTCAGTCAAAGCGTTTGGCATGCTACCAAATCTTCATGCTGTTATGGCTGAAGCGCCAACCTTGCTTGAGGGTTATCAAGTTGTGCATGAGCTCTTTCAACAAACATCATTTAACGCAGAAGAATTGACCGTCGTATGGCAAACCATCAACGTTGAACATGGTTGTCACTACTGCGTTCCTGCTCATAGTGCGATCGCGGCGTCAATGAAAGTGGATCAGGAGATTGTCGATGCTCTCGTCAACCAAACACCATTGGCAGACGAAAAACTTGAAACACTACGAGAGACAACGCTTCAAATGGTGCGCCAACGTGGTGTAGTTGAAGAGTCTCAGATAGAGAAATTCTTTGCGGCGGGTTACGGACAGCAGCAATTGCTTGAAATTGTTCTTGGTCTAGCGCAAAAAGTGATGAGTAACTACACCAATCACCTAGCTGACACCCCGGTTGATGCACCTTTCAAGAAGTTCGCCAAGTAACTTAAGCTTTTATTACTGGTCCCATTCATGGGACCAGTAATACCTTCAAAAAAAGCTTTGTTGCATGGCGCTTCGCTAGTGTGTGCTGACCCCTAATTACAACGGCGCAACGTCGGTTCCCCCTAAAGACTGGTAAAGCGTAACCTGAGTGAGAAACTGGTTGTAGCGGTTTTCCAACAAAGAAGCTTGCGCGTTTCTGGTGTCTTCTTGTGCATTCAAATAGTCCATGATCGACGTCGAGCCATACTGATACCGCGCAGCATAAATGGACTCAGCGGCACTTGCGGCATCATATTGCTCTTGTAAACGCGCCGCCTGATACTTCAATTTTTCGCGTGCTGACAAGGCATTTTCGACATCTTGGAATGCGGCGTACAACACTTGGCGATAACTCACAATAGCCGATTGATAGTCTAAATCGGCAATGGCTTGGCTATTTTTCATCTCATTCCACTGCAAAAACGGCAACGTCATATCCGCACCTAAACTGCCAATCGGGTTGGAAAGCAGGTCTTTGAGCGCTTGTGACGATCCACCCAAAGCCCCAGTGAGCGTCAGCTTGGGCAAGTAGTCCAAATCTGCTGCGTCTTTATTTGCTAGCGCGGCTTTGACTTCATAAATCGCTGCTTTAATGTCGGGTCTGCGGATCAATAAATCAGACGGAGCACCAACACTCAACGATGGCATATCGCCTTCAGGCAGCATTTGGATGTTTGCACTGATGCTCTTCGGCGGTTGATTGAACAAAATCGCAAAGGCGTTGTTTGCCTCAAGTAAACTCTGTTCAAACTCACTTTGCTGCGCTTGTAAGCTTGCCAGCGTACGTTTGGCTTCAAGCACATCTAACTGATCCACAGCGCCAAGTTGGTACTGTTTTTCAATCAATTGTAGCGTTTGAGCTGCGTCTTCCACATTACGCTGACTGAGGTTTAAGCGCTGTTTTAGATAGCCGATTTGCCAATATAACGATGCCGTCGTTGCCACCAAACTTTGTGCGGTCGCCTCGCGATCTTGTTGACTTGCCATCGCCGTCCACTTGGCTTGGTCAACGTCTGCCGAGATTTTTCCCCACAAATCCAACTCGTAATTGACGGACAAGTTAGTGCTGTAGCTATCTGCCGATTCCCCGCTATCAAGAGATTTTTGAACTTGTCCTGATGTGGAAGAACTCAACGTAGGGAAAAGGTCATCTTGCGCTAAACCCAGCTGTAAACGCGCTTTCTTTAGCGTTAGCGTTGCCAGCGTCAAATCGTTGTTTTGAGCCAACACCTGAGTAATGTATTGATTAAGCGTTGGGTCGTTAAACGCCAACCACCAAGGATCCATACTGACATCATCCGCAACATGCATCTGTTGCCAATTTGCAGGCACTTGCACCTCAGGAGCTTGATAGTCGCTACGCATAAGCGAACCACAACCTGACAACCACACTGCGCTTAAGGCAGCCGCGACCAATCGAGTCTAGAATTTCATTGTGTTACTCATTTTTAGTCTCTCGCTAGCGCTTCTATCGGATCGAGTTTGGCGGCATTGCGAGCGGGTAAAAAGCCGAAGGCGATGCCAATCAACGTTGAGCAAATAAACGCCCAGATGATCGAGTTCATCGAGTAAATCATTTGGAAGCTGCTACCAGATGTACTGAATGCAAAACCCATCAAAAACGCCAAGCCAATACCAGCAATGCCACCACACAAACACACTAGTACCGCTTCAATCAAAAACTGACGCAAAATATCCGCTTGCCGCGCACCCACAGCCATTCGCACACCGATCTCTTTCGTGCGCTCTGTCACCGACACCAACATGATGTTCATTACGCCAATTCCGCCGACAATTAGGGAGATCACCGCAATCGCTGAGATCAGTAACGTCATGGTGGCGGTGGTTTTCTCGATGCTCTGACGAATGGTGTCAGTGTTAATTGTGAAGAAATCTTCTGTACCGTGGCGCATTTTTAACAAGTTGATGATGCTCTGTTCTACCGCTGCGCTTGGGGCGTGCTCATCAATCCGTACAGTAATGCCGTTGAGGTAGCGTTGTCCCATCATTCGTCCCGACATGGTGGTGTATGGCACCCAAATTTTCAGCGCGTCGCTGTTGCCAAACGCGTCTTCTTTTTTCTGCGTGACACCCACAATACGCACTGGCAATGAACCAAGAAAAATCACTTCACCAATCGGATTTCTATCCGCAAACATTTCCTTTCTGGTGTTGTCATCAATCACTGCTTCTTGGGCGAGTGAGTTCACGCTCTCTTCATCCCAAAACTGACCTTTGGCGATCTCATAACCGCGCACACGAAAATAATCTTCCCCAACCCCTTCCACAGACGCGGTTGCATCCTGATTGGCGTAACGCACGGTTAAGCTGTTGGATAAAGACGGCGTGACACTGTCGACAAAAGGTAGACTCTCCAACGATTTAGCATCGTCGGCGGTTAGCGTTTTCACTCGTCCGGAGCGGCGGTCACCAAACCCTTTGCCCGGCCTGACATCAATGGTGTTTGTTCCCATGGATGAAATATTCGACAAAATTTGCTGTTGTGAACCATTACCTAGTGCCACCACGGAAACCACCGAAGCTATACCAATAATGATGCCGAGCATGGTCAAAAACGTGCGCATTCTGTTGCTAGACATCGCCAGCAGCGCCATTTTGAGCGCGTCAATAAAACTGTCCCACTTCCACCACTTACTGGCGGCTTGCGCTGGGCGATGAAAAGATGCGCTCGGTGTCTTTTCTGCTTGCTCATTAATTACAACTTGTGCATTTGGCGTATCTGCAATGATTTCACCATCTTTGATTTCAATGATGCGATCCGCAAAGTTCGCCACGTTCATATCATGAGTCACTAAGATGATCGTATGCCCAAGTTGATGCAACTCTTTAAGCAGTGCCATCATCTCTTGCCCACTGTGACTGTCTAATGCGCCAGTGGGCTCATCAGCAAGAATCACCTCACCACCGTTCATCAGTGCACGAGCAACACTCACGCGCTGTTGCTGGCCACCACTCAGTTGGCTGGGCTTGTGAGTCAAACGATCTTCCAGCCCCAAGCGAGCCAATAACGACTGCGCTCGCTCCGTTCTTTGACGATGAGGAACTCCCGCGTAAACCGCAGGTACTTCCACGTTTGCCACCGCGGTTAAGTCCCCCAGCAAATGGTAACGCTGGAATATAAAGCCAAAATACTCGCGGCGCAGTTCCGCCAGTTGGTCGGATTCCAACGTCGAGACATCTTGCCCATTAATGAAGTATCGACCACTGGACGGTTTATCCAAGCAGCCGAGCACATTCATCAGCGTCGATTTACCTGAGCCTGATGCACCCACGATCGCGACCATTTCACCGCGTTTTATCTCTAAATTAATGTGGTTCAACACAGTAAGCGACTCGTCGCCAGAGACAAAACGTCGAGTTAAATCCTCAACTTTTAAAAGCACGTCACTCATCTTAGAACCTCATTGGAGGTCGACGACGATCACCTCGGCTTGATGATTCTCCATCCATAGCATTGCCAAGAACAACTTGGTCGTCCTCCTTCAAACCTGAGAGAATTTCTGCGTTCACTTTGTTGTTAATACCCACTGTCACGGGCTTTTTCACCACTTGGCCCTGTTCAAGCACTGGCACGGTATAGTTGCCTTTGCCGCCAGATTTTTGCAGCACTTGTGAAGGGACAATCAAGGTATTTTCCGATTGCTCAAGGACAATCGAAACTTGCGCAGTCATGCCGATGCGCAAAATACCTTGCGGGTTCTTCACATCAAATACAGCGTTGTAGTAAATGGCGTCGCTATCTGAAATGCTCAGATCGCTATCATCGCCATCCATGATGGTTGGCCCCGGCTCAATGGCGCGCAACGAGCCTTTAAACTGCTGATTCGGTTTGCCTAAAATGGTGAACAGCGCCGTTTGGCCTGGGTGAACAAAAATCACATCGGCTTCCGAAATTTCGGCTTTCACCGTCATCGTATCTAACTTGGCTAACTCGATAATAGTTGGCGTGGTTTGATTGGCGTTTACGGTTTGTCCTTCTTCCACCGCGGTGTAAACCACCGTGCCATCCATCGGTGCGTTGATGGTGGTGTAACCGAGATCTAACTGCGCATTGTCGACGTTGATTTTGGCTTTCTCGATTTCGGCATCCAGTTGCGCTAACTCGGCTTTGTAGATGGCGAGCGTCGCTTCGGCATTCTCGTAATCAGCTCGTGAGCTCGCTTTCGCTGCCAACATGCCTTTTTGACGCACGTATTCATAGTTTGCTTGTTTAATCTGCGCTTGCTTAGCCTGGTACTGAGCGTTGAGACTATTAAGAGATGCTTGGGCTTCTTTGAGGCTGTTTTGCTGAGTCAGGCTGTCAATCTGTGCAATCAAATCTCCCTGTTTGACCTCATCCCCTAAGTTCACAGCGAGGCGTTGAATTTGCCCAGATACTTGCGCACCTACATTCACCAATTTGGACGCTTGCAACATGCCGTTGGCTAATACCGCCTTTTCGATATTGCCTTTGCGAACGACTTCTGTCGCGTAAGGAGAAATGGGTTCTGGACGTTGCAGATAATGATAACCACCAGCACCAATAGCAAGTAGGCCACACAAAACGAGCCATTTTTTATTGAGTTTCATAGCAGGAGTGAAGTAAATAATCGTTTTGATTTTATACTGCTATTTGTCTTAGCCGTACAGGGTACGAGACGTAAAGATAGGTAAATTAACGTCAAGATACTGAAGGAATAACTTCACTAACGTGAAAAATCCGAAATATTATAGTCACTTCAAAACTTTATCATTCAATAAATATAACAAAGATCATTTTTAATATAGAAATTCAAGTTATAAGTATTATAAACAAAACTTTTAAATACCAACAAACCAGTAAAATCTAAGCTTATTCAATATGCCATCCATTTAAATTTCATTATGGTCATTTTGATGATTGAATTTAAAGAGGAGTTAAGTGGCAAGTTAAATAAAAAATACCCACATAACACAGGTAAGACCGAGAGGAGTGTGTCATGTGGTTTTAAACGATAGTTCTCTTGCTGATTCGAACTACCAACGTTGGGATGCAATGGAAATACAAATGACTCAGAGTTTCCATCACGGACACTTTATCGCTGGATTTCCCTCTATTTGTTAGGGAACAGTCAGTACAATAAAAATAGAGAAGTAATACCGCAAAAATAAAAATAGAGGTTCAGGATTTAATTTACACATAAAATAATCACCACATTCACGACATGAACCATTAATAAATTCATCAATAAATATTTATTAAGTTAAATTTATTTGTTGTCAACATACTGTTAGTTTTACTCCTAAATATACTGGTCAGATTTGTTTATTTCACTGATTTTCGTTGCAATACAACCTCTAATTAATTCATGAGAAAAAACATGCAGCGACAATTCACTCTTTCACCGATTTATTTATTAATCGGTTTAGCCTCATCGACGGCGTATGCCGGTGGTTTTCAAATTAACGAACATTCGGCGACGGGTCTTGGTCGTGCTTTTGCTGGTGATGCCGTCATTGGTGATAATGCGTCTGTAGTCAGCCGCAACGCCGCAGCGATGACGCTGTTTAAACAAAATGCCTTATCGTTCGGTGTCACTTACGTCAAACCTGACGTTACCGTTAAAAATGCGCAATATCATCGAGCTAATATTAATGCGGATGTCAATGTTGGTATGGGTGGTTTTCCTCCGTCCCCTCAAGCTGACATTACCCCGTCCTTCTCTCAAACCGTGACCGACATTGATGACGTCGATGGCGTTGGTCAACCAGCCGTTGTACCCAATTTTTACTTTATTCACCCTATCAACGACGACTGGTATCTAGGCTTATCGGCATATTCCAACTTCGGAACCGACATGGAGTTTAAACCAAACTATGGCGCACCTGTTTTTGGCGGTGTCACCAGCGTAGCGAGTGTCAACCTTGGCGCAAGCTTGGCATACAAGGTGAACGACCGTTTTAGTATCGGTGGTGGTATTGATGTGATTTACGGCTCTGGTGAGCTGTACCGCGATATGGACGTGGGTGTTTGCGTTGGTGGGAACATACTTGGAAACGAACTAGAACAACGCTGTGGATCCGTAAAAGGCAACGCACTTGATGTGGAAGCTGGCGGCATTGGGCTTGGCGCGAACATTGGCATGATGTACGAGTTTAACGAACGTCATCGCTTAGGTTTAAGCTACAAGCACAGCCCTAACATAGATGCCAAGGGCGACATCCACTTTGCTGGCGAATCGTACGACTCGCTTGCTATGCCGCTACCGGATATTGCGGAGTTTTCCGGTTATCACCGCGTCTTACCTAAATTTGCCCTGCACTATTCTGTGCAGTGGATTGGTTGGTCAGCATTTGACAGCTTGAAAGCTGATGATCAGTTGCTAAAAGATTTTCAGTGGCAAGACTCCGCGCACTACTCCATCGGTGCGACTTGGTACGCCAATGAACGTTGGACACTTCGCACGGGTTACATGTTCGACAAAACACCTGTCGATGAGCTGACTTCGCTTTCTATCCCAGATTCGAACCGTCACTGGTTATCTGCGGGTGCCTCTTACCAATGGTCATCAGATACCACGGTTGACATCGGTATGACGTACTTGATTGGTGAAGATGTCAACGTAGAAGAATACGCGTATGAAGGTGTTCCTGCACCGATGGTGACGGGCGTGACCCATTCAAATGCGTTCCTAATTGGTGCCCAACTCAGCCACCGTTTCTAATTTGTCAGGCAGTGATCAAACCTCTAGGTCATTGCCTTGTAACAACGCTTATCGAAGCGACCGAACAGAGACATTATTATGAACAAAACACTACTTGCTTTTTCACTCTCACTTCTCACTCTAGGCGCGGCTCAGGCTTCAGAATGGGGCTATGGTAATGACAAACACGGGCCAGAGCACTGGGGAGAAATCGCCAAAGACTGCGCAACCACGAAAAACCAAAGCCCAATCAACATCGACAACCCAGCCGATGCAAAACTGGAAGCACTGAACCTTTCGTACACTGGTCAGGTCATTGGTTTAACCAACAATGGTCATACGCTGCAAGCGCAAGTGAACGGACGTAATAGCTTCACCATCGATGGCGAGACGTTCGAGCTGCAACAGTTCCATTTCCACACACCTTCAGAAAACCAAATCAAAGGCCGCCAATATCCACTTGAAGCGCACTTTGTACACGCCAACGCATACGGCGAGTTGGCGGTAATTTCGGTGATGTTTAATGCTGGCGATCAAAACGCAGCGCTGTCTAAACTGATCAACGCAATCCCACAAGAGAATCAAACCACGTTCTTTAAAGATACGTTTGAGATTAACGACTTACTGCCAAAAACTGCAAACTACTATCGATTTAACGGCTCTTTAACCACACCACCATGTTCAGAAGGTGTGCGCTGGTTTGTGCTTAAAGACACTCAAACCTTATCCAAAGATCAAGCCGCGAAACTGATGGAAGTCATGGGACAAAACAATCGTCCGCTGCAACCGCTAAATGCGCGCGTTGTACTTTCTAACTAAACGCCACATCCGATAAGGGGCATCGTATCTGCCCCTTATTTTGATTCGCTCTAACCTCATTTCGTTACAGGAACCCCCAATGAAAACTCCATCTATTCTGTCACTCTTACTCGCACTCGCCCCGACACTCGCCTTCTCTCATAACCTTTCTGTCGGTCAAACCACCCCTTCCGTCAGCATTGATACCTATGGCGAAATGACGCTGCAAGGAGACGATGTGGCTTATCAACCTTGGGCAACTCAGCAGATGTTAGGCAAAGTCCGTGTGATACAAGCCATTGCAGGTCGTAGTAAAGCTAAAGAGATGAACGCGCCGCTGATGTCAGCAATCACTGCCGCTCACTTTCCTGAAGATCAGTATCAGACCACAACCGTAATCAACCAAGAAGACGCCATTTGGGGAACCGGTACATTTGTAAAATCGTCGGCAGAGGACAGCAAAAAGACATTCTCTTGGTCTTCCATGGTGTTAGACAAAAATGGCGTATTAGCAACAACTTGGGATCTGCAGCAAGAAAGTTCTGCGATTATCGTACAAAATAAACAAGGCGAAATTTTATTCGTGAAAGAAGGGGCTTTAACTCAAGACGAAGTCACACACGTCATCGAACTGATTAAACAGAATATCTAAACCTAAGGTAAGGAAAAGCTATGAAACTGTTCAACACCATCGCACTCTGTCTTTTAGCGGCTGTAGCCTCTTTCCAATCGGTTGCAGGAGACAACGATTGGGATAAGATTGCAGATAAGACCGTCAGTTTTAAATCGGAAACCGACACAGTCAATCCACTGTCCCCATTTGCTAACGCTCGTTTTAGCCACATCAAAATCAAATGTACGCAAGGTACGGTCGATCTGAAAAGCGTTAAAGTAATCATGAAAGATGGTCAGGAAAAGACGTTCGACAGTTTAGGTGTTCTGACTAAAGGCATGTCATCAAGAAGTTTAAGCCTACCAACAAAAGATAACGCGAAATTAGACAAGATCGAGTTGAACTATGAATCGGTTGGCAGCACTGCGCTGCAAGTCGCGGGGGTGACCAAAAAAGCGCAAGTGGAAATCTTAGGTAAGAAAATCGACGAGTAAGCGATGGCTCAACGAGCTCACCCAAACTAAAAACAGCGGCACTAGGCCGCTGTTTTCATTAAAAAATCGTCATGGATAACTAAATGAATTTCTTCAGCTTCGCCAAACCATAAACGGCGATGGTGACACAATCTTTGATCGTGCCGTCGATCATCATCTGTTCGAACTCCTCAACAGAAAAAGCGCGAGTGATCAAATCCTCTTCTTCACTGTCGAGTTGATTGCCCACGTCCGTTAAATCACTGGCGAAGTAGACGTGACATGTCTGATTCAAAAAGCCGTATGCGATAAACTGCGCGCCGACATACGCCATGGCGCTCGCCTGCATGCCCGTTTCTTCACGCAGCTCGCCTTTGGCAAGCTCAAGATGATCCGCATCTGGGTTTGATTCCCACGCCCCTTGTGGGATCTCCCAACAACGTTGACCTACGGTGTAACGGTACTGCTGAACCAAGTGAATCATCCCGTTATCGATAGCCAGAATCGCAGCACAATCAGGTTTGTCGACCACACCATAGATGCCCTCTGCGCCGCTCGGACGTAAAATTTTGTCCTCACGCACCGTCATCCACTTATTCTGGTAAACGACTTTGCTGTCTAGCTGTTTGATGTCTGACATGGTTATTCCTTGATTTTTCCGAGGGTTACTGCGGAATAATACCCGATTCAGTTACGCCACCAAAATGTTCTTTAGTTCACTCAAAGACTCAACGGTATAATTTGGTGCGATACGCTCATCGACGCTTGCGCCTGTGGTATTTAACCAGCAAGTTTCAATACCAAAATTATTACCACCCAGAATATCGGAATGCAGGTTGTCACCCACCATCAGTACGCGCGTTTTGCATGGGTTGCCCATTTGCTGCATCGCGTATTCAAAAATACCTAAGTCCGGTTTTGCTACGCCCACTTGTTCAGAGATCACCACTTTATCGAAGTACTCAGTCATCCCTGTGCGCTCAAGGCGAATTGCTTGCAACTCTGTAAAACCGTTGGTGATAATGCCCATTTTAGCTTTGCCTTGCAGCGCTTCCATCAGCTCTTTTGCACCTGGCAACAAGCTGCAAATATCGGCCATTGCTTCTAAAAATGCACTGTTGAGATCTGCTGTTGTGGTATTCAACTTCTCAGCCCACTCGGTAAAACGCTTATGTTTTAGCTCATCTGCCGTTACTTTGCCGTCTTGGTAATCCACCCAAAGCGGTTTGTTTACGGTTTGGTAATGAGCAAAATCTTGTTCAGTAAAATCTACGCCTTTGCGAGAAAACATAAGCTGCAAACCTTTGAAAGCATCAAAGTGGAATAAGGTTTCGTCAGCGTCAAACAGGATCCAATCGTACTTCATTTTCTTCTTCCCAAAATCAAGGTCGTAATACTGGTGCATAGTCTAGATTGTTTTCTTCTTGAAGATAATCTCTATAATTGGAAATTAATTGTATCCTTGTGCTCAACAATAAATGCTTCACGATAATAGGAGATTGATGTGAACGCGATTGCCTCCCTGCCCGTTTTTGTTGCTGTTGTCGAATGCGGCAGCTTTTCCCTTGCGGCCAAACAGCTGAATCTGACGAAATCGGCGATCAGCAAACGCATCAACCAACTAGAAGACGATTTGGGCATTCGTCTCCTTAATCGAACTACGCGTAAGCTGAGCCTGACCGAAGCAGGAGAACGCTATTTTGAGTACGCTTCTCAAGCGCTCAATCTGGCCCAGCAAGGCGTGGACGCGGTATCGGAGCTGCAAGGATCTCCACAAGGTCGGCTCAAAATTACCGTGCCGATGTCTTTCGGTGTGCTGCATATCGCGCCTTTGATCAGCGAGTTTCTCGCTCGTTACCCGAAAATTGAAGTGGATTTAAACCTCGAAGACAAAATGGTCGATTTGGTTAAAGACGGTTTTGATTTGGGTATCCGTATTGGTGAACTCACCTCTTCCAATCTAATCGCAAAACGTCTCGCCCCTTGTAAAAGTGTGCTTTGTGCCTCACCAGATTACTTAGCGGAGTTTGGAACACCACAAAAACCAAGTGATTTAGTCGGTCACAACTGCCTGCGCTACTCCTATTTCCGTGGCGGCGTCGAATGGATGTTCATCAACAATGGCAGCGAATACAAGGTGCTTCCAAAAGGAAACTTTATCGTCAATAACAGCGAAGCCATTCGCCAGTTGCTGTTAAGAGGTTCGGGCATTGCGCAACTGCCGACGTTTATTGCAGGAAGAGACTTTGCCGCAGGAAATCTAAAACCGGTGATGGAAGAGTATTCTCTACCAGAACACGCCATTTATGCGGTGTTCCCTGAGCGCAAGCACATGCCGTTGAAAGTAAGAGCCTTTATCGATTTTATCAGCGAAAAACTCGGCACAGATTTACCTTACTGGGATCGTTACAACAGCCCAGAAAAATAACCATATTGATGATAAGTGAGTGAGATTTCACTACTGACATGTTCTGACATTCCATCCGCGTAACCTTATTTGGAACTCAACAGGCAATCCGCCAAAACCAATAAGGAATCACAATATGGAAACCGTTATCGAAACTGTGCAATTTCGTCTAACCACAGGCACAACAGAGCAAGACGTGATCGCCGCTGCCAGACAGTCACAAACGTTTGTGAAGAATCTGCCAGGCTTTTTGTATCGCTCACTCAGTCACGAAGCGACGGACGATGTGTGGACAGACATCATTTACTGGCGTTCAATGGACGATGCAAAACAGGCGGGAAAACAGCTTAAGCAAGCCGCTGAATTTCAGCCTCTGTTATCAATGATTGACTGCGAAAGCTTCGAGCTTAAACATCACAACTTAAAAATGTGCAGTGAGCTAGAGAAGTAATCAGCCGCACTACCACTAACAACCAGTAGGTCTAGATAAGGAACATCATGAGCAAATCAGAACGACTGTTTGAGCTACTGACGCTTTTGCGCGCAAAGCGTTACGCCGTGACAGCGAAAGAGCTCGCAGAAAGAATGGAAGTCAGCGAACGTACGATTTATCGCGATATTCAGTCGTTGCTTAGTTCTGGTGTTCCTATTCAAGGTGAAGCAGGTGTTGGCTACCTGTTGCAAGCTGGCTCTCATCTGCCGCCTTTGATGTTCTCAGAAAAAGAGATGATGGCGCTTGAACTGGGTATGCGGATGGTTCGAGCCTGGTCGGATGTTGAACTCGCCGAAGCGTCTCACTCTGCGTCCACCAAAATACTTTCGGTATTGCCCGATAAGCTCAAACAACAAGTGGAAGATTGTCCGCTGATTGTGCCCGATTATCACACCCAATCCGAGACTGCCAAACGAGGGCAGCTTCTGCGCCACGCGATTGATCATCAGTTTAAGGTCAGTTTGGATTACCAAGATGAAAGCGGACAGGTGACCGAAAGAAAAATCCAACCGTTAGGCCAGTTCTTTTGGGGCAAAGTCTGGACGCTGGTCGCCTGGTGCGAATTGCGCGATGACTACCGCCAGTTCCGCCTCGACCGTATCCAAGCACTGCGTATGCACGATGAAGAGTTTCAGAGTGCGGAAACCAAATCTCTCAAACATTATATTGCGCAGTATGAATCGAAAGATTGAGTGTTCTTCATCCTTCCATCACAAGGATTCTAAATTGCTCTGCTCAATGCGAGATATTTGGAAAGGCACATTTAGTTAAACTAATGTTTCATTTTTAACAGATGCGCAACCAACCTAAGATCGTTAACTTAAGTAGCACGTCAACCACACCAGAGCGTGAAGCTATGAAAGTACTGATTCAATACACCCAAGCAGGGAAATATCGAGATCAAGCGTGGGAGTCTTTAACTCTTCGATCTAAAGGTGATATGCAGGCAGTTACCCCTTCTTATGCTGCCCAACTTATCGAACAAAGCAAAGCGACACTTGTGATGACAGAGGAGCAACAAATCGTTATTCATCCATAACCGATTATTAGCCTTGTTTAACCAACCTTTGTTAGTTGTGCAAGGCTTACATCTCGCCATTACACGTTATCAATTTTATACACGACCAACTATATTTACATAAAAACCAATAAAATAGTTCTTATTTTCGTTCTCGACACTCCTTCAAAACGGCCTTACATTCATAGCTAAGATATACGTTATCTGTTAGTCTCTTTATTTCTTCATGATAAAAATTAGGATAAAACCTTTGAAAAAGCATCGGTTTATTATAAGGATAGGTGCAATATGCAATTGATCTGGAACATTATTGGATACCTAATGTTCTCTGGTGTATTAGTTATTTTTTTTCAAACATTCTTTATAGGTATCATGCACCTTTTAATGCCAAAAGACATTGTCAATAGCTACTTTAAAGAACCTTATTTTAACACTTTCGAACTAGCTCTATTTACAGGTTGGCCTTACGCATTTTTCCGAACATTGATGTTTGTTCGTTTAATCGTTCAACCTAACTCAGGTAAAAAACGAAAGTTACCCGATGTATCCCAAGAGGTGCCTAGGTGGTACCGTCTATTATCCTTCATTTTAATATGGGTAATTATCATAAACTCTACAATGTTAGCACTTGTATTTTTTATCGCAGGTTTTTTATCATTAGCAAATCATGTATGACCTTTACCTATCCAATTAAGTCTAATGTCACACTTTAAATGTAAATAAAATTAATAATTTCACACAAATAATAAATACATCAGCTAATTTATGGCTTTTTAAAATGAAAGTCTAGAATGCAAAAAAAATAAAATTTTTAAATATAGTTTCTTGTTAATATCTATACAAATAAATTATTAGCTAGAGGTGCTCTGTGTCGGGATTATTTGAGTATAAAATAAAAACTCATGATAACTTATCATCAATTATATTAAACATGTATGGTGCTCCATATGGTAGCAAGGACTATCAGATGGTACTGACTCATATAATGACATTAAACAAGCATATTTCAGATCCTAACCGCATTAGAGCTGGCGATATCATTTGGTTATCAGCTCTACCCAAATCAAGCTCTCAACTTAAAACTCAAAGTAACAATGCGTTACCTCCTAAAAGTATCGCGAAGCTAGGGACCTACCCAGCGTCTAAGCCTCAAATGCCCAGCTCTCCTCCCCATAAAGTTTTGCCTCCCAATCTTCTCAGCTACAATCAACCTCCAAAATCAATCTCAAATCAAGTTCCACCGCAACATGCTGACATGTTTTGGGCGTTGGCATGGTTAGAAAACAACGCCAATATGATTACTATTCCAGGAGGTACCTTGATGGGTGCTACAGGGAACTTGATGAGTAAAGGAAATATTAAGCTCATTGAGAACATCAACGACCTTTACGCAAACTATAAAAACGGAGTAATAAGTAAAGGACAATATGATGGTCGACGTAAAAAACATTTAGACCTACTAAAGAAAAATGTTGGCCCTATGGAAAAGCTGTTATTTGGCAACAAAACGACTCACCAGTCTATTCGCATAGCTCGAAGTGGAGGGTTACCTGCGAATGCTCATATAGTTAAACAAGCCGAAAAACTGAATAAAATAGCTCAAGCATCTAAAGTGGGCGGACATGTTTTAGTCGGTGTTGGTCTGACGGCTTCCTGCATTCAGATTGCGAATACACAAGACCAACATGAGAAGAATGAAATTTTTGTTGAGTCAATAACTAGCACAGCTGTAGGAATGGGTACCAGCGCGTTAGTCGGTCTATTTTTAGTATCAAACCCTATTGGCTGGGGGACTGCCATTGTACTCGCTGCCGGTTCAACGGCTGTAGGTTATGCATCCGGTAAAGTGGCAAAAAGCTTTTATAATTCAATTGAAAGCAAGCCAAACTTAGTCGCTAGTACTGGAATAGAGTCTATATGCAGCAAGTAATCACATTTCTTTTTTACACTTTAATGACTGGTGTGATTATTATTTTCTTACAAACCATTTTTATCGGTGTCATGCACTTTCTGATGCCGAAGGAGATTGTTGGGAACTATTTTAAAAAACCATATTTTAATGAATTTGAGCTTTCTTTATTCACAGGGTGGCCTTACGCATTTTTCCGAACATTGATGTTTGTTCGTTTAATCGTTCAACCTAGCTCAGGTGAAAAGCGAAAATTACCTAATATTTCTAGAGAAGTACCAAAATGGTATCGTTATTTGTCGATTCTATTACTGGGTATTATCATTGTTAACTCTGTTGTCGTTGCCCTGACTTTATCAATTGGTGCCGTTCTTTTAGCAATTGAGTGAGGAATTAACATTAAAATATAACGATGTACTCGACGAAGAGAGCTCAGTCTGAACTCTCTAATCGCCAGAGTTATTGCATACTAACCTCTACTCTTCTTCGTTGAGACGACGAATCAACTTAGCTGGCGTGCCTCCGTATAGACAATCTGGCGGCACATCATGGTTGACTACCGAGTTCGCCGCAATAACCGAACGAGCGCCAACTGTTACACCTTGGTTAATGACGGAGTTACCGCCAATCCACACATCATCTTCAATCGTGATGGGTTTACAAAACGTTTCCCAACGTCGGCGACTGCGGTAATCAACAGAATGAGAAGCGGTATAAAATTGCACGCTCGGTCCAATGAGCACGTGGTTCCCGATGGTAATTTTGGCACCATCGAGCATGACCACGTTCATGTTGATAAAGGTTTCTTCACCTATTTCGATGGTCTTACCAAATTCACAATGAAAAGGGGACTGGACAATACAACGGCCTACCTTGCCAAATAGCTGCTTTTGCAATTCGTCGCGCTGACTTTCGTCGGTGTTATTATTAAGTGCTCTAAGTGCTTGAAGAGCATGGCTTCTAATGGCGTCAATTTCTTTGTCCATGCCATCAAAGACCTGGCCAGACATCATTTTTTCTAGTTCTGTCACTGGAAGACTCCTACAACCTGCAATTACTGCTTTCAGATTCTTCACAAGGTACGTGAACTGCGAAATAAAAAAAGAGAAAAGCCCGGACTTTTCTCTTTCCTGTTTTTATATTTTGTGGAGTCTGTCAACTTACACAATTTCCCAACTGTGGGTCATCTCAACACCTTCGCCTAACATTAAGCAAACCGAGCAGTATTTTTCTAGCGAGTCAGCCGCCACTTTTGCTACGACTTCTGGGTCAAGCTCGTCACCTGACACTTCAAAGTGGATATTCACTTGCGTAAAGATACGCGGTGCGGTTTCACGACGCTCTGTGGTTAGCTTGGCATTAACTGACGAAACCTTTTGGCCTGCTGTTTTCAAACCATCAACAACATCGACAGAGCTACAGCCACCAGCAGCCATTAGTACCATTTCCATTGGGCTTGGTGCGGTTGCACCACCATTGCCATCCATCACTACGGAGTGGCCCGACTGAGATTGCCCAAGGAATTTAAAATCTTCTATCCATTTAACTTCAGCTTGCATGATTTACCTCATTTAGCATCGCTTATTCAAGGCATCGTTGCCCTTACTAGCGGTGTGTTTCTTGTCGATACTTTAGCTCTATCGCATAAAAGGGCAACGGAATTTTCAACATTACTGTAATTTTTTCGCTCGGTTACCTTTCTCTATACGTAACACTTTTTATTCAAGTAACACTTTCTACAAAAATAACGATGAGGTAGCTATGAAGAATATGTCTAAGTTATTGGCCGGTTTCTCCTTCGCACTTCCAGTCTTGTTTCTACTATTGAGTAAAACAGGTACCGCCGATACGATGGATAAACTGAAGGCTTCAGAGAATACAAGAATCGCAACGCTAGCTGGCGGTTGTTTCTGGTGTACAGAATCGGATTTAGAGCAACTGCCCGGCGTAATCGATGTTGTATCAGGTTATTCAGGTGGCCATATTGAAAACCCGACTTACCGCCAAGTCTCTTCTGGTAAATCTGGTCATATTGAAGTGATTGAGGTGAAGTACGATCCTGCTGTCGTGAACTACGAACAAGTACTGGACTACTTCTTCCGTCATATCGACCCTACCGACGATAAAGGGTCATTTGTTGACCGTGGTCCTCAATACCGTCCAGCGATCTTCTACCATAATGCGGAGCAAAAACAGATTGCTAAGCAGTTTATGATGGAAATCGACAAGGCGATGATCTATCCAAAGCCGTTGAAAACAGAGCTGATCGAGTTTGAAAAGTTTTACCCTGCGGAGTCGTACCATCAGGATTACTACAAGAAGAGTAGCCTAAAGTACAAATACTACCGCTACGCATCAGGTCGCGATAAATACCTCGACGAAGTGTTTGGTGAAGATCGAAAAGAAAGTCCTAAAACACTTCGACAGTTGATTGAAGAAAAAAAGCTGCTTTCGAAAGTGAAAGCGTACAGTAAGCCTGCTCAGTCTGAAATCAAATCAAACTTAACAGAGCTACAGTATTACGTGACGCAAGAAGAAGGCACGGAGCGTCCGTTTGATAATGAATACTGGGACAACAAAGAAGCGGGAATTTATGTTGATATTGTGACCGGTGAACCGCTATTTTCTTCTACTGATAAATACAAATCTGGCACAGGTTGGCCAAGCTTTACTCGACCAATTAACCCGGGTTACATCGTGGAGAAAACCGATTATAAACTACTCTACCCTAGAACGGAGATCCGCAGTAAGTTTGGTGATTCACACCTAGGTCATGTGTTTAAAGATGGTCCGAAGCCGACGGGATTACGCTATTGCATGAACTCTGCTGCGATGAAATTTGTACCTGTGAACAAGATGGCGAGTTTAGGCTACGGCGATTACCTGTACCTATTTGATAAGTAGTTTTAACCAAATTAGGAGTGAACATTCAGCGCGATGAAAGGTTTTAAATCCAACCTTCCCATGAAAGTCTGTCCGGTCTGTCAGCGCCCATTTTCTTGGAGAAAGAAGTGGGCGCGAAATTGGGAGGAAATCGTTTATTGTTCTGAGCGTTGCCGAAGAAATAAATCAACGAAAACGTAGGTCACTCCGACCCTCTCTGGAGTATGTTATTTCATTTGTATTAACGTTTGTACGCGTTCTCTTACCAAGGTAATAACGTCCCATCATAAGCCCAAAACGCCCCGCTATCTTGCGGGGTTGCTTTTTCTATCAAGCCTAATAAATCCTTAGCGACTCGCTCTGGCGTGAACAACTTTCCCTCTGGCACATTGGTTTGAAAAGGTGCCGACAAAGCGGTATCTGTGGTGCCAGGGTGAAGTGACAGCACCGTGCCATGTTTGACCATTCTTTGCCATTCGATCGACATGGTTTTAAGGAACATGTTTAATGCGGCTTTCGATGCTCGATAGCTGTACCAACCACCTAACTGATTATCGCTAATGCTGCCAACTTTGGCCGAAATGGTCGCAAACTTAGGTGCAGTACTGCGTTTTAGTTTGGGCGTGAAGTATTTCGCCAACAGCAAACTTGGCAAAGTATTAACCGTGATGGTTTGCTGAAAAAAGTCTGCGTCGAGCGAGCTAAGATTCTTCTCAGGGCCTTTTTCTTGGGTGTGCAACATACCGACGCTGTTCACCAACCAATCGACGTGTTCAATCTGCTCACTGAACACTTGTACCTCCCCTTCTTGCGATACATCCACTTTGTGCCAAACGACATTTGGATGTTGCCAATCTGGTTGCTGCTTACGATAAGTGGCATGCACGTGCGCTTGAGGGAACCGAGCTGCGGCTTCTTGAACCATCGCCAAACCAATTCCACCATTGCCACCGACGATGAGTATTTCCATCACAAGTTCTCCACGTTTTCTATGTAGCGCTCTGCGGTATCGAGTATCGCTTGGCGTTGCTGTTCTTCCATGTTGTCCCAAGAGCGGAAAATCATCCCGATTCGTGGATTGGCTGCGAGGCGCTTGTCGTGCTTGTTCATAAAGCGCCAATAAAGGCTGTTAAACGGACACGAACCTTCCCCACTCCTCGCCTTATTGTCGTAATGGCAACCCTTACAGTAGTCGCTCATTTTGTTGATGTAAGAACCACTCGCCGCGTAAGGTTTGGTGCCAACAATGCCGCCATCCGCAAACAATGCCATGCCACGTGTGTTCGGCATTTCGACCCATTCAATCGCATCAACATAGATACCGAGATACCACTCATCCACTTGGTCTGGGTCGATCTCGGTTAGCAAGCAAAAGTTACCAGTGACCATCAAACGTTGGATGTGGTGTGCGTAGGCATAATCGAGGGACTGCTCAATCGCATTGCGCATACAGGCCATTTTAGTTTCACCATTCCAGAAGAAATCTGGCAGCTTTCTTTCTGCGCCCAATTCGTTGTTTTTCGGGTAATGAGGCATGTTCGCCCAATAGACCCCTCGAATGTACTCTCGCCATCCTAAGATTTGGCGAATAAACCCTTCAACTTGAGAAATGTCGATGTCCGCGTTGGAATGAAATGCCTTGAGTGAAGCATCAATGACTTCTCTCGGGTGCAGTAATTTGCTGTTAAGCGAGAATGAAATTCGGCTGTGATACAAGCTCCACTTAGCGTCGTGCTGGCCTGTCATGGCATCTTGAAAACGTCCGAATAACGGCAGACAGACTTGGCAGAAATGCGCGAGTAAAGAGAGGCTTTGCGCGCGATTAATCGGCCACAACAAGTCCCCTTCGAGATTTCCGATGGTTTTGATGTCATGTCGTGCCAGCCGCTCAATAATGCCGTGGATGTCAGTACTGAACATCAAAGGTTGTGGCAGTTGTTCAATGTCTTTGGCTTTGAGCTTGTTACGATTATTGGCATCGTAATTCCATTTTCCGCCGACGGGCTTTCCGTCTTGCATCAAGATGTCGAAGCGCTTGCGCATACGGCGGTAAAAGTGCTCCATCATGATGTGTTTACCTTGAGGAAACTGCGATTCTATTTCCTCAAACGGCAACAAAAAATGTTCCGAGTCGACACAACGCGTCACGACCCCATCAAGCTTTAGTTTGGCTAACTGCTCCAGAAGACGGTATTCATCCGGGCGTTGATATTCAAACTTACTTGCACCAACTTCACTCGCGTAGTGTTGCAAGACTTGCTCAAGATCGTCGAAGGATTGTGTGTCATCCAACGTGAGGTGCAGAACTTGGTGACCTTCACTCTGACGCTCTTTCGCAAACTGTTCCATTGCGGAAAAGAACGCACACACTTTCTGAATATGATGCGTGACGTAAGTATTCTCTTGCTTGAGCTCCGCAATCAGGTAAAGCACTTGCTCATCCGGTTGCTGAAACCAAGAGTGCTCACTGTTAAGTTGATCGCCCAAGATCAATCGTACGGTTTCAAATTGCATTACGGTTTCTCCGATGACGAAGCTTTGTCACTGCTGCCCATCACAATCGGCCAATCGACCATGTCTACACTATCCAAATGCGCGCCAGGACAACGACCTTGCCACCTATCGATGAACTCCATGTGCGGATCGTACATTTCGGTTTTCTTTTCGAGGTTGAATTGTCGTGAACCACGCGGATCAGCACCAACGCCCGCTAGGTATTGCCAATTTCCCCAGTTTGATGCCACATCGTAATCAACCAGTTGTGACTCAAAGTACGCCGCGCCATAACGCCAATCGAGGCCAAGTTCATGCACCAAACAACTGGCGACTAACTGTCTGCCACGATTCGACATATAACCAGTTTCATTAAGTTGGTGCATACACGCATTGACGATAGGAAATGGCGTTTCACCTTTCTTCCATTGTTGGAAACGGTGCGCGTAAAAGCTGGTGAGTGGTGCTTGATTTTGGATGCCACCGAATCGGAAGAGCTGTCGCTTGTGTCGACGGGCATACCAATAAAAGTATTCACGCCAAAGCAGTTCGAAGTAAATCCAGTAGGTTGAATCATTTGCACCATTCTCCGCTTCATAACGTTTCAACATGGCATAAATAGTTTTCGGAGAAACGCACCCATGAGCTAGCCAAGGAGAGAACTTGGTGGAGTAATCCATGCCATCTAAACCATTGCGTGTTTGTTTGTATTCACTGGCTAGTGTGGAAGCAAAATACTGGCGACAATGTTCAAGCCCGCGGCTTTCTCCACCATGAAACGCAGCTTTTGTGTCAAAGTAATATGCAGTAACGGAAGGAAGATTCACACCTAAAGGAATTGGAGGTAACGAACGTATACTCTCGTGGGGCCGAGAGATGTCTAAACCTTCAACTTGCTTTCTAAACTGCGTGAAAGTCGTAGGCAGTTTGCTCAAGTCAAATGGCAGTTGCTCTTCCCTTAACAGGGTCCGGATTGCGTGCTGTTTTATTTTTACATGGGATGCGCCTTCAACTGCGCGATCTAACGCTTGTTGCTCATCCGAACCGGGAAAGGCGTCAGCATATATATGTGTGACGCCGAAGCGATTAACAGCATACTTGATTGCTTGATCGGGCGTCAGTTCAACTGCCCACAATCGCTGACCAAGGTGATTCAAAGATTGATTGAGTTCACTAAGCGATGAATCGAGAAACTGCAATTTCGCGCGCCCGAAAGAGGCTTCCTGCGCAAAGTGATGCAAGTAAGGCGTCATTGAAGGGTAGCAATACAAGCAAATTAACTCGTCCATTTCTACACTGGCGCTTTTCAACAGTGGGTTGTCGTGCAATCGCAAGTCGTTCGTGAACCAATAAAGTCCTATTTTCTTTTTCAATTCGCACCCTCAGATATTAATTCTTCGTCTACGAGTTCTTTTCACGGAGACCCTGACGTTAAGCCTTTTGATTTACTTGCTTTTATACGAAAACGAGAGTTTGACGATCATTAGGTTACTAACGTTTACACGGAATCCATTTGCTATATATCTCAAAACACGCAATACCACCAAATGCCTGTACATGTTTCATACTGATATTTTATAAAATTCGAATCCAACGGTATTGATCACGATCTTAATCACTCATTTTCTATATAAACCATGCAAAAGTGATAAAAATTAAAGCGACATTAGTTAATATCCGTTAATCTAAGCCCAATCCCATTTTGCTAGTACCATCGCAGAAATGACCGACGAGTTTAAGAAATCAACCGCTAATTTAAAAAAAGCGGTCCCACTGATGATCAAAAACCATGTTGCTGCCACGCCAGCCAACTACGCGCTTTGGTATACCTACGTTGACAAGACCATTCCAGAACTCAACTTTGAGTTAGACACGGTGTTAGAAAACTACGGTATTTGCCCGCCAGCAACCAATAAACAGCTTTACAACAACTATGTGGCCAGCAAAGCAGAAACCAGCCTTGAAGATCTTAGAACCAATGTAGAAGTTCTGCTACATGAAGTATCCAGTTCAATGAGCGATACGATTTCAGATACTTCCTCCTTTTCTGAGATGGTAGACAAAAGCTTTAATAAACTGGAAAAAGTTGAGGACAATAGCCTAAGCATTGAAGAAGTGATGGTAGTGATTCGTCAACTGGTCGCAGAGTCACACGAAATTCGTCACTCAACAAAGTTTTTGAATAGCCAATTGACTAACGCGAGTGAAGAAATTTCTCGCCTCAAAAACCAACTGGCTGAAGTACAGCAAGATGCGTTGTTCGATGGTTTGTCAAACCTATACAACCGCCGAGCATTTGACAAAGATCTCTCTTCACTTATTGCATCAAATCAGGCAATGACCTTGATCATGCTTGATATCGATCATTTCAAATCATTTAACGACAATTACGGGCACCTTTTTGGCGATACAGTATTAAAAGCCATTGCCCGCCGGCTACAACAAAGTTGTCGAGATGGGATATGTGCGTACCGTTTTGGTGGTGAAGAATTCGCGTTAATTGTACCTAACAAATCTCTGCGAATTGCTCGCCAATATGCAGACACACTACGCCGCATGATAGAAAAACTGCGTATCAGAGATAAGCGCTCAGGCACACAAGTTCACAGCATTACCGCTTCTTTTGGGGTAGCAGAGTTTGAGCCGGGTGATACGCCTGAAGCCTTAATCAATAAAGCCGATAAACAGCTTTATGAAGCAAAACAACTCGGTCGTAACCGCGTGATGCCAATTTAAATAAACTGGCTAAGCGAAAACGACTTTTATGATGAAAAAGAAAACCCCGCGCTGTAAAGTGCGGGGGTTTTGTATCCAATCATGAGTATCTTAATCGACGCTGTAACAGTAACTTAGAATGTAGTCGTCACCATTTTTTGCGGTATATTCTTTATCTTCACTGCATGCCATCGGCTTACCTTTTTTGTCGCCTTTGATTAGACTTATCCAATGGCGCATCGCGGTTGGTGCATTGCCAGTTAGTTCAGGATGAAACGTCGTGCGAGTTTCCAATTGAATATCATCAATGTCCACTAATTCCACGCAACCAGTGCCTTTATGACAGCCGAACAGCACTTCTACATGATTGCCCGAATCATCTTTGAACAAAATAGACTTTGGATCTTCCTTTTCACCAGTGTACGCCACGAAGTGTTTTGGGCTTTTCAGGCCGCTGTGTGTACCGTCTTTGAAATAAGCCAAAACATGGCGGTAATCAATCACGTAACTTGATACGTCTTGGTGTGACCCGTTCTCCAATGGGAACATGCGGTCAAGCAGTTGCTTCGCTTTTACTTGTTTCTCACTCTGCTGCTCAGCACTTACCGCTTCGACGGCAAATACGGCTTCAGCGATAAATGGGCGTTGTTGTTGTTGCATCTCTTTTTTATCGAAGTTCAGCATATTCATCGTCATATCCTCGCACTTAAAAACTCGTCCTAGAGTAAAAACTTAAATCCTTTATTTAAGTTTCAGGCAATTCTGTGAAGTGGATGGTTAATTTCCTTGCCTGCTCATTATGTAGACTAGCGAAATATTGACTACAATTTCACAACAAAAATTTTACAATGTGAATTTTACAAAATGTCTGTGTCAAAAAGCCTTATTCGTCAGTCTCATTTTCTTGGTACGAAAATTCGTAACCTAAGAAAAAACAACCATTTAACGATGGAAGATTTGTCTGCCCGTTGTGTAAGAATTAATCCAGAGTACGCTCCGTCGGTTTCTTACCTTTCAATGATTGAGCGCGGAAAACGCGTACCGAGTATCGATATGCTCGAAGTGATCGCGGAAGTTTTTCAAAAAGATCCTGCATGGTTTTTAGATGATGAACCCGAATTAGAAGCCATCACACCCAACAAAGGAAATCGTGGCGGGATTAGTGGCATGGCGTTGGAGCCGAGCTTTCTGTTCTCCAATGATATTCTTCAAATCGCGATACCAGAAATGCTCTCCCAAACAGGTATCACGGGGCGTCAGTTTGCTCATCTCTTGATTCGAGCACACCAAGAAAACCATCAAAACCATTTTCCAGACTTAGAACGGGCAGCGGAAGAAGTGGGCTTAAAGCGACTTAATCTGTCAGTGGAAGATCTGATCGACATTGCAAAGAGTATGGGATTGGATATCCGCTGGGTAGATCGAGCGCCACAAGATGTGATTGATGAACTGGGCGTCAGCGCCAAACAGTTGATTACGTCTTTCATGGAGCCACCTGGGACTATTTATCTCAATAAACGAATGCGTGACTATCCAACCCGATTGAAGTATGACTTGGCGGTATATATCGGCCATCGAGTGCTCCATAGCAGCGATGCAATGAATAACGTTTTATCTATCGGGCATCAAAACAATTGGGAGCAAATGGACAGCCCTGTGTCGAACTCTGAACTCAATTCGCAAGATATCCTGCAAGCTTGGCGTGATTTTGAGTCTAGCTTCTTCGCCGGTGCCCTACTCTGCCCCAAAGTACCCTTTCGTCAGTTGCTTGACCGTTCTGGTTACGAGATTGATGTTCACAAAAAGGCGGGGGTTTCTCCTTCCGTTGCAATGCGTCGCATGACGGTGGTCTCGCCTTACCCTCATTGGCACTATTTTGATGCCTATGGCCCTGGCAAGTTAAAAGCCGTGTATCGCGGAAATGGTATTCCATTGCCTTGGGGCAACATGCGCAAAGTGAACGACCCTTGCCAGCACTGGGCGGTATTCCGACGCCTTTCCCAGCCTTTGGATACCAGTTCAGCGCAAATTTCGATTTTAAATGTTGGCGACGAGCCACGTATCTACTGCTGCGAATCGGTCAACGTATTTGACCCTGCGGGGAATAATCGCGTGCTATGTGCCGGTATTGATCTTAACCCTGCCATTTCTGCACAAGGTGGCGATGCCGTTTCCATAGCGGAAGAACTTAAGTCCCTTTGTGTCGCTTCCGGCGGAAGTAGTGTTATTCCTCCCCACATCAAAAAAGACTTAACGACTATCGCTAAGATATTAAACATCAACTGGATAGAGCGCGGGATTCAAACCCAAGCAAGGTTGATCTGCTCCAGAGGGGCGGTTTGTCCAAGACAACCTAGTTGTTACAGCAAGTGCGGAGAAGCTGATGAGACGGGCAGCGACGTGAATATCATCGGGCTTTAGAAAGAAAAAACGCCAATCACAATAAACGTGATTGGCGGTATATACTTGTGAACAATTTGTATTCACTAACAACGTCAGTTGGCTAGGTGACCCTCGGCTTAATAAGGGTCACTCTAAGTAAAGCACGATGCGTGCCAACTTTAAAAAAGCCGTTTTTTAGTAGATCCAGATGCATATCGTTGCTTTATTAACCATTAATTTCGCAAACTGCATTTGCAAAATGCAACATTATGCAAATATGCCACTGAATGCACTGCTAATAACGACTCTCTCAGCAAAGTGTCTGTGAACATATGAAGTCACATATTCTTGCACCTCAATGATGATGAGATTTCGGGCTCCCAACTTTACCATTCTTCTAACCCCTTATTGAAACTGGGTTCAGGCTTATCCGCCATGCTTTTGTTGATACATTCTCTCATCGGCTATTTTCATCATTTGCTCAGGAGATGACATTTTCGGGTCAAATATCGCGTACCCAATACTGGCTTTCAAATAGATAAGCGTTTCATCGTAAATGACGGGCGTCGAGCATAGCGCTAATCGAAGTTTTTGTAGAAGGGACTGAACATTTTCTTCCGTTCCTGGGTGATGAACTACAACTAAGAACTCATCCCCGCCCATTCTGGCCACGATGTCTGATTTACGCAGAGAACTTTTTACCCTTTCAGCCGTAGCGATTAAAACTTTGTCACCTGCGTCGTGACCATAGGTGTCGTTAATGTGTTTAAACCTATCTAGGTCAATATTAATTAAGGCGAAGCTATAACGCTTTTTATAACGTTTCGCTATTTCGAACTGCTGCTTGTAAAACTTCATAAAATAGCGACGGTTTGGTAAATTCGTGAGTTCATCGTGTAAAGCTCTGTCATCTGCAATGGTATACAGTCGATAAATGGCGAACAGCGCGAGGCTAAGTGCGAATATAATGGGATAGCCGATTACTCTAGCTAAATGCAACTGATGCCAAGAGATTTGGCGATCAGCTTTGCCTCCAGAGAAAACCACCATACTCCACCCACCATAAGGAAAATGAACCATCTCTTTTGCATATACCATGCTATTTACACTTTGCGCGCCAAAGAAAGCATCACCAAATGAGCCACCGCTATCGTAACCACGGATCATTAAAGGGTAACGATACGAGAAATCAATTACGCCGGTTTCTCTCATCAGAGCATCGAAATCAATCACCGCACTGATCACTCCCCAGTAGTCCTGATTCATTGGAGGATCAAGAAAAACAGGCACACGCACGATCAAACCTCGGCCACCTTGGATCAATGTAACGGGCCCTGCGATGAAAATTTCTTGTACATCCTTGGCTTTTTGCACCTGTACCCACTGCTGTGGCACTGCGCGGTAATCAAGGCCGATTAGGCGCTCATTACCTTGGCGTGGAAATACGTGACTAATTACATCATTTTTCGCGATACCGATTATTGTAATATGTTTACTTTTATTTAGGATTCGGTGAGCGGCGATACTCAATTCTTCTTCTTGGTTTTTAGGAAGTAAAGTAATGAGTGTCGCTAAAGTACTGGCTTTGTAGATATCCGCCATAAGTACCGCTTCCAAATTGGAACGGAGAATGGAAAGTTGTTCTTTGGCCTCAACTTGAACTCGCTCTTTGTGAAGCTCTTGCTGGTTTCGATTTAACAGCTCAATAACCCCAATACACAAAGCGAAAAAGGTGAGGAAGAACAATGCAAAATAGCATCGCTTTCTGGGTAAATAACGCATTTTCTCCCCACAACTCGTATACAACTACGAGATTTTTTATTTATTGTTAAAATTCTTATTATCACAAGAATAACCAATCATAATCAGAAAGGTAACAGTGATTGACAACTTTTATGTTTTAGGTGTGAGATGATGCATCAACAAGGCGATTTATTTGGCGGCGATCTATGGCAAAAAGTAGAAAGAGGAGAACTTTATTATGATCCTCATTTTCTTAACCATCTTGAGGCGGATAATTACTTTGACCAACTTCGAAAGACACTGCCATGGCACCAAGAACACATTACTATGTTCGGCAAGTCAGTACTTCAACCTCGCTTACAAGCGTGGCACGGTGATGCAGCATATACTTACTCAGGCTTAACCATGCAGCCTCACCCTTGGACTCCTGAGTTAACTCAGCTGAAAGTGCGTTGTGAATCAGTTGCTGATGTCACTTTTAATTCTGTTCTCGCTAACTTATATCGACACGGCCAAGACTCAATGGGCTGGCACCAAGATAATGAACCAGAGTTAGGTAGAAACCCTGTTATCGCATCTTTGAACTTAGGTGAAACACGTCGATTTTTGCTTAGAAATTTACATTGTAAAACTGAGATTGAATACGAGCTTTCTCATGGCTCCTTACTGATTATGGCTGGCGAGCTTCAGCATCACTGGAAGCACTGCGTACCAAAAACCGCGAAAACCAAAGATGAACGTATCAACCTGACTTTTAGGCAAATTTTCAACTATTGACTCAGCTTTTACATTCTCAATTAATATTGATGGTAGGTTTAGGTTCAGGACTTCATAGGGAATGGATTTATGCGTATTAAACCTCTTAGCTTAGCGGTCTTACTCTCTTGCTCACTTACCTTTGCTGCTCAGGCATCACAGGAAGACGTACCGCTTCTCGATAATACTCAATCAGCGCAGTTGATTCGTAGTACCTACGAACAAGAACTGTTCACTCTCCCGGCGTTTAAAGAGGGCCATTTTGGCTTACGCATGTACCGCCAAACATTAGATGAGAAATATCACGCTGCCATTTGGACCGACATGGCACAAGTAGCCAGCCGGTTAAACCAATTTGCTAATGAAGTTGTTGAACCAGAAGACATCATTCTCTATTCATCTCAAAGGCTGACCACGTATCAAGAGAAAGAAACCGAACGAGGGCAGCGACGCTATACCGTGACTAAACACCATCCTGAGTACCTTTATCTTGGTGTGGATTTGCTTGGCGCAATGGCAAGAGCAAACGAATACGGCCTAAAGCATAAACAAGACAAAACGCTGAGAAAAATTATTAGGCGCTACGATTTCTCGCGTTACGTTACGGACAAAGAGATGATAGAAGCATGGGCAGCTCAGCTTGCAAACCAAGTCTACTGGCTTCGTCAGTTAGGAGAGCAAGATGTGGTCGAGGAATTCACTCAAACCTTCCGTGACACCTACCCCGACGATAAAGATAAGATGCTTTCAGCTCAGCAGTATTGGAACAAACTCTATGGTATGACGCACATCATCTTTGCCGATTCACAGTATTATCAGGAGCGAGTAAGCGAGAAGAAACACCAATGGATTTATGATTACTTTCGCAACAATATCGACACTATCCTACTGCGCGCCAAAGAAGACGTGATTGCGGAAGTCGGCATTTCGTTTTTGTTAGCAGGCTTGGACCATGATCCGGTCGTAAAGAAAACCCGCCAAGCCATTCGTCACGCAATCAACGCAGAAAAAGGGATGATTCCGTCGGTCGACGGTAACTTTGATCTCAAGTACGGCGAACACCGTAACGTACTAGCCATCATGCTGCTCGATTGGAAAGGGGTACATAAAGCGCCAACTTATCAAGAGCACCCAGAGGCTTTTAAATCGATACCTTACGGCTTAATGCCCAAGCCTTAGAAATAACAAAACCCGCCATTTAGGCGGGTTTTTAGTGTGTATCTTCAATCTAAATTAGAGAGAGATAAAAATGCCCGCTAAGCACGCACTCATCAGGTTAGCGAGTGTACCAGCAGCAACCGCTTTTAGGCCTAGACTTGCAACATCTTTGCGGCGCTCAGGTGCCATCACGCCGATAGAACCCAACTGAATCGCAATTGAGCCAATGTTCGCAAAACCACACAACGCAAAAGTGATAATAATTTGAGTATGCTCAGACAGTGTCGCTTTGTGCTGCACAAAATCGATAAACGCAACAAACTCATTCATCACCACTTTCTGACCAATGTATGAACCCGCAGCTAGAATTTCGTGGCTTGGCACACCAATCAACCACGCTAGAGGTGCAAACAAATAACCAAAAATCGCTTGTAGCGTTACGCCAGAGAAACCAAGTATCTCGCCCAAGTTTTCTAGCCCCGTGTTCACCATCGCGATAACACTCACGAAAGCGATAAGCATGGTACCAACAGCAACGGCAACTTTCATACCGCCCATGGCACCGCTTGCTAGCGCATCAATAACGTTACTTTCTTCTGATTTATCTAGCTCAATATTGTTGTAATCGCTTGGCGTTTGACGCTCAGGAACGATGATTTTTGCCATCATCAAACTACCTGGTGCTGCCATAAAGCTTGCCGCGATCAAGTATTTGAGGTCGACACCCAAACCAGCATAACCACCAAGCACACTGCCCGCCACTGAAGCCATACCACCAGCCATCACGGCAAACAGTTCAGAGCGAGTCATGTTAGAAAGAAATGGACGAATAAGAAGTGGTGACTCGCCTTGAGATAAGAAAATGTTCCCTGTTGCAACCAAAGACTCTGCTTTACTCGTACCCAAGAACTTCTGGATAGCGCCGCCAATAAATTGAATCACTTTTTGCATAATGCCCAAATAGTAAAGGGCGGAGATAAGAGCACTGAAGAAGATGATGATAGGAAGGACACGGATAGCGAAGATAAAGCCAGAAGAAGCGAGGTCACCAAAGAGGAATTTAATCCCTTCATCAGCAAAGCTGAGTAGCCCCGCGACACCATTACTTAAACTCGCCAGCGCCGCTTGACCCAACGGGAAATAGAGCACCAAAGCAGCAAACCCCATTTGTAGCATCAAGGCGCGAGATACAGTTTTCCAATTAATGGAAGAACGACCCTCAGAAAGTAGGAAAGCACAACCTAGCAGTGCAACAATACCAAATAGACTAAATAGAACACTCATGAGCTGGACCTACTAAACGTTGAAAAAGAAAAAAGAGCCAAAGGAATTGGCAGAAGAAAAGGACAACGCAGCGAGTGATAACTCACTTTTAGATCCAGAATGTAGACAGAACGAATAGTTCGACATCTTATTTTTACCTTATACAAGCAATTGAACGTAGCTGGTCCGGTCCGTGGGGTCATTCACTGCTGGCGAGCATGTTGCTTGGCCTGCTCCATGTGACGGCTTGTATGGGTAAGGGTCCTGAACAACTAAACCCTAATTCCCGCTTAAACGGGACGCAAGTATAGCCAACAAAAAGAGATATTCATCACATTTATTTACGCAAACGTTCAAGCGTTCAAAATTTAGGCAAAAGCACTCTTTTATCGTCATACCATTAGTAAAAGTAAGGAAATGAGGATAGGCGTTGATGGTAAAAAACATAAAAGTGACCAATAAATATGCAATCAAACTCGAAAGAGCCAAAATTCGTCATTTTGCTCTCGCCAACAGGTGGATTTTGGTTATAATTCGCGTTGCTTCTTTCGAGGCCTCTGAGTATTCAGAGCATCATGATGCCGAGATGGTGAAATTGGTAGACACGCTAGCATGAGGTGCTAGTGCCTTTGGTGTGAGGGTTCGAGTCCCTCTCTCGGCACCATTATCCTTCTTCCCTAATTTTGTTCGAGTGTAATGCAAAGTTCTAAGCAGGCAAGACAGTCTACAGATGCTAATCAACTTCTGAGTGAGCTTGCGGTTCACGCTTTATTACACCTGCACTTTAAAATTCACGCGTCCTCGCATGGCCTCTCCCTTAAAGAACGTAATGACTTACTTCAGAAATGGCTGAAACCAAAACTGAAGAGTAATCGCTATAAGCTGATTAAAAAGCCGTTAAAGTCTTTGACTCAGCAGGCAAAAGGTGAGAACGGAAATCTGGAAGTATTACTCGAGCGCTGCGTCGGTGCAGACAAACCCAGCAACCCTCAACCCGATCTAGATAGCTACTTGCTGCTGATCAACGAGATTGAGAAGAAACTGGGGACTACCGTGTTATTATCGCGACCGGAAGACGTCGACTTATCTCACGACCAACACGGCTGTTTGCTGTGTGTGCTTTCTGAGAACTTAAATCAGCACTTCGATGATAATAACGCCCTAATCGCTCCTATTTCGATGCTGTTCCGCGGACCAATGAGTCAACGCTCACTTTTCCTTGGCAGCATTTACGCCAGTGGTACCTTCAATTATGAAGTGCAGTATCAAGACGACCAGTTCGTTCGCATCACATTAGAGTTAGCGTAACTGTAACGCTAAGAAATAAACGAATCGAAAAAGGCCGCGAAACTCGCGGCCTTTTGCTTATCTAGATTTAAACTTGAGTTAATCGATCTCTTTAAATCGAGCAGTAAAGTGGCGCAGCACTGGTGGCTCGTACTCGAAAGTGAGCCCTTTTAACTCATGTGCACGATTTTTCAGTTCGATAATCGCATCCGCAATGTAATCCATATGATCGTTTGTGTAGACACGACGTGGAATGGTCAAACGCATCAACTCAAGCTCTGACGCTTTTTGTTTACCCGTTTCCGGATCTCGACCAAGCAGCAACGATCCTATCTCTACTGCTCGAATACCCGCTTCCAAGTACAAAGCATTACACAATACCTGCGCAGGAAACTGATCCGCTGGAATATGTGGCAAAATCTTAGCGGCATCCACAAACACCGCATGACCACCCGTTGGGTATTGAATCGGAATACCGCCTTCACGTAAGCGCTCACCTAAGTATTGAACTTGGCTAATTCTATAGTGAAGAAAATCCTCGTCCGCGGCTTCATACAAACCGCGAGCGAGCGCTTCCATATCACGCCCAGCCATGCCGCCGTATGTCACAAATCCTTCCATGGGTACGCAGCGCGTCTGCACCGCCTGGAACAACTCCTTATGATCACGAATACAACACATGCCACCAATGTTTACCATCGGGTCTTTCTTAGCTGACATGGTGAGCATATCACCGTACTGGTACATCTCACGGATGATTTCCAGAATCGATTTATTCTCGTAACCCGCTTCACGCTGCTTGATAAAGTAGGCGTTCTCACAGTAACGAGCCGAGTCAATCACCACTGGAATATCGTACTTGGTTGCAATCTCGTACACACTGCGCATGTTTTCCATCGACACAGGCTGACCACCGGAGCTATTACAAGTAATCGTGGTGATAATTGCACAAATGTTATGCGAACCGTGCGCTTCAATTGTTGCCATCAGCTTATCGATATCAAAATTGCCCTTCCAATCATAAGGCGTAGTGGTGTCGAATGCTTCTTCCGTTACCACGTTAATCGCTTTACCGCCATTGAGTTCAATGTGACCCGCTGTGGTATCAAAATGGTAGTTCGAGATAAATACTGGCGTTTCGCCACCACGCACCTGACGCATACGCTCAATCAAAGCTGGGAACAAAATTTGCTCGGCACCACGCCCTTGGTGTGCAGGCACGGTGAGCTTATAACCGAAGAAGTGCTCCACTGCATCACACAGGTTGTAGTAATTTCGACTCCCCGCATAGGATTCATCCCCCATCATGATGCCAGCCCACTGATTATCACTCATGGCACCAGTGCCAGAGTCAGTCAGCAAATCGATATAAACATCATCACTACGAAGAAGAAATGGATTATAGCCCGCTTCTTTTAACGCGACTTCACGGTCTGCCAAAGTCGTCATTTTGATTGGCTCAACCATTTTGATACGGAAAGGTTCTGGAATACGTTTCATTGTTAATTTCCTTATACGCATTGCCCTACGCAGTTTCACGTAAGACTAAAAAACAAATAGATAGAATGCTTTTCAATGCGATTGCATTGAGGAAATCAACGAGAAGAGATTTTACTAAGAAGAGACAAGCAGTAGTCTAGGTTATACCAGAACGACAGCACCAAACGGCTATCGAGAATATCCTTTATTCTCATCGTCTTCGTCCTCCTGATAAAAATAAAAAGTCAGAAACCCCATGTCTCTGACCTTTTCAATATAGTGCAGTTTTCAATCAATTTTCAGTGAGGTCACCCTCATTTTAAGAAGGTCTCGCCCTTTTCATTCTGCGTTTGATATTACTTTCTTTGACTAGGTAATCGAAAAGTGGCGCGAATAAGTTAGCAAATAGAATCGCTAACATGATGCCTTCTGGATAAGCCGGGTTCAGCACTCGGATAAAAATCGTCATCACGCCGATTAATAGTCCGTATGCCCATTTCCCGTTATTGGTAAAAGCTGCCGAGACAGGGTCTGTCGCCATAAAGAAGGTACCAAACGCAACCCCACCAATCACGAAGTGCCAGTAGAACGGCATGGAGAACATGGGGTTAGAGTCTGAACCGATCGCATTCAATAGTAGTGAAGCTCCGATTAAACCGACCAACACGCCCGCAACAATTCTCCACGATGCAATCTTCATAAAGATGAGAACCAAGCCTGTTAGTGCGATCAACAACGTGGAGACTTCACCCATCGAGCCTGGTAAATTACCAACAAAAGCATCTCCCCATGAAATTGTTTGTCCTGTCATATTATTTATCAAAGCACTTTGCCCGCCTTCATACCATTGACTAAGTGGAGTAGCGCCAGAGTAACCATCAGCCGCGACCCACACAGCACCACCGGACATGTTGGCAGGATAGGCAAAGTATAAGAACGCTCGCCCTGCTAAAGCTGGATTTAGGAAGTTTCGTCCAGTACCACCGAAAATCTCCTTCGCCACAACAATACCGAAAGTGATACCTAAAGCCGCTTGCCATAGTGGAATTGTCGGAGGAAGAATCAGCGCAAAGAGTATAGAGCTGACAAAAAAACCTTCATTTACCTCATGCTTTCGCACAATAGCAAACAGAACTTCCCAGAAACCACCAACGATAAACACCGTCGCATAAACCGGGAGAAAGTAAGTAGCACCAAGCCACATTTTACTTCCCCACCCCGCTTGTGAAACCGCATCTAACGAGCCCCATACCCAACTCAGTTGCCATGAAGAAACAAGCGCTTGCTGAGCTGAGGCTTGATCCATTCCATACAACAAGGCATCACTCGCTTGCTGGCCTATGTTGTACATACCCCAGAACATGGCAGGGAAGACCGCCAACCACACCATGATCATAATACGTTTTAAATCGATGCTATCTCGAACGTGAGTCATGCCCTGGTTTACCTTACCAGGCGTGTAAAAAATGGTTTCGACAGCTTCGAAAAGTGGGTAGAACTTGTGATACTTCCCACCTGGACCAAACTTAGGTGTCGCTTTCTCAAAGTAATGTTTAAGGCTCATAACGCTCCTCCTTTATCTAAAAGATGGTACGCACATGTGTAAAAAGCGATCGTTTTTTAATCTCTTCGTCTTCCTTCTTCGTATTTCACCTTGTTCGCCACTCTTCTGTCTCCTCTTTAAATCCGGCGAACAGTTTATCCAACGAAAAAGGGACCGCTCATGGACACACTCGCCATTGACCTAGCTAGATTCCAATTTGCCTTTACTGTCTCTTTCCACATTATTTTTCCAGCGTTTACGATTGGTTTGGCAAGTTATCTCGCTGTATTAGAGGGCTTGTACTTAAAAACGGGCAACAAACAGTACATGCAAATCTATAAGTACTGGCTCAAAATCTTTGCCATCAGTTTTGGTATGGGTGTGGTGAGTGGCATCGTGTTGAGCTATCAATTCGGTACTAACTGGAGCGTGTTTGCCGACAAAACAGGCCCAATCCTAGGCCCGCTAATGGGTTATGAAGTTTTTACTGCGTTTTTCCTCGAAGCTGGGTTTTTAGGCGTGATGCTTTTCGGTATGGATAAGGTAGGTAAGAAGCTTCACTTCGCCGCGACTTGTATTGTTGCATTCGGGACGTTTTTGTCTGCGTTTTGGATACTTTCGGTTAATAGTTGGATGCAAACACCAGCGGGCTATAGTATCAACGAAGCCGGACAGTTTATCCCAGAAGACTGGTGGGCGATTGTCTTCAACCCTTCCTTCCCTTACCGGCTCGTTCATATGTTGCTCGCCGCTTACCTTACTACTGCCTTTGTTGTAGCCGGCGTTGCCGCTTATCACTTGCTAAAAGCAAACCATAACCCTCTAGCCAGAATTATGTTCTCGATGGCAATGTGGATGGCTGCCATCGTGACACCAATTCAAATCGTTGCTGGAGACATGCATGGATTAAACACCCTTGAACATCAACCCGCCAAAGTCGCCGCGATGGAAGGGCACTATGAGTCTCACCAAGGCGCGCCATTGATCCTCTTCGGTATCCCTAACGATGAAGAAAAACGCATGGAATACGCACTGGAAATCCCCAAACTCGGTAGTTTGATTTTAACTCATGACCTCAACGGTGAAGTGAAGGGATTAGATGCTTTTCCAGAGGAGGAGCACCCTCCTGTCTCTATCGTTTTCTGGTCTTTCCGAGTAATGGTCGCGCTTGGTTTTGGCATGCTTGTTATTGGTTTGTGGAGCCTTTGGCTAAGAAAACGTCGCAAACTTTTTGATTCGAGGGCACTTCAACGTATTTGTGTGCTGTTTGCCCCAGCGGGGTTCATTGCAGTTTTAGCAGGCTGGATAACTACCGAAGTCGGTCGACAGCCTTACACCGTATACGGTCTTTTAACCACAGCCAATTCGGCATCGCCTATTGATGCCGCCGCGGTGAGCGTCTCCCTGACGGCGTTCATCGTGGTTTACTTTGTGGTTTTTGGAGCTGGCTTCTTCTATCTCCTACGTTTGATGCGCAAGTCTCCAACTCGATATGAAGAAGGTCTAGATAGCCGACTTCCTGATGGCACGAAAACCGATGCCATCACACATTCTAACCATCTAACCTAGGAGCTTACTCATGGATTACGCATTAATTTGGTACGCTTTGATTGGGCTCGCTGTTCTGATTTATGTCGTGTTAGATGGCTTTGATCTCGGTATTGGTATCCTATTTCTCAGCGCTAATGACGATGAAGAGCGCGACATGATGATGAACAGCATCGCTCCTGTTTGGGATGGGAATGAAACTTGGCTAGTTCTTGGCGGAGGTGGGCTTTTTGCCGTGTTCCCCCTCGCCTACGCGGTCATTATGCCAGCACTCTATGCTCCCCTGATTTTAATGCTGCTCGGGTTAATTCTGCGCGGGGTTTCTTTTGAGTATCGCTTCCGAACACAACGCGGAAAGTTTTTATGGGATAGCGCTTTTTTCATTGGTTCACTCACCGCGGCATTGATGCAAGGCATTATGCTCGGAACCCTGCTCCAAGGTATAGAGGTTAGTGAACGAGCATACGCAGGTGGATGGTTTGATTGGCTTTCGCCATTTAGCGTATTTTGTGGCCTGGCGCTTGTTTGTGCTTATATTCTGCTCGGTTCATGCTGGTTATTAATCAAGCTTCCAGAAGAGCTGATGGGGCGCTATTACGTGGTCGCGCGACGATGGGGGCTAGCGATGGTAGCCTGTATATTCATCGCCAGTTTGTGGCTGCCATTGAGCCAAAATATCGTATTTGAACGTTGGTTCTCATTACCAAACTCGCTACTGTTTTTCATTTTACCAATTATTGCAGCGACACTTATTTGGCCGTTATTCAAAGCCTTACTCGACCACAAAGCCGTCCGAGCCTACGTTCTTGCGATCGGCCTGTTTCTTGTGTCCGCGATGGGTTTCGGTGTCAGTACATTCCCTTACTTGGTCCCATTCGCACTCACTTATCAAGACGTCGCCGCGCCAGACAAAAGTTTGGCATTTTTACTTGCCGGTGCGGTGGTATTACTTCCTCTGATCATAGCCTACACGGCTTATTCGTACTGGGTGTTCCGCGGCAAGATGAAACGTGGAGAAGGATATCACTGATGAAACTAAAGCCCATTTTGTGGTTCATTGGCATTTGGCTGGCAAGCGTGGTCGCCTTGTTTATCATCAGTTCGTTGATACGAACTGCGATATTGTAGGCCCAGAGTCGACTGCACCACATCTGAAGCCATTGAGGTCTATACTCAAGCAAGAGTAAAACAACGGAGTGTTTTTATGACCTTAAAGCGGTTTCTGGTAACTTTGATTCCTTTGACGGTTCCACTGTTTTCACCAAATGCATTGGCCGTAGACAAGCAGATGTCATCCGCCATGAAAAGTAAAATGCGGTCTATTTGCTCCGCAACAGACGAGAAGGGCCATTGGCAACTTGCTGAAGCAACTCCTGACGCCAGACGCTCACTCAACATGGTGCTTTATCAAATGAATGCCGATGATAAATTGAAAGCAATTCATGAGGTGAGAACGAAAATGGTCGGCGGCACCCATTATGCGTTTGAGTTCGAGTTGCAAGATGGTCAAGTCTGGAATGCAATTGTATTGCACAGTGCCCGAGGCGATTACATGATCGAAAGACACGCAAAGAAAGGCGAACTCTGCCCTAAATAGCAATAGACACTACGACTCTACAGCCGACACAATAAAGTCGACTGATTCAGTCGCCTTTATTGTTGGTATGTTTAGGTATCGCTTCAAAAGCTTGGGAAAAGTAATAGCTTTCAACCTGAGGCCTAACTAAATCACAAGCTAACCCAAGGTCATCATTTTTTGTGAAAGGTAAATGTTCTGATAGAACCTCTTTTGACTTTTTATCAACCGTTTTAAAAGATTCAATAATTCTTAGAGGAACGTGAAACTGATGATCTCTCACGAGAAAGAAATAGTATTGGAGATGCTCGCCATATGTCGCAGCGTTATTAATCTCGCTACCAATTTTCACAGCTTCAACACGACTGCCTTCACAATCAAATTTAAACACATTGGTAATTTCTGCTTCCATAGAGCCTGGTACATAAACGATATAGCCAGCACCGAGCTCATGACCAATTAATACATAGCTCTCGTCGCGCTCATGCAGTTGATACGCAAAAGAATGAAATGCACTACAAAGTAAAATGAATCCAAGCCGTTTCTTCATTTTGTCTTCAACTCATCTATGACTTTACGTACGAAGTTTGCCTTAGCATCCGTATATTTTTCGATGGTAATTTCAGCTTGTTCCATCAAAGAAAGTTTTAGAGAAACATGAGGAAAGTGCGCAATACCTAGTACCATATCGATAATAGGTTTGGCAGGCATATCCAAAATGGCAGTACTGCCAATATGCTCGATTTGAGTTGACATCATCTCCGTCACTAACGCCAGTTCAGATCGGCTGCGTGCAAAATCCTGTCGACATGCAGGATCATGCTTAACAACACCTACGTTGTAATGGGCTAAACCTAATTTCATCCATCCCTCTCCTAATAAATCCAAATATCATAAGAAGGAAATTATCCAATCACCAAAGTAAAAGCCAAACTTCCGGCACACCCGACACTAATTACTCAACAAATAGAGTCATCTCTGGTGTACTTTTGGTTTGGCTTTCTACTGTTAAACCGTCTCGGTTTTCGCCTCTATCTTCTCATTCACCTTATCGCAAATGTACTCCCCAATCGGCATTGCAGATGTCGCTGCTGGAGAGGGGGCGTTGCAAACGTGCAGGCTTCTTGCGCTCTCTGCAAACAAAAAGTCATGAACCAAGGTTCCGTCGGATAACACCGCTTGCGCGCGAATACCCGCAGGATATGGTTTGAGGTCTTCGACCTTGATGCTTGGGCAGTACTTATTGACCAGTTTGAGATAGCCCGGCTTCCACCACGAGTTCTTGAACTCATCCAATCCGGTTTTTAGATGCTTTTGTGTTACCTTCCAGAAACCGGAGAAGCTCAGCATTTGCATGGTATCTTGCAAGCTGAAGTTAACCTTGTCGTACCCTTCTCGCTTCCAGCCTTGCACCGCATTTGGACCTACGGTCACACTGCCATCAATCATGCGAGTCAGGTGGACGCCCAAGAATGGCAAATCAGGGTCGGGAATTGGATAAATAAGATGATTCACCACTCGGTCGTGTTTGCTATCTAAGCGGTAGTATTCACCACGATAAGGGATGATCTGAAAGTCAGTTGGAATACCCATCATCTTAGTCATGCGATCCGCCATCAAGCCGCTGCAAGTAACCAAGAACTTGGTATTAAGTTGCATGGTTTGCCCGTCTGAAATGCAGGTCAGTTGAACTTCTTCATCCTTCTCTTCGGCAGCCACCACTTTGGTTCGCAGACTGATTTGACCGCCAAGCTTTTTGAACTCTTCCGCCATCTGCTCAGTGACCAAACGATAGTCCACAATACTGGTGGTTTTGACATAAATCGCGCCCAATCCCGTGATGTTTGGTTCAGCCAGTTTAAGTTGGACTTCATCGAGTAGCTTTACGTCGATGCCGTTGACATGGCAGCGCTCATAGAGGGCATTCATGCGCTCGACTTCTTGCTCATTGGTCGCAACCAGTAACTTGCCACAGTTCTCCACCGGAATATCGTGCTCGGCGCAGAAAGAAATGGTTCGCTCTACCCCGCGCTTACAAAAGTCCGCCTTTAAGCTGCCCGGCGCGTAGTACACCCCGGCATGAATCACGCCGCTATTGTGTCCGGTTTGATGCTGGGCAAAACCGGACTCTTTCTCAACCAATAAAATGGATTTGTCTGGATGACGTTGCTGTAGTTGCCATGCTGTCGACACACCAACGATACCGCCACCAACAATGATGTAGTCATAGACTGATTTCATACGACCTCTTATAAAACCGATAGTTGAGATTGTTGCAATTTGAACTTGCGACCACTGTAAATGAACACCGCGACAAATACCGCGCAGCTTGCCACACGAACCAACATTGGGATGTCGTGCCAAACCAGCAAAGTACCTACCACTACCAACAAGAGACGCGTCAGAATGTTTAGAGGACCTTCCAAGTAGCCTTCAATCGCACCAATCAATGCATAGGTACCGATGATGGCAAAGAAGCCCACGGTAATTACCGACGTCACATCCCAACTGACTAAGCCTGTGTAAGCAATCAACAGCGGGACAAGATACAAACCTTTGGCGATTTTCCACGCCATCAAACCGGTGCGCATTGGCGGTGTTTTTGCGATGGTTGCCGCAGCAAAGGCGGTCAAACACACTGGGGGTGTAACGTTACTGTCTTGCGATAACCAGAAGATGATGAGGTGAGCAGCCAGCAATGCCAAACCTACCGCTTCCATACCCAAACTTTGCTCTAGTAGGGTTTCCATAAAGTCCGCAGGCACTAGCGCCACCATTTCTTTCGCGGTTTCCAACGCCATTGGTGCATTAAGCAGTTCCAGCTTTTCTGGCGCCGCCAACATGAAGATCGCTTTTGCTTGTTCAGGCAATTGACCTGACACCATCAATTCAAGCAGTTGGTTTTCCGCAATCAACTTGTAAAGCGCAGGGGCAGACAGTGTGCCCAATACAATATACGCCGCTGTCACGGGTAAACCCATCCCCAAAACAAGAGAAGCAAGCGCAATCAGAACGATCATGATGAACAAGTCGCCATTCGCCCAACCGTCGATCATCAATGAGAACGTGTTGCCGATGCCCGTGGTGCTGATCACGTTGATCACCAAACCAATACCCACCAGCAATACGGCGGTTGTCGCCATATTTTTCGCACCTTGTGATAGCGCTTCGATGATCGCTTTTGGTCCCATCTTATGATCTTTCGAGAACCAAGAAGCCACCACCACAGAAATGATCGACAAGCCCGCAGCGTAAGTTGGCGTAAAGCCTTGAACCAACAAAGTAACCAACACCGCCAGCGGGATAAGATTGTGCCAACCGCTGATCAACACTTTCAGTAGAGACTCATCGCTGGTCGTGATTTTTTGCACGCCGCTGCGTTTGGCTTCGATACGCACAAAGAACGCCACAGACAAGAAATAGATAAGAGCAGGAATGAAAGAAACGGCAATAATATCAACATAAGGAATTTGCGTGTAAGACGCCATGATGAAAGCACCCGCGCCCATCACTGGTGGCATCAACTGACCACCTGTCGACGCCGCAGCTTCAACCCCCGCCGCAAAGCGTGAAGGGAAACCTGCTTTTTGCATCAAAGGAATACTGATAACACCGGTGGAAACCGTATTTGCCACACTTGAGCCAGATACTGAGCCCATCAAACCGGAGCCAATCACTGCGATAAAACCGGGACCACCAATGATTTTGCCAGCCGCAGCACGTGCCACATTGATGATGTAATCACCGACACCAGAGCGAACAAGAAACGCACCGAACAGAATGAACATGAATACGAAAGTCCAACTGATGCGTGAGATAGAGCCAAACATGCCCTCAGAAGAATAGAAGCTGCGGTAGAGCAAGGTTTCCATGCTCAAACCCGGGAAGTGGAAAATACCTGTCGCCCACTTACCCCAAAGCACAACGTAGCTTAAACACACCACAATCAACACTGGAATAAACCAGCCCATGGTGCGTCGAATCAGTTCGATAACAATCAAAATTGCCATGATGGCGAAGACCCAATCGCTGGTCACGAACTTCACACCGCGTTCATATAGCGCATCTTCGGCATAGGGAATGTAGAGCAAACACGCGACCGCGCCCATGGCAATCAACACATCGATGCCGAGTGCAATCTTACTCTGCTTGAGAGAGATATGAGCCGGATACCAAAGCGCACAAATCACCGCAAAGCCAGCAAAGTGGGTCGCGGAAATCCATAACTCTGGTAACGTCGATAAGGTATTAAACCAAATGTGCAAAGCAGACAACACCACGCCAAACACTGTGATTGTGGTGGTTACCCACGGAAAATCAGTGCGCGTGGGCAGCTCAAACTTCTGCAATTCCTTTTCTATTGAGTCGCTCATCTCATACTCCAAGCTCTGGCGGCTTTTTCCATCTTAGAAATCGGTAGGGATAAAATGCCCCGAGCCGAAACTCGGGGCGAAGTTGGCGTTATTTCGCCATTAGGTCTGATGGGATTTCGATGCCCATTTCTTTGTAGTAACGCACCGCACCTGGGTGAAGAGGCACTGGCAAGCCAGCGATCGCTTTCTCAATCGCCATTGCTTTTGTTGCTTTGTGGATGCCTTGTAGGAAAGGCAGGTTCTCGTAGATCGCTTTGGTTAGCTGGTAAACGTCTTCTTCCGAGATATCTTCACGAACTGCCAAGAAGTTAGGCTGTGCAATGGTGGTGATCGGCTTATCTAGACCCGGGTACGTGTTCGCTGGGATCTCGTACTTCGTCCATAGGTTGTAATTGCCGTTCGCCTCTTTGATTTGTTCGTCAGTAAACGAAAGAATCGAAATGTCTTTACCCAACGCAGCAAAAGCTTGAGTGACCGCACCAACAGGTACACCCGCAGGCGTGTTCATGCCGTCAATGGTGCCGTTTTGAAGTGCGCTCGCACTGCCGCCGTAACCCATGTAAGCAAGATTGAATTTATCAGGGTCGACCTTCAGACCTTTCATGATTTGGCGACCAGAGTTCTCAGTTCCTGAGTTCTTCTTACCGATAGAGAACTTCTTGCCATCTAGGTTGTTCAGATCAGTCACTGTGCCCGTTTTTGCTAGGTCAGAGCGAACAATAAAGTGCTCAACGTTTTGCCAAAGCATAGAGACTGAGCGCAGTTGTTCTTGGCGACCGCTCTTCTCATAAGGACCTTCACCAGACCAAGCCCACGCACCGTAAAGACCTTGTAGAATCGCGAACTGTGCTTCGTTTTCATTCAGCAGTTTAACGTTTTCACCAGAGCCCGCAGAGCTGATTGCAGAAAGGGAGAAGTGGTGCTTTGGTGCCAACTTCACTTTGCTTAACGTCGCCAACGCTACGCCCACAGGGTAGTAAGTACCACCTGTCGATGCCGTTGCAAGAATATAGCTACGATCTTCTGCCGCAGCGTTAGCAGCAATACCAAAAGAAGTCACAGCGACAGCCAAAGCTTTTACCAGCTTATTCATTTTCATTATTACTCTCCGTGTAGTCGTTTCACGATTGGGGATTTACATCATGTTAAACCTTTATTAACAACACATTCCCTAGAGCAATTGAAATGCCAACTTTTAACCCTTTGTATTTATTGAACTAAGAGCTGAAAGACATCAAAAATGAGCAAAATCATGCTGATTTGATAGCAAAGTAATGAGCAAGATCTTGCTCATTGAAGAGGAGAAGGTTGCACGCCTAGATCGCAAAAGGTTAATAAAATGTGATCAAGACAAAATAAATGCACGATTCACTAATAAGCAATATTTTGCCGATGCAATTTTGGATTGAATTGCAACTAATGAGCGTCTTAACAATAAGAAGAAAAAGCGCATCATTCTAAACTGCTCAATTTATCAGCTGAGGTTTATAGCCTAAACGACTACAAATAGCACAAAAATACAGCAAAGAAAGCCATGTTACAAAAATGAAAAGTCATTTATTCTAATTTTGAATTTAAAAAGCAGCTCGATCCACCAGTTCAGAAATAAACATTGACCGTATCAACTTATTTTCTACTTCGGGGTTGTGCCAATGGCCCTATGTTCGTTAGTGTAACAACACGCCAAGGCAAACGTATTCCTTGGTATTTTTTCGTCTTTAAGGATCACCCATGTCAGCAACTGCGCAATTACAATTCGCTTTAAAACGCCCATCTGGCGTTGCTGCTGCGATCCTCCTGCTCTCTCTGAAACTGATTCAGAGCTGACAGGCTATATCTAAACTTTCTGTCAGCTTGAGAAGAAGCTGACGGGAACACCACATACTCCTCCCATTCCTTTCAGTTTCTTCCAAGCGAAACATAAGAGGAATAACAATGTTAAGCGCACGCAATATCGCCGCTTTGGGCTTCATGACTTTCGCCATGTACTTAGGCGCGGGTAACCTGATCTTCCCTCCATTTTTGGGTTACCAAGCAGGTGAAAACTTTCTGAGCGGGATGTCTGGCTTCCTCTTGACGGGTGTAGGTCTGCCTGCGATGGCACTGGTGATGGTGGCTATCGTAAACGGTTCAGACAAATTAACCGCTGCCCTACCTAAACCTTTGGCGACCAGTTTTTGGGTGATGGTGTTTATCGTGATTGGCCCTGCGTTCGTGATCCCACGTGCAATTACCGTGGCTTACCAATTTAGCTTTGCGCCAATGTTTGGTGATGCAGCTTTGGTGCCTTTCACTATTGCCTTCTGTGCTATCACCATTCTATTTGCCCTATATCCGGGTAAATTGGTCGACAACCTAGGCAAGATCTTAACGCCTGCCTTGATGGCAATCTTGATCATCATGTCTGTGACGGCTTTGGTTTCTCCTGCAGGTGAGCTAACTGCCGCAACGGGACCATACCTATCTGGTGCATTTGCTGAAGGCTTAACCCAAGGTTACATGACCATGGATGCATTAGGTTCTATCGGTTTTGGTTGGATTATCTTCCGCGCGATTCGCAGCATGGGTGTGGATTGCCCGAAAGCCACCGCAAAATACACGCTAATCGCAGCTTTGATGTACGCGGTTGCCATGGCGTTTGTTTACATCTCATTGGCTTACATTGGCTCGACAAGCTCATACTTGGGTTCTGAGTTCAGCAATGGTGGCGACATTTTAACGGCATTCACCTTCAGCCACTTCGGCGCGTTTGGTTCACTACTACTAGGTGCCGTGATGGTATTGGCGTGTTTGACTACTGCTATCGGCGTAACCACCGCAGGCAGTGAGTTCTACGACAACACTTTCAGCAAAGTGAACTACAAAGGCTGCGTTATCACGACCATGGTATTGGCTGGTTTGATCGCCAACGTAGGTCTAGAGCAACTATTGGCTATCACATTGCCAGCGGTTGTGGCGCTTCACCCAGTCGCGATTGCGTTGATGATCATGGCACCAGTGCGCAACAAGATGTCGCAAATCATGGTGGTAGCAACCGCATTCACTGCTCTAACGTTTGGTTGTGTTGATGCGCTGCACATCCTAGGTTACATGCCAAGTTCCACTGATGAGTGGATGGGTAATTACATGCCTCTGTACAATGACTTTGCTAGCTGGATTGTGCCTAGCGTATTTATGATGATTGTTGGTCTGCTGTTTACGACGAAAACCAACCAAACCGAACAATTCGAGCTGGTGAATGAATAGCCGTTTAACATAAGACATCGCTCAATAAGTGCGTTACTATGTAGCTCGCTTATTGATATCAGGCAAAGGAGTTGCCTGAATGAAAGATTGATATGGGTCGCCTATGGATAATCAGTATCTAGACATCAGAACACTGAACTTTATCGTTATTCTGTTCTCTTGCATTTACTCTATTAGTCTGCTTTGTTATCAATACACTCAGGGTAGAGTCAAAGGCTTAAAAACCTTCTCGATATCACTACTGTTTATTGGTTTAGGCCCTTTTTTACTTGGCTTTAGAGGCTCTGCGCCAGACTGGCTGACCATCGTCATAGCCAACACTCTCATATTAGTCGGCTTCTTGCTTACGCTATATAGCGTAAGCATTTTTCGTCAATACCCTTTAAAATTGGCTCACTGTCTTACCTTGTTAACACCTGTTTTCAGTGGTTCATTTTACTATTTCACCTTCCATGACCCTTCTATCAAAAGCCGCATTATTTATCTGAGCATGTATATTTGTATCGTCACCTTCTTTAGTGGTGTCGCCATGCTTAAAGGTACCCAAAAGGACTTAAAGCTCCCTGTTAAAGCAATGGCTTACTCTTTCTTTGGATTTAGTTTTTTTATGGGATTTAGGGCGCTTTGGAGTACTTTTTCAGGTGAGTTACCAAGCTTTATGGTCGCAGGCCTTATCCATCAGCTGACGTTCTTATTTAGCATCTGCCTGATCGTTGCTTTGAGCTTTAGTATGCTGTGGTTAATTAACGGACGCTTGGTGCAATCCATTAATGATCTCTCTCATTTAGATGCACTCACAGGGCTATATAATCGTCGAGCCATGGAAGAAATCGTTCCAAACTTGGTTAGTAAAGCACATAAAAAAAGCCAAGCAATCAGCATTATTATGACTGATGTCGACAAGTTCAAAGCGATTAATGATCACTATGGTCACACGGTTGGCGACTCCGTCATGGCAACGATCTCCACTATTTTTAAAAAGCATCTTCCTGAGTCCGCCTGCATTGTGCGATTTGGTGGTGACGAGTTCATGATTGTTTTGCTCGAAAAAGCACAGCAAGCCAAAATTGTCGCAGAGCAAATTCGCCTTGCGGTCGAAACTGAAACCGCTTTGCAATCATTTAAAACTGAAGTGACCATGAGCTTTGGTATCAGTCAGTTATCTGAGGGGCAATCACTTCAAGAGGCGCTTGCTGAAGCAGACGAAGCGCTATATAGCTCTAAACATACTGGAAGGAACCTCGTTACCTTGTTTGGAGAAGGTAAAGACCTAAATTATAAGTTTGTCCCAGCTCCAGCCAAAAGCGCATAACGTGTTTGTTATGCCAGTAATTTCGAATTAGCTAGAAATCGCACTAAGTATAGTCGGAGCGATTCAAACCAAACTTCTGCATCTTTTGGTTAAGGGTTCGACGTGGTAAATCCAACTCCTGCATCACCTCATTGATGCGTCCATGATGCCTGACTAAAGAATCATGTAGCACCTTACGTTCAAAGTTATGTAGCTGAATCGCCAACGGCACGCCCGCATGCGTCTCTTCGGTTGTTGAGGATGGTCGACTGGAGAGAATTTCCATCACAGAGACGGTTTCATCCAATGCAAAACGCATCGCTACATTCCTAAGCTCACGTACGTTACCGGGCCAAGAGTAAGCAAGAATGGCCTTTCTATCGGCTTCACTCAGCAGACGACTCTCAGGATTACTTTTCAGAGCAAAGTGTTCGAACAAGATCAACGCATCTTCTTCTCGCTCACGTAGCGGTGGCAAATAGATCTGCGCCACATTAAGACGATAGTACAAATCCTGACGAAACTCGTCATGATCATTGAGATCTTCTTTCGCGGCGGCGATCACTCTCAAATCAACTGAGATCTGTTGGTTGCCCCCAACGCGCTCTACCGTATGTTCCTGTAATGAACGCAACACTTTCACCTGCATGGACAGCGGCATACTCTCGATTTCATCAAAGAATAAAGTGCCTTTATCCGCGTATTCCAACTTACCAATGCGCTTTTTACCCGCTCCGGTAAATGCCCCTGCTTCATGCCCAAACAGCTCACTTTCAAACAGGTTCTCAGGAATAGCGCCACAGTTGATTGGCACAAAATGATAGGATCTGCGTTGGCTTTCATTATGCAAACTGGTCGCCACCAGCTCTTTACCACAACCTGTTTCGCCGTAAATGATCACGTTAGTATCAATGCGTGCTAACTTGGCTACTTGTTCTCTAAGCTGTTGCATCACTCGGCTTCGCCCAATCAACACCTCTTCTAAGCCGCTAACGCTAGATAGGTACTCTTGGCGATCTTGAGTAGACGTTTGTGCGCGATAGCTCTCGACCGCTTCGGTTACTCGTTGGGATAAACGCTCAGGTTGGAAAGGTTTCTCAATAAAATCGAACGCACCGTTTTGTAACGCCCCTACTGCCATATCGACGTCACCATGTCCGGTGATCAAGATAACTGGCGTTGGGACGTGATTGGCAATCAGGCTTTCTAGTATCGACAAACCATCGGTGTCTGGCAGGCGAACGTCACTGACAATCGCATCAAATTCTTGGCTCAGAATGGCCGCTTTGCCCTCTTCGCCTAAACTGAATGAGGTCACATCGAACCCCGCCAGTTGCAGCCATTGGCTGGTAGCCTGACGAACAATGTCATCGTCTTCGATAAGTGCAATTTTAGGGATGTCGTCAAAAGCCATGAGTTACTGCCTGCTTTATGGGGTGGGAAAGAAATCGATCTTTATTAACGGTAGCAAAAACCACTGAGGAGAAAAGGAGCTAGATCTCACTTCTTGCTTACAAGTCTTTAACATCCAACCAGTTAGGCGCACTCTTTAATGACTCTCGGTGAGAACGCACTAGCTGAACGGAGTCAGTATGCAGCGCAAAAGGAATGGCAAAACGTGGCTTGTGGTCGTAATTGCAGCAGTGCTGATGTTGTCTTGTTATAGCGCCAGCAGAGAGGTTGCCCGTCAGTGGTTGAGTGTACAAACTCAAACCGAAGCTCAACAAAAACTACTCGACTATATTGGTGAAGTTCGCCGTGCACTCAAACGCTTCTACCACTTACCTTACCTCGTAACCAATAACCCAGAAACCATCGCGTTTGTGAAAGGGAATCTGACTTATTACGAGCCATTGCAAACCCAACTGACTCAGCTAGATAAAGCCGCCAATACGGAAGGTTGGCTAATCCTGTCTAACTCTGGCGAAGTATTGGTCTCGAGTTTAATCGAAGAGCGCTTTAGCCTGTCTGACCGAAAAGCCATTGTGGAACAAATTCACAACCAAGGCGGCGGTGTTTCCTTGGTGAACAAAACCAAAGGTTCGAGCCCATTGTATTATCTTGCAGCCCCTATCTACGATGGTCTGGATATCGCTGGCATTGTGGTGGTGCAAATCAACCTTAGCTTGTTGACCGAACAGACCATTACTAGCCAAGACATCATCACGTTGCAGAATCGTCAACAACGCTTTTTCCTATCGAGTAGCGCGCTTTATAACGCTGACTGGTTTAACGAACCGAGCAACACCGTTCAGTTAGAAACGCAACGCTTATACGACAACACCAATATCAGTGTGTGGACGCTCAACCAGCAACGCTATTTTGCGCACACCGTTAAATTGGATGATTTGAATTGGTACGTAAGCTACCTCACCCCTTCTAAGCCGATTCAACAAACCATCAACGTGATTGGTTGGAGCGTCGCTGTGTTGCTCTTATTGGTTGTATTACTCGTCATCATTGGTCTACAACGTCGCCAAAAGCACATCAACCAACAACGAATTCAAGCCCTGTTGGAAGAGTCCCAACGCCGCTTGAAACAGATGATCAATAAGACCCACGTTGGTTTGCTATTGATTGATGAACAAGGTCAACTGTTCGATCTCAACCCAATGGCGAAGCGTTTGTTCTGTTTACCAGAAAGCGTCAATCGACACGCTTTTGCTTGGGAGTTATTCGATGCAGGCAATCCCAATTCCACCACACTTAAGCTACTGAAAGACTTACCTAAACATAAAGAGCTCGCAGAGATCAGCACGGTCGAAACCATTGCCAGACGCAGTGACGGAAGCGTCTTCCCTGTCCTGTTCTCGCTAACCAGTTTCCCTTGGCATGGCGAGCAGTATTTCCTTGCAACGATCATCGACATCAGCAAGCGGAAAAAAGCCGAACAGTCACTGCAACAGGTCAACCAAGAACTGGCACAGCGAGTAGAAGAGCGAACTCAAGCGCTAAAAGAAGCACAAAGCCAGTTGATTGAATCGAGCAAAATGGCCGCTTTGGGTCGCATGTCGAGCGCGATCACTCATGAGCTCAATCAGCCACTAACAGGTTTGCGAACCCTGCTCACTACAAACGAGCTGCTAGCGGAACGTGGCGAAACCGAGATGATGAAAGCCAACAATGTTTTGGTACAGAAGCTGATTGATCGTATGGCAAGCATGACCAGTCAGTTAAAGACGTTCGCCTACAACAAACCAGAAAGCTTACAGGCAATTTCTCTCACCTCTGCACTCGAAGAGACCTTACGCGTTTATCAAACCCAATTAGACAAAGTGGATGTACGTGTTCGAGTTCCTCATGACTTACCTAACGTCATGGGTGAAGAACAACGACTGCTTCAGGTGCTCGGTAATCTTGTCTCGAATGCGCTAGACGCAATGAACAACACCACCAACCCGCAGCTCAACTTGATCGTCAATCCAACTGTTAATCAGGTCGAACTGATCGTCAGTGACAATGGCTGTGGCGTGTCGAATGAGATGCTTGAATCCATGTTCGAACCCTTCCAAACCTCAAAGAAAATTGGTGAAGGATTGGGGCTGGGTTTAGCGATTACGGCCAACAATATGCGTGATATGAACGGACAAATTACCGTGCATAAGAATGAACAAAATGGGCTGACTTTCACTCTATTGTTCAAATCAGCCTAGGTTGATATTGATTACAAAATCATCATTAGAACTAAGCATCCCCGCTGTTTGAGAAAAATACGATCTCGATACAAGTATCGAGGTGTCTCCTACACTATTCTCAAGCAATAAATCCACAAACATTTCCTAAATATAAAGAGTGAGAAACATGATTAAGTTTCCTGAACATTTTCTTTGGGGTGGTGCCATTGCTGCAAACCAAGTAGAAGGGGCGTACAACCTTGGGGGTAAAGGGTTATCGACATCAGACATGCTGCCAAACGGTATTTTGAGTCCGCATCAAACCCGTGAAGAACGTACACCGGGTATCAAAGATGTGGCGATCGACTTCTACAATCGCTACCCAGAAGACATCGCGCTATTCAAGGAGATGGGCTTTAACTGTCTGCGCCTATCTTTAGCATGGAGCCGCATCTTCCCGAACGGTGACGAGCTAGAACCTAATGAAGAAGGTTTGGCGTTCTACGATAAAATTTTTGACGAACTTGCCGAGCATAACATCCAACCTTTCGTGACATTATCTCACTACGAAATGCCTTACGCACTGGTCGAGAACTACGGTGGTTGGGGCGATCGTCGCGTCATCGATTTCTTCGAACGTTATGCTCGCACTGTGCTGGAACGCTACAAAGACAAAGTGAAGCTGTGGTTAACGTTCAACGAAATCAACATGTCACTGCACGCACCATTTACTGGTGTTGGTTTGCAAGAAGACGCCAGTGAACAAGAGATTTACCAAGCGATTCACCACCAACTAGTCGCCAACGCAAAAGCGGTAAAACTGTGTCAGCAAATCGTACCAAACGGCAAGATTGGTAACATGCTGCTTGGCGCAATCAACTACCCATATACCTGTAACCCTGATGACGTGCTTGCTGCAATGCATGAAAACAACAAGTGGTTGTTCTTCGGTGATGTGCAAACACGTGGTCAGTACCCTGGCTACATGAAGCGTTACTTCCGCGAAAACGGCATTGAAATTCAGATGGAAGCAGGCGACTTAGAAGAAATTGCGTCTGCGAGTGTCGACTTCATCTCATTCAGCTACTACGCAAGTGGCTGTGCTAGCGCGGATCCGAAACAGAAAGAAGTGGGTAACATCGTCGATAGCGTACCAAACCCATATCTTGAAAAGAGCCAATGGGGCTGGCTGATCGATCCAAAAGGTCTTCGCGTTCTGCTGAACTTCCTTCACGATCGCTACCAAAAGCCACTGTTCGTCGTAGAAAATGGCTTAGGCGCGCGTGATGAAATCGATGAAAACGGTGAGATTCAGGATGATTACCGCATCGCTTACTTGAACGACCACCTTGTGCAAGCACACGAAGCGATTCTTGATGGCGTTGAGCTGATGGGCTTCACCAGTTGGGGACCAATCGATTTGGTCGCGAACTCAACCGCTGAGATGAGCAAACGTTACGGCTTTATCTATGTCGATCGTCATGATGATGGGCAAGGAACGCTAGAACGTAAACGCAAGAAAAGCTTTTTCTGGTATCAAGACGTGATTCGTACTTCAGGCGGTTCATTGAAAAGATAAGCCTGTTGTCTAGGTATAAAGTGCAACTAGGCATTCGCCTAAACCATCAAGCCCTGCAATTGCAGGGCTTGAATTTTAAGGTGTTTATTCATTTAGAGATTAAACTGCAATCTCTCCACCGTCTTCACGGCGAATAACCACTGTCGCCGCTCGTGGGCGCACAGAAACACCAGCAGGCGTTTCTTCGGCTGCATCTTCACTGTATGGCCAGTTACCTGGGTGCTGAATATTCACAAACAATGATTTGTAATCAGGGCTGATGGTAAAGCCTGTTACTTCACAACCATTTGGTCCGACAAAGAAGCGTTTCAATTCAGCTTGATTATCCGCACCAATCACAGCTTGATCACCATTCTCATCTGTTAGCTTAGATGGCACAACAGCCAACATTTGATCATTGGTGTAAGACGTGACTTCATCTGCGCCGTTGTCCGTTTGAATCCACAAAATACCACGGCCATCAAACGCTAACCCGTCTGGGCTCGCAAACTGGTTTAACTCATTCAAGCCAGAACGGTTGGTATCTGCATCACCATTTGCTGGCGAACCAAACACAAAGATATCCCAAGTAAAGTCAGTTGCTGAAGCACCTTCATCCCAACGAATAACATGACCAAACTTATTATTTAAACGTGGATTCGCAGGATTGGTTTCATCTGTACGGCGCGTATTGTTCGTCAATGTTAAATATACTGAACCCGTGAATGGATCAACCGTACACCACTCTGGTCGATCCATTGGTGTTGCCCCAACTAAATCCGCCGCACCCGCAGTATTGATGATAATTTCAGCCAGTGAATCAAAGTGATCCGCTAACGTACCACCAGCGGTTGTTACGCTATCAAGCGTTAATGGTAACCAAGTACCTGTGCTGTCTTCATTGAAGCGCGCCACATACAGTGTGCCTTCGTCCATGTACTTGTCACCCATCGCCAAGCGGTTATCAGGGTTAGCATCTGCTGGATCCCACGCTGCCGCAGATTCAAATTTGTATAGGTATTCAAAGCGAGAATCGTGGCCAGAATAAAATACCACTGGTTTGCCTTCTTCAAGCTTACCGAAAGTACAGCCCTCGTGACGGAAACGACCTAGCGCAGTACGTTTCTTCGCACGTGAGTTTTGCGTGTAAGGGTCAATCTCGACAATGTAACCGTGACCATTGGCTTCATTACGGTAATCATCCATCGCACTTGCTCCTGTTGGAGCCACATTAAAGCGAGAGAACTCATCAAGACGCTCTTCTGAATTTCCTGCTAATGTCTCCCACAAGTAGCGTGTGCTTTGGTCATCAACACCAATGCGATCTTGCTCTTCTGTACGAGTCCCGGCGTTAACAAAGTAACCAGGCCAGTTCTCTTCACACGTTAAGTAAGTGCCCCACGGCGTGTAGCCGTTGCCACAGTTGTTTAACGTACCACGCGCTTGGCTGCCATCTGGTGAGAAACGAGTGACAGTTAAAGATGTGTGGGCTACCGGGCCAGACAAATCCATGACTGTCGCACCAGTATAACGACGGTTTAGTGGGTCGGTATCAACCAATTTCCACATATTGTCTTTTAGCTGAATACGAGCAACGGAAACGCCGTGAGCGTTAATCTCTTTGCGAACTTCATCAACTATTGTGCGAACGCCATTTGAGACTGTTGGACCGTTTGGATGCAGTGCTGATGTGTCGATGTACTCGTGGTTAATACATAACAAGCCATCTGTAGTGCTATCGTTCAATGGGAAAAAATGCATGCCGTCATGGTGCATGCCTAGCGCATTTAACTGATCGGTACTGGTGTTGGTACCATCATTTTGCCATGCGCTGCCTTGTGCATTAAGTGGTGTTCCCCAAGGTACTAGTACTTGTGCGGTGTAACCTTGTGGAATTGAAACTGCGTCAGTGAGTGAGCCAGGGATAGATTCAAAGTTAAGAACGGCTTTAGATGCGCCCGAACCACTGCTTACTGTACTCCCTGAGTCAGACGAGTTACAACCAGCCAATCCGAAAGCACCAAACGCTGTCATCGCACTGATACCTAAACCACCTTTCAGAATGCTGCGTCGAGATAGGCTCGCTTCTAATACTTCTTCAAATGGTTTGTTTTCACTTTGGTTATAACGCGTCGCGTCAAAGGTTTCCTTGCTCATTTTTACTTTCCCGATCTTATAGTTTAATTAATAAATAAGTGATTAGTTGAACGGCAAGAAGTTTGGATAAGAAAAATGACAAAAGTGCTTAAAACATATGAAACTTGTGTTTCAACAATACTGCAAACCAACCAGCACAGCTAACGAAGCAATTAAATTCTGGTCACATAATCACCAACTGTATCGCTTCATTCTGATTTTACTTGGGCTAAAGTGTGATAGAAGGTATAAGGTGTACGAAATCAAATCATCTACGAGAGATAATCATGAAATTAGACAAGATCGATAACAAGAGCCGTCGTATCCGTAAAAAGCTGTTCTTAGGTGAGTTCGCAATCCTAGGTTTCGAGATCAGCTGTGAAACAGACATTAACGACTTCGACCGTTACGATGCATTCGTTGATGACTTTATCGACTACATTGACGAGCTTGGTCTTTGCTTCGGTGGCGGTGGTCTAGAACTGTTTGAAGGCTTCCTATGTTCTACTGACCGTTACGGCAGTGCGACTGAAGAACAGAAAGCGCAAGTTATCAAATGGTTAGAAGCACGCCCAGAAGTGAAAAGCGCGCAAGCGGGCGAACTAGTTGACGCCAACTACCTGTAACTAAAGGGCAACCTGTAATACGCAGAGCTCAGTAAATGGTAGAGAAAGCTGGTCTTAAGACTGGCTTTTTTATTTTTGGAAGAATGCGATATTAAAAATAGGGTGCTTGGGAAGTTGCGCGGAGTGATTGTGGCGTTTTTGAGCTGGCAATCAACGGGAAACTGCGTTCCACAGCCAGCTCGTGCCTTTAGGTATAATTAACTATGATTTTTTAGCTGGGGCGTCTTTCGTGTCTTTCCAGTATTGAATACGCACACGATGTAGCTGAGCTCTTCTAGTCTTTTTCATAGTAAAGTCCCTCATCTTATATAAGTAACGCTCCTCATGGAGCTTATTGTCTAAGGTCGTATCCCCTTCAATCTATAAGGGAATCAATCATTTAACCGTGACCAATTTCACAACATAATGATAATTACCGGTTTCTTGCAGCCTGTTTTTACTGGCAAACGGCATATTATCTATCTGACACGGTTAACTTACTCACCAGATATGACAGAAAAATGGCAATCAAGTTCCCTACTTATACTGTCATTGAATCTTAATAAGGATTAACAAGGTGGGCATTTCAGATTTACCATACTGTTTATAAAAACCGCAAGAATTTTTATTTCTTTTCAAACAAATCTCTACTCAAGATCAATTCACTTTCATCTTTATCGTCTCCCTTTTAACGCATTGTGATCCAGTTCAATCCACAGAACTCGGAACAAAAAGCGCACATTAGTACATTCACCACCAAACTTGTGCGAGATCTCTTACAAGAGTTGTAAGCAAATAGATTAATCACCTCTAAGAGCAATGCCAGAAAAAACACTAAATATATGATTTAAAAGTAATATTTAAATTCACTTAAAATAATAAGTAAAAATAATTTAGAAAAGTTAATTGAGTCAAATCAGCAAAACATCAATACTCAATTTGTCGACAGGATGTTGGCGGGAACAGGAAAAAAGCCTAAAGGATTGGGTATCTTCAGGATGAAGATTTGATAGCTTAGGATGAGTTGTCAGCAAGGATGTAGTTAAGCTCTAGGATAGAGTTCGCCCGTCAGGATGATAGGCAAGAATGGACACCGCTAGGAAGGCGATGAACAAGGAACTCGGTTAAAGGACTTAGCCACAATCAAGGATAGATGCAGGGAGCACCTATTAGTAGCTGGATTGCTGCGAAAAAGAATAAGCCCCGTCTGGGAAACTAGGCGGGGTTTTATTTTGTCTGTAATGTATTGATAAAGATTCATCTTTATCGTTTAAGTCTTCTCTGTTTTCATAAAACACCGTGCTATCATTTTCTTTACGTCTCCCAACAAAGCTCTCAGGAAATCACACACTATGCTTAATCCTGTTTGGTTACATACATTTAAGACATTGATTGAAGTCGGTCATTTTACGCAAACGGCAGAAAAACTTTTTATGACTCAGCCTGGCGTCAGCCAACACATCAAAAAATTAGAGCAAAGCTGTCAGCATGCCTTGATCAAGCGCGAAAACAAAAGCTTCGAATTAACCGAGCAAGGCAGGATTGTCTACGCATATGCGCTCGAGTTAGAAGATAGAGAGAAGAAGCTGCTCGAAGAGCTCAGTTTTGATGATGCGTTTTCAGGCCATTGTAAACTGGCTTGTTCTGGTGCAATGGCGTTAATGTTGTATGGGCCCATTTTGGAGAAGCAAAAACAGCACCCGAGCTTATCGTTACATTTAGAAGCCGCGCCAAATCAATCTATTCTCAACGCCATAACGCAAGGGCACATTGATATTGGTATCGTGACTGACGTTCCCAACAAAGGTCTGTTTCACAGTGAGCGAATTGGTAAAGAGAGGTTGTGCTTGGTTCTGCCAAAGCAATATCAAAATAAGCAGATAACGCCACAACTCTTGCATGACTGTGGTGTCATTAGCCACCCTGATGCCGAGCATTACATGACACTTTTTTTTGACCAATGTGAAGAACCACAGCTCCAAGAAATTAAGATGAGCGATTTACCATTATCCGGCTACGTAAATCAATTGAGCCAAATTTTGCTGCCTGTCAGCAAAGGACTTGGCTTCACCGTGCTGCCTCAAAGTGCGGTCGACAATTTTCCGCTAAAAGACACGTTACACATTGCTCAATTGAAAAACACTGTATGTGAAGAGCTATTTCTAGTTCGTAAGCGCAGTCGTGCTCTACCTCTGCGCTATCAGACCATCAAAGAAGTGTTATTGGATGTGATCGGTGGCGCGCATCAATGATGTTAGCCACTCTTCGCTGGTAATGCGTTCCTCTTGGCAATCCACCCAATATGGTTTGCCAGATAACCAGCTCTTTGACGCGACCTCTTTTATAAACACATCCACGGAATCAACGTCATCTTTGGCGTAATCCCATTTATTGCGCATGTGTTCTGCCGCTTCTTGATTAGTGTACGCCTTGCCGTTGCGGATAAAGGTGCAAGAGGATTGCTCAGCTCGTTTTATCAACGTCGAGATATCTTGCTCTACCCCTGCTAGTGCAAAGGTAGGCAGAATGCTTAATGTAAGTAACAACGTCCATTTTGCTTTCATCGCATCTTTATCCTTATCCCTGACCACGTAACTACTAATAAGTGACTTAACTATTCTGATGTTTGGCTGTTTAGCTCAGCCATTATTGCCACCATGCCTTCGCAGGCTGAGGCTCCGCAATCGCCAAGCGTTGACCAATCTCAGGGCTCACTAACGTTACACCGCGCTCTTCACTGATGTCTAACGCGCGTTGCATCGGCTCATTCCAATCATGCATCGATAAATCAAACGTACTGTTGTGAATTGGCATCATCACTTTGCCCTGCACATCAATGTGTGCTTGAACGCTTTGCTCTGGGAACATGTGAATGTCTGACCAAAGTTCATTGTATGCGCCGGTTTCGATCATAGTGAAGTCAAACGGACCGTACTTTTCACCAATCTCTTTAAAGCCATTGAAGTAACCAGAGTCACCACTGAAGAACACTTTGTGTTGTTGTGCATTAATAACCCAACTGCCCCACAGTGTCGTATCGCGGTCTGTCAAACCTCGACCGGAGAAATGCTGAGTCGGAGTCAATGTATATTCAATGCCGTCGACAGAATGTGACTCCCACCAATCTAGCTCGATCACTTTCTCCTTCGGCACACCCCAATTCACCAGTAATTGGCCAACTTTTAACGGCACCAAGAAAGTGCCCATCTTGTCGCCTAGCACTTTAATAGAAGCTTTATCTAGGTGATCGTAATGGTCATGACTGATCACCACCACATCGATAGTTGGCAAATCTTCTATCGTGATGGGGGTTTGGTGAAAGCGTTTTGGCCCTGCCCATTGTACAGGAGACGCGCGATCACTGAATACAGGGTCGGTCATCACCAGTTTTCCATCGAGCTTCATTAATACGCTTGAGTGACCCAGACGATAGATGACGTCATCTTGCTCTTCTAACAGTTGCCGCGCTGTGATCGCATGCACTGGAATTTCAATCGTTGGTGTTGGGTTAAGGCGCTCAGTCGTAAAATACGCTTTCATGATTTCGAACATGTCGCCCAAACCGCTTTTGTATTCCAACTCTGTATTTGCAAATTTGTCCGGGTATGTTGGCGCTTTTTCAGTATCAACATTAGAACAAGAAATCATTGATGTACCCATCGCGAACGCTCCTACTGTGGCTAGCAAAGTTTTTTTCATAAAAAGTTAACCCGAACAAAAGTAAACTACACGGTGCAGTTTACATTCTAATTATCAAAAGTAAACTACTTAGTGTAAAATAGATCAAGAAATGATCTTCTTAACTTAGCAAGCTTATGAATATAAAAAGAAAAAGTCGTAGCGAAACCAAAAGAGAAGCCATCCTGTGCGCAGCAAAGCAAGCGTTCCAAGAGTTTGGGGTGCAAAACACCAGCATGGATAAGCTCTCTGCTATCGCGCAAGTCTCTAAGCGCACGGTCTACAACCATTTCCCTTCTAAAGAAGCGATCGTGACAGAGTTACTAACCGAACTATGGCGTTCTTCAATGATGGATAGCGACATTGAACGTTTACCAACACTCCCGCTAAAAGATCAATTGATTGAATTACTCTACAGCGAGATCATTGTGGTGACGGAACCAAACTATATTGAGCTGGCAAAAGTGGCATTTGGGCACTTCTTATTTAAGCCGGAAAATCTCAAAGAACAAGCAGAACAAATGTCGAAACAGGAAACCGCCCTGTACCGCTGGCTTACTGAGAAATCGAACAGTGGCGCTTTGCAAATTGATGATGTACATATAGCAAGCACTCAATTGCACAACTTACTTAAAGGCAGTGCATTCTGGCCGCAGTTAATGGGAATTCGCCCCTCTTTGTCGAATGAAGAATCTAGGCTGTTAGCTACCCAAACGGCGGAACTTTTTTTAAGTCACTATCAAAACAGCTAAAAACAGCGGTCAAATTGGCCGCTTTTTTAAGCGATAATTCGTGACAAAGCGATGAAATTTTTGCTCAATTTTATTTATCTCACCCTTGACAGTCTCATACCGCAAGGCGTGAGCGTTCGATAAAATATTTTTGTCGTGTCGACGATGCTTTTTCGTTTTCATCTCACAAAAAAACGCCCTAAGGTGCGCACCTCTGACGACGTGGTTGTTCAACCACAATTCTAAATCGTTGAAGTAAGTAGGTTATGTCATAACATGATCACCTGCCTACTGCATTCTATGCTCTATACTTATATTTTAATTTGGTACTGACTTACTAAGGAATTGCCATGCGTATTGCTATTCTCTCTCGTAATGAGAATTTATATTCAACCATGCGCCTAAAACAGGCGGGTGAAGAACGTGGGCATCAAATCGATGTGATCGACACGCTTCACTGTTATATGGACATTACGAGCAACAACCCTAAGATCCGCTACAAGGGTGAAGAATTACCGCAATACGATGCTGTTATTCCGCGTATTGGGGCATCTATTACGTTTTACGGCACTGCTGTTGTACGTCAGTTTGAAATGATGGGTACATTTTGTGTCAACGAATCTGTCGCGATCAGCCGCTCTCGTGACAAGTTGCGCTCATTGCAATTGCTATCACGTAAAGGCATCGGTTTGCCACGCACTGGCTTTGCTCACCATCCTGACAACATTCAGGACGTGATCAAAAACGTTGGTGGCGCACCTCTAGTGATTAAATTGCTAGAAGGCACTCAAGGCATTGGTGTTGTACTTGCTGAAACAAATAAAGCGGCAGAAAGTGTGATTGAAGCTTTCATGGGTTTGAAAGCTAACATCATGGTGCAAGAATTTATCGAAGAAGCAAAAGGCGCGGACATCCGTTGTTTTGTTGTCGGAAATAAAGTAATCGCCGCAATGAAGCGCCAAGCAAAAGAAGGCGAGTTCCGTTCTAACCTTCACCGTGGCGGCTCTGCACAACTCGTACGTTTGAGCAAAGAAGAGCGTGCGACCGCTGTAAATGCTGCGAAAGTGATGGGCTTGAACCTTTGTGGTGTGGATATCCTTCAATCTAAAAATGGCCCAGTGGTAATGGAAGTGAACTCTTCCCCTGGTCTAGAAGGCATCGAACTAGCAACGGGTAAAAACATTGCAGGTATGATCTTCGATTTTATCGAGAAAAACGCTAAGCCAAATTCAAACCGTACTCGCGGTAAAGGTTGATTTTTGTTTAACGCACAAGAGAGCCAAAAATCGGCTCTCTTGTTACTCGTCGCTAGGATGACACTATGAATCAGAAAATGATCATTGGGAATGCCGAAGCTATTTGCTTGCCAGAGTTAGGGATTACTCACCTTGAAGCGCGTATTGATACAGGCGCTCAAACCTCTTCATTACATGTAGACAATATTGATTGCTTTGAAAAAGATGGTCAGTCTTATGTTGCATTCGATCTACACCCAGATGTATACCATTTAGAACAAGTGGTTCGCTGCACAGCGAAACTAAAAGCAAACCGTAAGGTTAAATCTTCTAACGGTACTTTTGAGCACCGCTGCGTGATCACGACGATGCTGCGTATGGGCGACCAACAATGGCCAATCGACATTACGTTGACTAACCGTGAAAAAATGACTTACATGATGTTGTTAGGTCGTCAGGGCATGGCAGACAAGGTGCTCGTTGATCCTAGCCAATCTCACTTATTGGCATCTTAACCCGTAGCTTCAGATGAGTGATCGAACGTTTTTGTTGAGCATCACTCGTCTGGCTTTATCTTCGCCTACTTCCTACGAAATAACGCAAACAACAATCCCTTCGCTTTAACTTTTGTCACTCGCCAGTGCGTCATTGGTTTAGTCGGCGCTGTATTCAAAATGTGCTGATACGCTTTTTCATCCAAAGTCACCTCTCCCCCATGTGCCAAAAGCAAACATTGCGGATTCATCTCAAACACACGCTTTAATGATTGCCGATATTGATTCGGATGAAATATGGGAAACGGCGCAATCAGATGCTTTTTCACCTGCACCATTAAATCCGCCACATACAACACATCTTGTTCAGAATGATAAACCGACAGATCTCGGTCGGTATGCCCTAGCGTTTCTAGCACCTGCCAATCATCAAATCCAGGAATAAACTGTCCATCAATAAGTTCAATATCTGGCTTTAGCTTGCGGGAATACCACAGGTTTTGCTTTGGTTTACGCATCCGATTCGCCATCCAGCGTGCTAACATCAAATCGGTCAAATGCATTAGCCAACCGTCTACACCGCTATACCACTGGTTCTCTCGCTTTGCGGCCAATAGCTTGCATCCTGTTAAATCACGTAGTTTGTGCGCACCACCAGCATGGTCTGGATGCATGTGGGTCACAACAACCAACTTTAGGTCAGAAAAAGGACGATGGAGTTGATGTTCAATAAAGTCTTTAAGATGAGGGATGTCTGCTCGACTGGCACCATCAAGCAACAATAATTTATCGGGATATTCGGCGAGATACATGGTCTGAATGTACCCCTGAATTCTGTGCAGCTGCAAAATATGTCCTTATTTTAGTGAGATGCTTCATGACCGAATCCTTACTGGTCAGACCAACTATAACAGCAGAATGGACGCTTCGGTAAACAAATATTCACACGTAGCGACGACAACAAATCATAATCGAGATGATAGATTTTAATCATTAGACTCAAGGGCCCTTTTATCCGTTAATGCGCGCACACGGAGTTCGTGTCAGGGTATGAGGTAAATACCTCATGATTTGCTTTTTTGTACTTTTCCTTCTAATTAATTAAGGAGTTAAGTACATTTTTGTGAGAATCGAGTTGGAAAAAGCAACTAAATTAGACCGCATCCGCGCGGACTACAACGTTCACTACTGGAGCCAAGGTTTCTACGGCATTGATGACCAAGGCGAAGTATATGTATCACCACGTAGTGATCGTGCACATCAAATCCCTTTCAGCGCTATTGTAAATGAGCTAGAAGCGAAGCAGTTAAATCTGCCTGTATTAGTACGCTTCCCGCAAATCGTGCACCAACGTGTGCATGGTATTTGCCACGCATTCAACCAAGCAATTGAAGAATACCAATATCCAAACAAATACTTGTTGGTGTACCCAATTAAAGTAAACCAACAACGTGAAGTGGTGGATGAAATTCTAGCGAGCCAAGCTCAACTAGAAACCAAGCAGCTTGGTCTTGAAGCGGGTAGCAAGCCAGAATTGTTGGCGGTACTTGCATTGGCTCAACAAGGTAGCTCCGTGATCGTGTGTAATGGCTACAAAGACCGTGAGTATGTGCGTCTTGCACTGATCGGTGAAAAGCTGGGTCACAAGGTATTCATCGTACTAGAGAAGCTTTCTGAGCTGGATCTGGTACTAGAAGAAGCGAAAAGTTTGGGCGTAAAGCCGCGCCTTGGTTTACGCATTCGCCTCGCCTCTCAAGGCGCAGGGAAATGGCAAGCAAGTGGCGGTGAAAAATCGAAGTTTGGTTTATCAGCATCGCAAGTGCTTAGCGTTATTGAACGTCTTAAACGCGAAGGCAATCTAGACGCGATGCAACTGGTTCACTTCCACCTTGGTTCACAGATGGCAAACATCCGTGATGTACGCAATGGTGTGAACGAGTCTGCACGTTTCTACTGCGAACTACGCGCACTCGGTGCAAACATCGAGTACTTCGATGTGGGCGGCGGCTTGGCAGTGGATTATGACGGCACACGCAGCCAATCATCGAATTCGATGAACTACGGCCTTGCAGAATACGCACGTAATATCGTCAACACAGTGGGCGATGTGTGTCTGCAATACGAACAACCAATGCCAGTGATCATTTCGGAATCGGGTCGCTCGCTAACAGCGCACCACGCTGTATTGATTTCTAACGTAATTGGTACCGAATCGTACCTACCGGAAGAAGTACATGAGCTTGATGATGACGCTCCGCTTTTGCTACAAAACATGTGGCGAAACTGGGAAAACTTACAAGATGGTACAGACGCTCGTGCGTTAATTGAGATTTACAATGATACCCAAAGTGATTTGGCAGAAGTGCACTCTCAATTTGCTACAGGCGTGCTTAACTTGGAACAACGTGCGTGGGCAGAACAATTGTCACTGCGCATTTACTTCGAATTAAGCCGCAAGATGAGCACTAAGAATCGCTTCCACCGTCCGATTCTGGACGAGTTGAGCGAACGTCTTGCGGATAAGTTCTTCGTGAACTTCTCTCTCTTCCAATCTCTACCAGATGCTTGGGGTATTGATCAGGTGTTCCCTGTTCTGCCACTTTCTGGTCTTGGCGAGGCGGAAGAGCGTCGTGCAGTGATGTTGGACATCACATGTGACTCTGATGGCGCGATCGATCACTACGTTGATGGTCAAGGCATCGAGAGCACGCTACCTGTACCAGCTTGGAGCAAAGACAAACCGTACCTAATGGGCTTTTTCCTAGTAGGCGCATACCAAGAAATCCTTGGTGACATGCACAACCTATTTGGTGATACCCACAGTGCTGTAGTCAATGTTGATGAACATGGTCAATTTGAGATCAGTTACATCAACGAAGGTGATAGTGTAGAAGACATGATGCGCTACGTTCATATCGACGTGGATGCAATTCGTGACAATTATAAACAATTGGTTTCACAGCGAGTTGAAGCCAATGAACAAGCACAAATCCTAGCAGAACTAGAACAAGGTCTAGCAGGATACACCTATTTAGAGGACTTCTGATATGAATGATTTGTTTACTAAAACTGATTATTCGCTTTACTCCAACTCTATGTCGTTTTTACGTCTGCCGTACATTCGTAACCCGGTATCGGCAGACGCAGACGTTGTGGTGTTGGGAGTCCCTCTGGACATGGCAACATCTGGTCGTCCAGGTGCGCGTATGGGTCCAGATGCAATTCGCCGTGCCTCAGTCAACTTGGCATGGGAAGGTAAGAAGTTCCCGTGGAGCTTCAACGTATTGGATAAACTGAAAGTGATCGACGCAGGTGATCTCGTGTTCGATTGCGGTGATGCGGAAGATTTTACTTACCGCCTTGAAGCGGCAACCAGTGAAATTCTAAAAAGCGGTAAAACCATGTTGGGATTGGGCGGTGACCACTTCATCACACTGCCTATCCTACGTGCTTACGCAAAGCATCATGGCCAAATGGCTTTGATTCACTTTGACGCTCATACGGACACCTATGCAAATGGCAGTTCATACGACCACGGTACGATGTTCTACCATGCGCCGAAAGAAGGTTTGATCTCAGCAAAGAACTCAATACAAATCGGCATTCGTACGGAGTACAAACAGCAAGATCACGGCTTCAATGTGATTAATGCGATGCAAGCGAATGACATGTCGGTGAACGAGATCCTAGAAGAAATTCGTCGCACCGTCGCAGACAAGCCAGTATATGTCACTTTTGACATCGACTGCTTAGACCCGGCCTTCGCACCGGGAACTGGTACACCAGTTTGTGGTGGCTTGAACTCAGACAAAGCGCTGAAAATTATTCGTGGTTTAGCCGGCATGAATATCGTGGGTATGGATGTTGTCGAAGTATCGCCTCCATACGACCACAGTGATGTTACCGCACTAGCGGGAGCAACCATCGCACTAGAAATGCTTTACGCATACGCATCTGAGCGCGAATAGACATAATCATTTCTAAGGGAGCTTCGGCTCCCTTTTCTTTCTGATGCCTTCCTCTACCTTTTATTCACTCGTTTCATCTTGAACTCAGATCAACCGAGCAGACGCTTTATTTTTGCACTTTAACCATTAAAACCAGTTACCTATAAGGCTCATTCTATTCACGAAAAGTAAAAGATTTAACTTAATTAGACAAAGAAATGCATCTCTTTTTGAAAACAAAATCGGATTAGTTTTTCTAATTGAAATCATAGATTTTTATCTTGCTCAACTTCACACTTTTCGATTGCTAATTATACAAGCAAGCACTATTATCTCGCGCAAATACCCCCGCAACACAAGAATTCAGTTGGCACTCTATAAAAGAGCGCTAAGGGTTTTTACGTCTTAAATTTTTTGGAGAGATACGCAAATGTCTGCTTCGTTTCCATTAGCGAAACTTACCTTTTTAATCGCTATATTGACTGCCGTGGGTCAAATGACCCAGACAATGTACGTGCCTTCAATCGGTCATATGGCGGGCGAGTTTTTGGTATCTGCGTCATCACTTCAAGCTGTGATGGCTTGTTACCTAATCCCATATGGCTTGTCGCAATTTGCGTATGGCACACTATCGGACCGCTTGGGACGCAAACCGATCATCATCGTCGGTCTACTTATCTACATCCTAGGTACTTTGGTGGCGCTATTTGCACACCAATTTGAGTGGTTCTTGGCTGGTAGCTTCATTCAAGGTTTGGGGATCGGTTGTGGCGGCGCGATGTCACGAACTCTAACTCGCGACTGCTTTGAAGGTGCTGAGCTGCATCGTGCAAACAGCTTGATCAGCATGTGCGTGATTTTCTCACCACTAATGGCACCAGTACTTGGCGGCTACCTAACAGAAGCATTTGGTTGGCGCTCTAGCTACCTATTTCTAGCTCTGTTCGGCATCGCGGTGGTGATTACCATGATGACCAGCATGATGGAGACTCTGCCAAAAGAGAAACGCAAGTTCGAACCAGTGGCAAAAAGCTACAAGCACGTTTTGTCTGACCGCCGCTTCCAAGGCTTTTTAATCTGCCTAGTTGCGACGTTTGCTGGCGTAGGTGTGTTCGAAGCAGCTGCTGGGGTATTACTAGGTGGTGTATTGGCATTACCAGCCACTACCGTAAGTTTGCTGTTTATCTTGCCGATCCCGGGCTACTTAGTGGGAGCAGGTTTGTCTAGCTATATCGCGCAGCGTCGCTCTGAGCGTCGTGCGTTAAATGTTGGTTTGGTGTCGATCTTTATCGGTTCAGCCGTCGTATTAATCCCAGGCTTGTTTGGCGTAACGACTGCACTGACGTTAATTGGTGGCGCAACTATTTATTTCCTAGGTGCGGGCATTCTGTTCCCAGCAGCAACAACTGGAGCGATTGCGCCATTCCCATACCATGCAGGAACAGCAGGCGCGACATTGGGTGGCATGCAAAACTTGGGGGCAGGTGTAGCAACTTTGCTCGCGTCACTATTTCCAGCGCATAACCAGATGCCTTTGGGCATTTTGATGATGGCAATGTCGGTAATTGCAATGCTTGGGTTAATGTGGGTGAATCGAGCACACAATCACTCAAACGAAGTACCGCAAGTTATCTGATCATTATCAGCTTACTTTCAAAATCCAAAAGGGACACACTCAACAAGTGTGTCCCTTTTTTCATATCACACTATATCGATTTCCCGATGAGAATGATTTAACTTTCGAATTGATATTTGTTAAAAATAACAGCTGCTTACACAATGTGTTTTCAGCTTCCTTCAAATTGAGTAGCCAACTCGAAAATATTGAGGATTCTCACTTTTTCGGCATACCCCATAACAAAGAATGGACAACTGAAAACCACTAACAAAATGAAAGCCCAGCCCTCAGGATGAGGCCACTTGGGTGTACAATAAGGATAAAATCAGATGCGTTTCACTTTAACTACGTTGGCCGTCTCGGTCGCGCTTGTCGCCGGATGCAGCAATCAAGGAATCCCCAGCATGACTCAATACTCCCAAACACAGATCGTTGCTCAACAAACTCAAGCTCCGGTTGCGAAAAAAGTCCCTCACGCGATGACTATTCATGGCGATACCCGCGTTGATAACTACTACTGGATGCGTGACGACGAACGTAAAGACCCTGAAATTTTACAGCACCTAGAGACAGAAAATCAGTACGCAGAAACCGTTCTAAAGCACACTGAAACACTTCAAGATACGCTATTTGAAGAAATTAAAGGGCGCATCGCAAAAGACGACAACTCAGTACCGGTTCGTAAAGGCAACTACTTCTACTCCAGTGAAGTGACCGGAGATAACGAGTACGAAGTCCATTTGCGAGCTAAAGACTTTGCAGGCAAAGACAAACAAATCATTTTAGATGTCAATGAACTAGCAAAAGAACATGAATTTTTCAGTATCGGCGGCCTATACGTTAGTCCGAATGAAAACTTATTGGCGTATGGCGAAGATACATTAAGCCGCCGCGTGTACACCCTTAAGATCAAAGACCTGACAACAGGCAATTACCTACAAGATGAAATCGAAGGGGCCTCAAGCGCGATTGCATGGCAGAACGATAACAACGCCTTTTACTACATCAAAAAAGATCCACAGACCTTGCTGGGCTACCAAGTGTATCGTCATGTTTTAAGCACGCCACAAAGCAGTGATGAGTTGATTTTTGAAGAAACCGACAGCGCCTATTACACCTCACTAAGCAAAAGCAAAGATGGCGAAGATATTTATATCTGGCATTCCAGTACAGAAACCAGCGGCGTCTCCATCATCGATGCGAACAACCCTAAAGCAAAGGCGAAACCGTTCTATCCTCGTGAAGATGGCATTGAATACAGTATTTCTAAGCTAGGCGATTGGTACTACATTTATACTAACTATCAAGCCGTCAACTTCCGTTTGATGAAAGTTCATCAAAATGACATGCATGACCGCTCTAAATGGCAAGATGTGATTGCCGCAGACGACAACACTCAACTTGTCGACTTCGAGTTATTCGATGATCACATCGTCTATGAGCAGCGCTCTAACGGCCTAGCAAGCGTCACTGTACGTCAGCTTTCAACAGGAAAAGAACTCCCCCTCACATTTAATGACGATGCGTTTGCTGCCTATTTGACAGGTAACCTAGAGCTGGATAACGAGAAAGTTCGTATTTATTACAGCAGTTTAACCACTCCAGGAACCTACTACGATTTCGATCTAAAAACGGGCGGGTCAGAAATCATGAAGCAAACACCTGTACTTGGTGATTTTAATCCTGACAATTACCAATCAGAACGCATCATGGTCACAGCCCGTGACGGTAAAGAAGTACCCGTTTCTTTGGTGTATCGTAAAGACTTATTTAAGAAGGATGGTACGAATCCACTCTACCAATATGGTTATGGATCTTATGGTGCAACCATTGAGCCAACTTTCCGCTCGACACGTTTGAGTCTATTGGATCGCGGCTTTGTTTACGCCATTGCTCATATTCGTGGATCTGAAATGCTTGGCCGCCCTTGGTATGAAGACGGTAAAAAACTAACCAAGCAAAACACATTCAACGACTTTATTGATGTGACTAAAGGTTTGGTTGAACAAGGCTACGGCGCGAAAGATAAAGTCTTCGCTGTTGGTGGCTCTGCAGGAGGTCTCTTAATGGGGGCTATCATCAACCAAGCACCAGAACTGTACCGCGGTATCGGCGCTCATGTTCCGTTTGTGGACGTGGTAACCACTATGCTAGATGAATCAATTCCATTGACCACCAATGAGTATGATGAATGGGGTAACCCAAATAACAAAACATACTATGACTATATGTTGAGTTACTCGCCTTACGACAACATCAAGGCGCAAAACTACCCGAACATGTTGGTAACGACTGGCTTGCACGACTCTCAAGTACAGTACTTTGAACCAATGAAGTGGGTCGCCAAACTTCGTGAAATGAAGACAGACGATAACGTCTTGTTGTTCAAAACCGATATGGAAGCCGGACACGGCGGCGCATCTGGTCGATTTAAGCGATTAAAAGAAGATGCGCTAGAGTATGCCTTCTTCCTCGATTTACTCGATAAAAAATAAGCGTATTAATAGAACTGCATCTCTTCTAACAACAAAAATGCCCGCAAGTTGCGGGCATTTTTTATAGACGCACTCTCTAAACAAAGAGTGGGTTACCTAAGCAGAGAACTAACAGTGTCTCTTATAGCCAAAGAATAGCAGAAAGAAAAACGCCTACTCGCAACGAGTAGGCGTTAACACAATAAATGTGTTTAGGCAGTAGAAACTGGCCTATTTATTAGAAGTAGTAACGAGCACCTAGAGTCCAGTAGTCGTTCTCTTCATTGTTGTAGTCGTTACCTAGATCAAACTGGTAACCAGCGAAAGTAACGAATGCAGGAGTTACTGCGTACTCTGCTTGTAGCGCAGTTTCGCTTGAAACTGTCTTGTTGTCTTTGTCGTCTTCTACACCTTCGTAGTTAACGCTGAACGTCCAATTGTTGACTCCGTACGCTAGTAGGCCCTCAAGCTGAGTAGTTTCTTCACGCATCTCGTAGAAGTATTCGTTCATGCCGTATACAACAGCTGCGTACAGACCAGAGCCATACTCACCGTAATTTACAGAAACAAGGTGTGATTCAGCAGTTTTAGTACCTAGACCAGAATTCTCAACATCACCGCCGCTGTATACGTAGCCTAGACCAAAGCCCGCAACAGAACCGCTCAGTGCGATTTGACCACGTTGGTCATATTTGCTGCCTTTAGAAACGTATTCTGGAAGACCTGTGTTAGGGTTTTGTTGTAATGATAGGCCTCTATCATCATTTTCACCTTGCCAACCAAGACCTAGGTTGAAAGCAAAACCTTCGCCAAACTCAAAGCTTTTACGGTAGCTGATCATTTTTTCAGCACGACCAGTACCTAGATTGTTGTGATTGTCGTACAAAAAGTCGTTCGCGAACGCGATTGGTAGATCCGCAACGCCAGCGACATCGTAGTACGGAGACCACTGTGTACCTCCCACTAAACGGCCAAACTGCTGGTGGGTCGCGCCGATGTAGCCCAAACGAGTTGAAAACGACTGGCTACCACCATTTAGGTAGTTAAGTGCCCATTCGCCTTTAGCGTCGATAGTGATACCGTTGCCAATGTCTTTCTTGCCCGCAACATTGATACGTGGAGACACTTGGTGAACTTTTACTTCTTCTTCGAAATACTCACCCACGCCAACTGAAACGTGACCGCCGATCGATAAAGATGTACCATCGCTGTTGTAAACTTCTGCTGCGAAGGCCTGTGAACCACATGCTAGTGCCGCCACTGCAACGGCTAGAGTTTTCATTTTCATTGTTAACATCCGTATAGTTGTTTGTACCGGTTCGCTTAGAAACAGATTAAATCCGAATCAATCGCAACGAACACATAACAAAGTAGTAATGAAATAGAAATGAAACAAACACTTTCTTATGCAACCAGTGGTATCAATGCTCGCATTTTGAACTTAGTCACAAAAAAATAGGGAACTTTTCATTCCCCATCATAAAATCTGTGGCTTTTTACGTGTCACATCTCCCAACGTGCGAGTGGCTTCTCAGTTTTGATACCCTTACTGCCCCAGCGGTCAATAACATCAATTTGCAGTATGCGGCTCGGTTTAATAAGCGATGTCAAGGTTTTCGACGGTCGTTTATCCGTCACTAACCATAGCGTTTTATCTTGTTCAAACTGAGCTTTTAAAGATAATTTGTCTTCTTCTGTCCACTCAATTTCCGGCTTAAATTCGCGCCCAACCACAAACAATTGGTTGCCAGAGGCAAAGTCCTCTAATGACTCACTCATCAGTACCACTGAATCGATGCCTTTATCGAAGATATCTGCCTGTTGTTGGTTGATCAGTTCACGCACATTGAGCATAAGAGCCTGTTGATTCGTTTGAATCGCCTTTTGGTGTTCAGGATATACACGTTGTAGATCCTCTCCAACAATACCCGCCATTCGGATTAAGTTTGTAGGATTAAGCCATGCGTACTTCGATGTTGACCCGTTTTCCAATGTCAGTACTGCAACTCCTTGAGCCCTAGGAGAAATGGCCTGCGATGCATCGATTTCAATCAAGTGAATGTTGCCCTGTCGAGCGTAAACATAAGTCGGGTCTTGTTTCCAAATCGCACCAAGAGTAATAGCAACCGTCGCGGCTTGACCCGCTTGCTTAACTTGCTCTGTACCTTTATTTGCGAACCAGTTTTCAAGACGCTCAACGCCGTAACGCTTTGGAGGCAGATACTGAGTCTCTATCCCTGTACCTTTCATGAGTTGCTCAGACAACATGTACGTGACGGGAGTGCTGGTTAAAATGTCTTTGGCGCTTGCCAACGATGGAAGTGTTGTCGCTATAACCAAACCAAAAGTTATCGTTAATTTTTTTATCTTCATGTTCAATACTTTATAAAAAGGGTTACGCTTTTTGGATAATTCGGTAAACCGTTGCTGTTAGGAAAAATGCCGCAGAAACAATGATGATGGATGCGCCTGATGGCACTGGTAGCTCAAGCTCCATCGGCAGTATGGTTCCTATTAAACACGCAATGGTTGCCAATAAAGAAGAAAGGAGAACGAAACTGCCCATGCGTTTAGTCAATAACCTAGCCGTTGCACCAGGGATCAGTAGCAATGCACCAACCAATACCGCGCCAATAATCTTTACCGCGGCAATGGTGACCAAGGTGATCATCATGACAAATAAGTAATCATAAAAGCTGGTATTAAAGCCGCGTACACGTGCAATATCCGGGCTGATACAAGTCAGCAAAATGCGGTTAAACGTTGGAATAAGAAGCAGTAATATGATCAAACAACTGATCGCTAAAATAAGGATATCGTTGTCCGTCACAGTCAAGATCGAGCCAAACAACACGTTCTCCAACATGTGAATGTTGATCTTGCGAGCAACGTACATTAACAGCGCAGCACCAACCGCTAACGCTAGTGCAAGAAAAACCCCAACCAGTGTGTCGTAAGGTACATTCGTACGATTACGAACAAAGTGAAGCAACAGCGCAAAAATCATACAAAAGCTAAACAATCCGATGATCGGATTCTCTGGCGGCTCACCGAGCAACACACCAATCGCGATTCCGGTAAGCGCAGCGTGCCCAACCGCTTCAGAGAAAAAAGCCAGTCGCTTGGCGATGACTAATGTACCAAGACCACCAAGTAATGGCCCTAATATCAGCGCTGCCACAATTGCGTTCACCATGAAGGCATAAGAAAAGCTATCGCTTAACCATCCAGCTTCAACGCCGCTAACCGCTAACTCTCGCAACCAATCCATTATGCAGCCTCCACTTTTGCTGTGTAGTGCTTGAATAATGTTTCTATACGATCAGGGCTTAGCACATCTGAATGGTGACCTGACGCCACAATTTGACGATTTACGACATGGACCTGCGCATCTAAACGGCGCACTGCGGTCACGTCATGGTGTACTGCCAGCACCGTTTTGCCTTCTCCAACGACTTCATGAATCAAACCTTCAAGATATCGAACACCTTGCTCATCCATGCCAGTTGTAGGTTCGTCTAAAACCAATAAATTGGGCTCATCCAGTAAAGCTTGCGCAAACAAAACACGCTGTTGCTCTCCGCCAGAGAGTTGCCCCATACGACGGTCGCTACGCGTTGCCATGCCCACACGATCAAGCTGGGCCAGAGCATGTTGAGTTTGCTTTGTTTTACGTCGCCAAAATAGAGGGATACGGGTTTGATTAAGCAGCACAAAATCCATCACGGTTAACGGGAGGCTTGCCTCGAACATCGCTTTTTGTGGCACATACCCTATCTTCCCCGAGGCAGCTGATGGCTCTGGCCAATTGAGTGCAATGTTTCCCGAAAATGGCGTAAGTCCAAGTACCGAACGAAGCAAAGAAGTTTTCCCACCACCATTCGGTCCCATAATCACGTGACATTTCGCGTTCTCGAATTCGGCGCTGATGTTCTGCAAAATGATATTGTCGGCGTATTTTAGGCCCACGTTACTTAAGGAAACGGAAGGTCCAGTCATTACGCCTTTTCCCCTGCTCGCTTACTCGCCACAAATTTCATGGCTTCGATTAGTGTTTCCACATTATCTCGCATCTCAACCTCAACTTTATCGGCCTCATACTCACCGTGAGTCATGTGAGAAAAGCGATAAAGCTGCACCCCAGTCGCCTCTTCGATGGTATCAACAAAGCGATTCGGCATATTGAGCTCATAAAACAGAACATCAATGCCCGATTCACGAATTTTCTCTATCGTTTCCTGTAGCTGACTTGCACTTGGTTCTACACCATGAGCAGGCTCAATGACAGCGGCAACGTCAACACCAAACTCCTGAAGGATATATCCGTAAGCATTGTGGGTTGTCGCCACCTTCATACCAGCCGTGTCCAACTCACCAAGAGACAACATTGCATCACGCTTCATCAGGCGAAATGTTTTCGCGTATTTACGAGCATTTTGGCGATAGAACGTAGCATTGTCTGGGTCCAATTGGCTTAGCTCACTCGCGATGGTGTAAACCTTTTGAATGGTTGTTGATAGACCGACAAAGGTGTGAGGGTTCACTGCACCTTGACCAACAGACTGCCCCATAGCGGGCAATAAAGGCACTTCTTTGTTCGCTTCGATAACCACGAGATCATCACGCTGAGAAGCCTTGATCACTTTCAGTGCAAAATCGTCATGACCAATACCATTGATCACTATTACGTCCATTTCATTTAAGCGCTTAAGATCATTAGGTTGTGGCAAATAGTTGTGAGGATTAAAACCAGCATCAACCAAAGGAATGATGTCCGCCTTCTCACCAACAACGGCTTTAACATAGCTGTAATAAGGTTGTAGCGTAATACCAATACTGAGTTTTTCGGCAGCAAAGCCAGTAGAAGACACCGTCAATAACGCGGTGGCTGTAAGAATACGACGTAAAAGAGAGCGTTTGATCATAGTACTTATCAATTATGTTGTCTTAATGGGCGTGAGAGTGAGAGGAAGAGTCTGACACAACGATTTGTTTCCAACCGAAATCGTGGCGTTTTGCTAGCTCGCTTAGTCCCTCCACATTTAACGAACGGCTAGAATCATTAAACCAAATATCAGCTTGAGAACTGCGGCTATCCAACAGCATGGAAGCAGAGCCTTGGGCACTGGTCTTCACGCCAATGTAGACACCGTCATCAATTCGTTGCCACTGATGAGAACCTTTACGCTTCCAATTTTGGTCTTTCACGAATGGAGCAATCCAAAGCGCCTCCATATCAGAGATCTCAGGCCAAGTTCCGGTATCTAACTGCAAATCACGAATCTCTTCATGAGCGAGCTTAAGTTCAGCGATCAACCCCAACTCATTTTGATGTAAATCCGTGATTAACACTTGATGAGACTGCATGTCTGGCTTTTCAGTCGCGACCTGATGGTAGGGCATAAGTATGGCTGCTGAACTGAGAATTGCTGCGATTGTCAGTGCGACCCACTTTCCTTCTCGGTTACCATCATCAGGGCGAACTTTCTTTACACTCATTTCTCTTTCAGCTCAACGATATCCACTTCCACCGGGCTTTCATGTCCGGCATCAAATACCAAATAGAAATCTGTTTCAGGGTGAGTAAATTCTGCGATGGAACGCTTATCTGTTTTTTCTTTGGCGATCAGATTGTCGTCGTAATCGTACATTTCGACATCGTAGTCGACCGCTGTCGATCCATCCGAGTAGCCCGCTTCACAAATCACTTTATCTTGCGCCAAGTGACAGCTCATCAGAGGAAAATGTGCAGCAGCGTGAAAGGACGCAAATCCAGAAAAAAGCAAAACCGCTTTTAGAAGAGAAGTGTTATTCATGATAATTCCAAAATGGCCCAGCAATTGCTGAGCCTAATTCGATTAGTTAAGTTGAGTTTCAAACGTAAGGTGAACATTGGCACTCGCTTTATCCGCCAATGGATTATCTTTCAATTCACCTTTGTAGTTCGCTTTCATTAAGTAGCGCCCGGCGACTTCTGGCGTGAAGATCACTTTGCCATCTTTATCGCTCACCACATCGATTTGTTCTTGATGGTTTCGGTACATAGTACCTTCACGTGTAATCTCAGCAGTAACGCCCTCTTGTGGCTCTCCGTTAAAGAAAAACTGGAAAGTCACAGGCTCACCTTCAATGATGTCCGATGGATGCGTGATCGGTTTCATCTCCAGCATTTTGCCTTCAATCTCCAACGCTTTGTCCGTTGGCATACCAACCGTAATGTAGCTTTCTGCTCGGGTGTAACTTAGTTGAGTAACCACATCACGCGCTTGCTCGGGAAGCACATCACCACGCTCAGCTTTGCTTGCTCGCGCCCATTTCACCGTATCACGACGGCCCGCTTTGTATTGTGTGTAGTAGCTCGGCTGATTATTAATCGCAACTTTGTGCGTGCCTTCTTCTGTAAAAAAGAAATCAAACATAGAGCGACGCTTGCCACGAACAACAAAGTTAGGACGCTCAGAGCGGCCATCCGGCATCACCACAAATGCCTGGTCACTACCCGCTGGCTTGTCAAAAACAAACGTTCCGTGAGAAGCAGTAACATCAAATGTCAGCCAGTCACCGCCTTCTTTAGAAACCGTAAAGTGAGAGGGCAGAACCCAACGTGGATGTGCTTGCGCGGTGGTGGTTACAGCCAATCCCATTGCCATTACACTCGCCAATGCCACTGCTTTCATTTTGGTTTTCATTGTTGTGTCCTTTAATCACTTAACTTGATAATTGACGGTGATGACACCCGTCTCTTGTGTTGGTTTAAGCTCATAGCGCACGTCACTGTCCGCTAGCGTTATTTTTTGACGTAAGTAGTTTCGCCCACCGTGTTCACGAACGACCTCGACGTACAACGTGTAATTTCCTTGTTCCAAACGCTTCCCTGCGTCATTGGTTCCATCCCAGACAAAGCGGTATTGACCAGCAGGACGTGTTGCAGAAGTCACCGCATCAACAAGTTCACGATCATAACGACCCGCTTTTCTCCACCAGCTGCGTAGATCTTTTAACCATTCGTCTTTCCCTACCCACAACTGAATGGTTTTAACCGGTTTACGCTGATCGTTTTCAACCCAAACCGCCACATAAGGGCGTGCATACATTGAGGTATCTATCTTTGGAAGTTCGAGTTCGAAGTCGACCTTCGCGTTATCTGGTATAGGCGCCGCGGAAAGAGAGAAAGGAGCAAAAGCCGCGATCAAAGCGGCTTTACAAAAGTGATTACGGCGGAAAAATCTTCCTGTGTTCAACATAAGTGTTCTCTAAAAAAGCTGTTATGGAACAGCAACAAAATAAATTACGAGCGACAGTAACGTACCAAAGCTCATCCATTGCATTGACGTTCTGAGCGTCTTCTTCTTAGGCAGTAATAAGCACACGCCTGTAAGAACAAAAAACACCATCAAAAGCGCAGTGACGTCGATAAACCACTTCCAAATCCCACCACTGTTGCGTCCTTTATGTAGATCGTTCAGCAGCGCAACAATACCGTAGTGCGTCGTTTCGACGTCTGCTGCACCAGTAGTCATATCAATAAAGACCGTAGCGTTATAACCCGGGCCTTTAAAATCCATAGAAAGCTCTCCGAGTAACAACTCACCTTGCTCAACTTCGGTATACACATCTAGTGCGGAGGGAGTGCCGCGAAGCTCGGTTTCTTTAGTCAAGAAAGCCACCAGCCCTTCACGATTAGGTTGAAAGGTATCTGAATGTGAGAATAGAACTGAGTGCGGAACCGTCAGAGTATGTTGTTGAATGATAGGTTCACTGCGTTCAAACAATTCGGGGCGATTGAGGGTAATACCAGTTACTGCAAAAAACAGCGTAACTAAGAGAAGAGCCATCGAAATATAGATATGTAGGCGGCGAGCCCAAGTTTGAACACCTTTGCTTTTAAGCAACATAGAAACAATCATCACCAATAAATGTGGGGCATAATTTAGGTGATAATCATTCGTATTGGCATTTAATTTACATTGTTTACTTTTTCAATTCAGCTTGGCTTGCGCATGTTTTAGCTATTTGGGCCAATGCGAGTTACCGATTGCCTACCCTCTAGATAATAACCCTATCAATTTTAATGACTCAAAATTTAATGATATTTCCAATACTAAAAAGTGGGATAGACTCCACCAAAATGCGCCTTTATGTATATTTAATGAAAAGCTTAAAAGCTATCCATAAACTAGATAAAAAAGGTAAGCTAAGAAGTTAGTGTAGGGTTAGATAGAGAAGATTTTCTGATGCTAGCCAAACGTTATGGTGTAGTTCAGAAGGAAAAATATGAACAAGAATGTTGGAATAATTCTCTTATCACTTTTCTCAAGTGTCACTTTCGCAAGTGAAAAGTTTGAAGCCAGTTTGTTTAACAACGTAAGCCAATCTATCGATAATTATGGTGCTAAGATAAAGCTGTGCGAATCTATGGCAGACCAGAATACACCTGACAAACAAACCCTAGAGTATTCAAAGAAGCATATAGAAGCATTAACTCCTGTTCTGCCGTTTTTAAGCGAGAAAGCTTTTGAGGCTTGTGTATTAAAAGAGAAGCAAGAGCTAGCATATTATCTATTAATAGCAAAAAATAACGCTTCAAGAACCTCAACATTAAAGCTTGTAGAATCGACTGAAAGCCTTACTTTTCATATCGAACCTACATCTATAGAAAAGTTTGAAACACTGAGCAAAGTACATCAAGAATATATAGAGAAAAGCCCCTTTTTCTCCCGACCATTTGATGCGTTAGCCTTTTATGAAAAACTCATGCAGTAAATAGCCTTTATGACTTTAGACAAAAAAAATACCCGAGACTGAGCTCGGGTATTTAATAAAAATGTTCGCTATGAGTCCTGCGTCGATTCTACTTTGCGTAGCTGAGATAGATACTTAACCCAACTTTTTGCCTGATTCGATGGCTTAATCTCATTCGCTCTTTTGGCATTAGCGAGCGCATCGTCAAACCGCTTAAGTTTATAGTAAGCGCGAGTTTTGATAAGTGCAACATCCGCTTTACGACCTCTGACATTATCGAGCGCGGCAATGGCATCTTTATAATGGCCTTCTTGCACCAGCAGTTGAGAATAGTTCCAGTAATACTGCCTATCTAGCTGAGCTGCAATACGCCAGCTATCAATAGACTCTTCCCACTCTTTTGCCATTTGCCAATACGTTGCTTGCTGAGCTTTTAGCTTACTATTCGAGTTTACATCCTCTAGCTCGTTCATCACCAACGCAGCTCTCTCAGGAATACCTCGTTTCGCGTACAATTGTGCCAGCAGCTTTAAGTCATCTTGGCTAAGTTGTAACCCTTTCAGTTTTGCCAACGCCAAAGAGTCTAGGGCACGTTTGTTGTCATCAACCCGTAGGTATAGAGCAACAAGCTGACGCCACCATTCAATTCGCTCAGGTTCAATCACTATTAAGCGTTTGATGGTCGAGATTGCCGGCTTCCACTTTTTCAGTTCTAGCTCAGCAGAAAGCTTTATCGACAATGCGCCAAGCTTGTCTGGCTGACCAAATTTCTCATAACGAGCCATTGCTGAAAGCACTTTTTGCCACTGACTCAGTTGATAATGAGATTGGGAAATACGTAGCCATAGCTCATGCGCTTGTTGACCTTTAGGAATGTTTTGGCTCAAGGCATAGTAATGAGGTAACGCCTTAGAAAAACGTTGCTCGTTCAGCAGTATATCAGCCAACATTTTTCGGGTTTGCCATGCTTGCTCATCTTGTAGCAAACCACTATTGACTGCCAACTCAAGTTGCTTAATCGCCGCTTGAGTTTGCTCGTTCTGCCAGTAAAAAATACCCAACATTCGAGCGACATAAGCTTGGTCATATCCACGAGAAAGCTCCATAGCTTCAAGAGATGAAATCGCTTCTTTTAGTTTCTCCTCTTGAGCCAAGTTGTGTGCTCGTTGAACTCTCGCTGCGGTGTATTGGCTTAACTCACTGGCAATGGTTGAGAGTGCACTCAGGCTTAATACCGTACCGATTAAGAATTTTTTCATCATTTGGCTAACTTGAACTCCACTTTAGCGGTTTGTCCGAACTGCTCAATTGACACACCATCCTCAACTTTTGGCTGATACTTCCATTTTTTAAGCGCACGGATTGCTTCTCTTTCAAACATGCGCTCGGGCTCAGCCTCGATCACTTCAATATCTTTTGGTCGTCCAGTTGCATCGATCGTGAAACGCATAATGACATAACCTTCCACTCTACGTTTCAGCGCCTTACTTGGATAGCGAGGATCAACACGATACAACGGCAGTGCTTGCTGGTTGCCCATTGTTCCCTTCAAGTTTGGGGCGCTAATCGCGATGCCTTCAAGGGCTGTGTTTAAACCTAAAGCACTGACTGGCGTCATCTGACTCATTGGTTCCATTTGAGTGTCAGCTTGAGACAGATCCATTGGCTCCGGCGCTTGAGGTGGTTCTGGTTGCTCCGGCACTGAACGTTGACGACGCTGCACGTCTGCTTCATTCTCTACCATCACCATATCAAAACGAACGGCTTCTGAAGCTTCTGGTGCACGCTGGTTGCCTTTATCAACCATCCACGCCATAAAGCTAAACAAGCTCACAGAAATTAACAGTGATGCTGGTAGTGCAAGTAACAGCCTGCCCATTAAGGTTTCTCCGCCGCCAATGCAATGTTCTTCACACCCGCCGCCTTTGCAGCGTCCATCACTTTCACGACAGTGCCATTGTAAGCATGCTCGTCAGCTTGGATAACTAACGAGGCATCAGGCTGATCAAGTAACAGGTGCTCAATAGAGGCCTCAACACGCTCAATATCAACCACTCGTTTGTCGATGTACACATCATTCGCTGCCGTTACTGCGATAAAAATGCCCGCATCTTTTTGGCTTACTACATTAGAAGCCTGAGGGCGATTAACTTCTACACCGGATTCACGTACAAACGAACTGGTCACAATGAAGAAGATCAACATGATGAAGACGATATCAAGCATCGAGGTTAAATCGACTTGAGCTTCATCTTGTTGGTTAGGTCTGCGTCCGAGTCTCACTTTTGACTCCTTAAAGATTGTTCTAACTGGATAGCTTTTCGTTCACACACTTTGCTAAGGCGAGCATGAATAAACATGCCCGCAAGCGCTGCTACCATACCTGCCATGGTTGGCAGCGTAGCAAGTGAGATACCAGAAGCCATCAATTTCGGATTGCTGCTGCCTTGCGATGCCATTACGTCAAACACCGTAATCATGCCTGTCACCGTCCCTAACAACCCTAGCATTGGGCAAACCGCCACAAGTAGCTTAATAGTCGATAGGTTTTGGCGCAGTTCGATTTGCGCTTTTGCAATCCATCCTTCACGGATTTGATGCGCGTACCAAGAGTGGTGCTCTGATCTTGCTTGCCACTGCTCACAAAGCTGTTTTTTTACCCCTGGGAAAACCGTTGTGAGATAAATAACTCGCTCCATAACCAACAGCCAGCACACCGCCACGACGGCGGCCAGCCACCATAGGATTTGACCACCTTGCTGCATAAAGCTCATCAAGGTTGTGGCCCAATCCTCACTGATCAAACCCAATGTGCTGAGTAGGATCTGCTCCATTACGCTGCGTTCTCCGCTAAGGTGTTAGAGTGACTTTTGTTACTCGGCATATCACGCTCAGCTTGTTCTGCAACTAAACCGATGCCTTGTTTTTCTAAGATACTGCGAATATTTTCTGCTTGAGAGCTCAATACGTTGTGCGCTAATAGCAAAGGCATGGCTGAAACAAGGCCAAGTACGGTAGTCACAAGTGCCATTGAAATACCACCCGCCATTACTTTCGGATCACCATTACCAAATTGAGTGATGACTTGGAAGGTTTCGATCATACCCGTTACCGTGCCTAGTAGGCCAAGCATAGGAGCTAGAGCAGCAAGAAGCTTAAGCATCGACAACCCTTTTTCTAGGTGGGTTTGCTCATCAACAACAGCTTCCAAAAGACGTAGTTCTAACGCTTCTACGCTGCGATGCTTGTCTTTCTGGTATACCGCAAGCACGCGACCCAAAGGGTTGTTTCCTGGCTGCGCTGGGGTTTTCAGTTGCTTCATGATTTTCTGGCGCGAAATCATCAGTGATGCACCACGTACGAGCGCGATCAATAGGCCGATAGCCAATAAACCAAGGATGATTTTACCGACAACGCCACCCGCATTTAGGCGATCAGCCAAAGTCGGTGAGTTTGCAAGCTGTTCAAGAAGAATGCCACGTGACGGATCAATGACAAGTGCATCAATGTCACCAGAGGAAATAGTATTCGCTGTTGGACCGTTCTCAGGCTGACGAAGATAGTTTACCGCGTCTCCGCGTTGACCATTCCACTTAACGTAGCCAGTCTCATCCAGCAGCGCCATAGAACCAAGACGAACACCATTAACCGTTTGTTCACGACCTTCGCCATTTAGCAGTGTGAAAGAGACGTTTGCCATTTCACCGCTTGCTTTGATTTGTTCTTCCATGCTGCGCCACATCGCCTGAAGTTGGGTCAACGTTGGCAGTGATTTAGCCGCAACAATAGCATCGATATCTTTCTGATATGAGTTTGCATCTACACCGGTTACTGAGCTTTTTAGCTCAGACTCTAGCTCTTTTGCGTTCTGGCGAACGACGCCAAATAACTCACCTAGGCTCCCGGTTTCTAGACGCAACTTTTCTTCTAGCTGTGCCAGTTCTGCTTCATTTTCACCGAAGGTAACACTTAATGAGTCCGCTTCTGCTTGAAGAGCAGCCCGCTCTGCCACCAATTTATTCTTTATAGCCTGTAGCTCTTGCTCTGTTTGCTTAAAACCTGATTCACGCGCGACATTGTGCGATTGCTGTTGACGATTTTCTTGCTGCGCCTTTTGTAACAACGCATCACTAGCAAGAGTTGTATGAGGCATTAATGCGGCTGTCGAGATTAATGCAACCGATAACCATTTTTTCATCATTTATTTGCCCTCCGCAGCGGTTAACGACACTGGCAGAGTTAACATACTCGGCGCGATCTGTTTATTCGCCATAGCGAACGCTTTGTCTAGCTCTGATTTTTGCTCAGAACCCACTTGTTGCCATGCTTGTTGTTGCTGTGACCAGCTCCAAAATGTGTCACCAGATAAGCTACGCGCTACCAAAGACAAACGCCCTAAATAGAGAATGTCCGCCTCCACAGCTTCATTGTCACCCAGGTTAATCTTGCCTTGGTAAACGCCAAGCTTGGTGCCATAATCCATTTCAATTTGGTACGCTTCTAAAATACGACGAAACTTCTCTGCATCTGCAACGTCTGCACGCGTCATCATGGAATCCAGCTTGGCAATTCGCTCCTCACGCTGCGTTTTGCGTATAGGCTTGTCGTTAGCGACGAGCACTTTTAAGCCCTCAAGCATGTGATACATCAAAGGCACGACACCTTGACGAGTTTGAGCAATCTGCTCAATTTGCTCGTTCAAGCTATCAACTTCTTGATTTTGGCTCTCAACAAGGCTTGCAAGATGATCGCGATAAATCTTCAAGTTACCGACTTCCTCTTGCAGCTGCTCAATTTCAGCTTCTAGAGTAAGTGATTTTTCTGCGCTTGCATCAATACGTTTTTGGCTTACCGCCGACGACTGGTTTGTTTTACTCTGCACAGCTTGTGCATCGTTTAAGTTCGCCGCGTGAGCGGGAATCAAAACCGATGATATCAACAGAGCGATACTTGATTTCATTAGATTCATACGAGTTATATTTCTGTGTTCCAAAAACGACCAAAGGGGAAGACTACCCTTCCCCTCTAATAATCAAATTGTTATCAGTACTTGAACTGGATTGTTGCCATGTAGTTGCGGCTTTCTCCAACCACAACCCCACTCGCACCTTTTTGCTCGCTATTCGTGCTACCACCACCTGCGAAGTAGTCGGTATCGAATAAATTCTCGACATTGAATCGAGCAATGATATCCAAGTTTTCATCGTACTTATGTTTGTATGACACGCCCATATCAACGCGAGCGTAGCCATCTTTCTTGAAGGTGTTCTTTGCATCACCGTAGCGATCACCTTCATAAATCAAACCAAGGTTTAAGTTAGTGTTGTCTTGAACCTTGTAGCTAGACCATAGACTTGCCGAGAACTCTGGCACGTCTACAGGGCGGTTACCCTCGAATTTTTTATCCGCTTTCGTCAACTCTGCATCCAAATACATTGCAGAAGCCGTTAGCGACAACTCTGGGGTCACAAAACCTTGAGCCATTAACTCAGCACCTTTGTGAACTTGCTCACCACCTTGCGTTTTCTTGTGTAGGAGATTGCCGCCCGCGTCTTTGCCGCTTTCAACATCCAGCGAGATGTTCTCTAACGTGATATCAAACACTGCACCAGATACAAATAAGCGCTGATCAAACAGTTCCCACTTAGTTCCGATCTCGTAAGAGATACCACGCTCTGCGTCTAGCTTCTCACCATCATTGATATACTTTTTGCCACGACCACTGCTGACTTCACCTTGCGGCATAAAGCTTTCAGAGTACTGAACGTAAACCGAGCCATTCGTCGCTGGGTGGAAAATTACACCAAATTTTGGAGAAACCTGGTTTTCGGTCAGGTCATCATCACGCTTTTCGTCATAACGAACACCTGCAAGCACTTGCCAGTAATCATTAATCGTCATCATATTTTGCGCGTAGATACCCCAAGTATCGTGCTCGCTTGTGGACTGTTTAACTTTCCCTGAGTAGCCAGGACGAGGCACTGTCTGACCGGCTTCTATACTTATAGGGTTGTAATACTTTTGGAAACGGTCATAGGTATACTCTAGATAGTTCGCACCTACCAAAAACGTGTTATCTGTACCAAACAGAGAAAAGTCCGTCGTCACATCTATATATGCAGTATCAAACACCCAATTATCTTTGCGTTCGTTACCAGAATGGTCGATCTTAGTATCTTGGTCATAAGTTTCGAAACCTGGGTAAGACTCCACATCAAAACGCTTAAAGTCTTGACGGTTGTAACCTGCTTTTACGTTCACGTTATCCGTGACTTGCGCATTAATATCGACACCGTAGTTTTCTACTTCGTTATCAATTTCAGACCACTGCGCATCCCAAATGTACTTATCACCGCGAACCGCTTTGCCATCAACAATGTATGCGCCAGAGTCCACGCTACCATCGTCTTTCGTGCGATCGTAATGAGCCGATACCATAAAGTTGTCGGTGATGTCGTACTCAACCACTAGGCCCGCTACCGTACGATCTGTTTCTGGCTCTGTACCATCGCCGTATCTGCGCCAAGAGCCGTAGCTTTCTTTGGCAAAAATTGCGCGCGCACGCAGTGTCTCTGCATCATTTAGTGCGCCACTCACATCAAGCACAGTGCGTGAGTGATCATTCGAACCTAGATCTTGACTCAAACTTGCTTGTGTTTGAGTTGTTGGTTTTTTCGAAACCATGTTTACCAAACCACCCGGCTCAGATTTACCGTATAGCAGACCTGATGGACCTTTAAGCACTTCAACACGCTCTAAAAGCTCAATTGGCTGGCGGTAGTGTGACCAGTGTTGACGACCATCACGAAGAAAACCGTCTGAACTGCTAAGTTCAAAGCCACGTAGAGAGAAACGTTCGCGGTTACGGCTTGTACCACCCGCGCTAACACTTGCATCGTTACGTAGCACTTCACCAAGTGTACTTGCACGCTGCTCATCAATTACCGTTTCATCGATAACCGCTACTTGTCCCGGCGTTTCCAGCTGCGTCATTTCCATGCGCATTGCTGTACTGTTTGTATCTGCCTTGTAGCCGAACTCTCGACCTTCTACAACTACATGTTCGTCTGTTTGAACTTCCGCCACTGCAGGTGTTGCTAACACTGCACCGATCACTAACGCCAAATGGCTCTTAGTAAACATATCCTTTCACTCCGATTATTATTTTTCGGGTCACATACTTGTTGAATGCGATTCCCTCTTAATTATTTCGCGGGTGAATATAAGTGATAAGTATTACCATTTGCATTAAATTTACATTCTTTGCATTTGCAAACTTTTGTAAAGTACTCTCTGATGATGCGCCATGATAATGTGACATGAATCACAAAAGTTACGACTTAATCATACTTATTGCTTGAACACTAAAGTAACCCTCAAACCACCTTGCTCACGGTTTTTCGCCGTGACTGCTCCACCCATAATACGCATGGATTCTTTGACAATCGCAAGACCTAAACCGTAGCCACCAAGCTTTTTATCTCTAGAAGCATCTAAGCGTGTAAACGGATCAAAAATATCGACCAGCTTGTTCTCTGGAATACCAGGCCCATCATCAGATACTGACATGGTGGTGAACTGCTGCCCTTCTTTGACATAATTTTCCAGAGAAACTTCTATCTGAGATGCTTGTCCTGAATATTTAATGGCATTACCAATAAGATTGTTCAAACAACGAATGACTAGCGTTTCTTCACAAATGGCTTTAGCACATACAGCTTCTGAGCGGAAAGACAACGTCTGTTCTGACTTCAAATCTATTTTGCAACGTTCTACTTGCGGGGAGAGCAAAACTTCTAAATCACAGCGTTTCGTGGCTTTGTCGAAGCGCGCATTTTCCAAGCGACTGAACTCCAATATATCGCTGATCAAATGGTTTAGCTCTTTTGCTTCATCTTCTAGCCTTGTCACTAGGCTTTGCTCACTTTCTCCAACACGCTTTCGCAAAAGATGCAGAACCAAGTTCTGCCTCGCTAACGGCGTTCTCAATTCGTGAGAGACATCTCTTATAAGCAGCCGCTGCTTTTCAGCGAGAGAGTGAATCTGTTGCGTCATGTGATCGAAATCTTGCGCTAACTCGTTAAACTCACGCGTGCTCGACTTCAGCTCTTTCACGACACTGACATTAAAATCGCCATTAGATAGCTTTTTGCTTGCTTCTCTCAATCGATCCAATGGTTGCTGTAGGTTACGTGCCATTAGCAGCGAAAAGAGCGCCAAAATAACCACTGCAATCACGACTTTGAGAATAGAGAAATACAGAATGAAGTCATTTGCAGGGTGCAGTCGATGTGGCAATTGAATCACTAAAGTATTGCCATGAACTAAAGGAATATTGATGATGGGGCGATTCACTTTCCCCTCAAGTTGATCATCAATGCTTCTCTTAAATTGAAGTTTGAACTCGAAGTGCGGATGCATCAGACGGTGCGTAACTGGTTGCTGATGTTCATTCAACACAAATAAATAAAAGTTTTGCGCATTTGCCCAGTCAGCAAGTTCGTCCATGTCTCCGTGCTCAATCAATACATTGGCTTGATGTGCAAGGTCTAGCATTTCTTCTCGCACACTATCGGGCACTTTCAACATGGCTTTCACCAGAGCTTGTTCCGCTAAGGATTGCACGACCAAAATACTAATGACAATTGCGGTCATGCAACTAAATAACTTGAACGCTAAGCTATCTTTACGTTTTGCAATAAAAGGTGGACACCGGAGCTTCATTAACGGTTTACAGCCTCTAAATAACTGTAACCTTTACCACGGAAGGTTTTGATATGTTGCTTGGAAAGCCCCGCTTCAACTAACTTGCGACGTATGTTACTGATGTGCATATCAAGGTTGCGATCAAAAGGACTCAGCTCTTTCTTTAACACTTCAGTTTGAAGCTCTGCTTTTGAAATCACGACTCCTTGGTTTTTTACCAAGTAGCTCAATAGTTCAGCTTCCGTACTTGTGAGGGGTAAGCTATTAAGCTGGTCACTGATCGTTTGAACGGTACTACACATCGTCTGACGTTGACGTTCCAAGCCAACACGACGAAGAATCGCTTTGATGCGCATTAGAAGCTCAGCGACATTAAAGGGCTTTTCGATATACTGATCGGCCCCCGCTTGGTAACCATCAAGCATCGAGTTTTCATCGTTGAGAGCGGTAAGCATTAGGATAGGTGTCGCGAAGCGCTGACAGATCCTACGAGCAACTTGCATACCGTTAAGGTTTGGTAACATGACATCAAGCAATACAAGATCTACAGGCGTTTTTTCCATATATTGCAGCGCACTTTCACCGCAATGTACAGAAGAGACGATGTAGCCCTCCTCTTGCAAAACCGCTTCTAACAGCTCACACAAAGGAACGTCATCATCGACTATCAAAACTCGTGACATTACCACTCACCATTCAAATAAAAATGGTTCGCATTTTATTACTCATTTACCAATTAAACAACTAACACTCTAATGCTTTAAGTCCACAGGACTCAGTCCAAGAAGCAGCAACGTGCCATTAGAGTTTAATGTTCACTTTTACGAAAGGTTCCTAACAATATGCACCTAGATATATCTTCATAGAAAAAACGAGTACAATCTGGCAACCGCAAAGCAAAAGATAAAGCGAATGGAAACGTTATTAATTGGTCACCGTGGCGTGGCAGGTTCATACCCTGAGAATACAAAAATAAGCATTCAGGCAGCCATTGACCTGGGGTTGAAGTGGGTGGAAGTGGATATACAGCCTACCAAAGATAATGTTTTAGTGGTTTGCCATGATCATACCGTCAATCGATGCAGCAATGGACAAGGGCGTGTTGATGAGCTCACCCTGGAAGAGTTAAAAGCATTAGATTTCGGTAGTTGGTTTAGCACAGACTTTTCAGGCGAGAAGATCGTGACACTAGATGAACTGCTCACTTTAGCTACTGAGAATAAGCTTAACTTGAATATCGAAGTTAAAGTAGACAACCATCCAGCGGAAGAAGTGGCGCAGACTCTCGCCAATGCGTTAACAAAAAGTCCAATGCCGCAAGAGAATGTACTCCTATCGAGCTTTAGTCATGACGTCATTAGAGCGATGCACAAATACTGCAGTGGCTACCGATTGGGTGTGTTAAGTGAATTCTTTACGAGAAAAGATAAACGCCTTTTGGAAGAAGTTAGTGCCTATAGCTGCAACCTAAACATTAACTGGGTTCGCACTCGCCAGATAAACAAACTCCAACAAGCCGGTTACAAAGTGATGTGCTATACGGTGAACAATCCAAATAAACTGAAATACCTGCCTCAGTTAGACGGTATTTTTAGTGATCATCCACAGCGCTTTATGCCATAGCCTATAAGAGCCAGAACATTAAAGGGGACCTTTTATTACCACTCAATCTGAATTGGTGTCCCCATCTCGACAAGCTGGATAAATTCATCCATCTCCTCGTTGGTAATCGCAATACACCCATTAGTCCAATCAAAACTTTGGATGTAAATCGGCAACTGACTCTCACCGTTTTTTAAGCCATGAATTTTGATGTTCCCTCCAGGGGACACACCTCGGCGCTTCGCTTCCAACGTATCAATCGCATCAGGGTAACTGATATGCACAGAACGATAAAAAGCAGAGTCCTCTATAACATAATCTAGAGTGTACTCGCCCTCTGGCGTGCGATTGTCTCCCTCTTCTTGTTTATGTCCTTGAGGGTTCGCTCCTAAAGCAATTCGGTATTCTTTTAGCACTGCTCCTTGTTCCATCAAATACATTCGACGCTTAGACTTGTCGACTTTAACGAGGTCAACAGCTGCGTGAGTGCCAGAAGCAAACACACAACACAAGAACATAGAGCACCATTTTACTGACATTGTCGTAACGCCTAAGCTAATAAAGTGAACAAGAAAAGAGCGATAATGCTAGTCAGTTAATGCTCGTAAAGCAAACAGTATCTAATGCGGAACCGTAAGATAGCACTCGCTGAAAGGCGTACTTCTTGTTGTTTTTTGATACAACAAAAGTCAAAGAGAAGATTTCTCTATTCATTGCGGCTAAGTTGCATTACTTTATAAGCATATTTATTTATAAAGTCCGTACTTTTTGAGAGGGAACCATGATTAACATTGCTTTTTTTAGTGCAAAATCCTACGACGAAGCCTCTTTTAATAAAATTAAAAATAACCGCGATTTTGAATTTCACTATCACGACTTCCGACTAACCGAAAAAACAGCCAAGATGGCACACGGCAGTGATGTCGTATGTGCGTTTGTTAATGATGATCTTTCAGCTCCTGTCCTTAAACAGCTTTCTCTGGGCGGGACCAAGCTTATTGCTATGCGCTGCGCGGGATTTGATAAAGTTGATCAACAAGCAGCCAAAGAACTAGGTTTACAAGTGGTTCGAGTTCCTGCTTACTCACCAGAGGCAGTGGCAGAGCACACGGTTGGTTTAATGATGTGCCTAAACCGCCGTCTTCACAAGGCCTACCAACGGACACGTGACGCCAACTTCTCGCTAGAAGGTCTTGTTGGCTTTAACTTTTTCGGAAAAACCGTTGGTGTTATTGGTACGGGTAAGATTGGTATCGCGACGATGCGTATCTTCAAAGGGCTTGGCATGGAACTGCTTTGCTACGACCCCTACGAAAACCCATTAGCGCTAGAAATGGGAGCCCGTTACTGTTCGCTTGAAGAAATCTACGCTAATGCGGATATTATCTCTCTCCATTGTCCAATGAGTGAAGAAAACTATCACTTATTGAACGAAAAAGCCTTCGCGCAAATGAAAGATGGTGTAATGATCATTAACACCAGTCGAGGCGAGTTGCTAGATTCACTAGCGGCGATAGAAGCGTTGAAACAAGGTAAGATTGGTGCGCTTGGCCTAGACGTGTATGACAATGAAAAAGACTTATTCTTCCAAGATAAATCTAACGATGTCATTGTAGATGATGTTTTCCGCCGTTTATCGGCTTGTCATAACGTGCTGTTTACTGGCCACCAAGCATTCTTGACTCACGAAGCACTGAATAATATTGCCTCTGTGACGCTTGATAACGTCGAAGCCTTTTTCTCTGGTAACGTATCGGGCAATGAACTGATTAACTAAAGCCAGACAATCGAGAAGTATAGTAGAGCGTGTGATCTCAGCTATGCTATACTCCTCGACTATTTAAAATTTGAGCCAAATTACCATGAGCATAAAAACTGATATTCAAAAGCTGCACAACCGTTTAGATACATGCCAACGTAAACTTGATGCGGCACGTTCTCGTGGTGATCACGAAATGATTACAAAGTTCACGGATGAAGTAGAACAGCTGACCAAAAAGCTTAACCAGTTAAAGCACAAGCAAAACTATGAGCTGAACAAAGAACGTAAAAGCTTACTTGATATGCCTTTCTCTCGTGAAATCACCAAAGCAGAACAAGCGGACATCGGCAAACTGAAAAAACGCGTACGCGGCTTAGTAATCGTTCACCCATTAACAAAAGTTGGTAAAGAACTTCGCCTTGATGTGATGACAGGCTTTGCGCCAAAAGAGTTTTAAAACTCGCATTAACATTTATGGAGCCCAAGCATTTGCTTGGGCTTTTTATTTTGTACTGCTTCATTAGATTTCATCGAAATATCAATCCATAAGCTATTAAAAAGGCCAGCGACAAAAGCCACTGACCTATTTCGACCAATATCGTCCGCATTACATCTCAACGTTACGACAGTTGCTGCAACTTGTGCTCCACAACGGGATCATTCGGAACCAACTGCTGAGCGACTTCCAAAAGCTGTACTGCATCTTGCGGGTTGTCATACTCATGCTTAAGTGCAATATCAACAAGTGGCTGAATATCGATTTGCGCTTGATGCTCCTTCACATGTTCTTTCTTTTCTTCAATTAGTACATTATGAGCGGTGCTCAGTAAGTTTAAACGATGCTGTGAGCTCGCATTCGCCTTGTTAAGGCACTGATAGTAATCTTCTTTTAAGCGCAGCGTTTTGGTCTGATGACGAAACTGCGCTATATCTATCTTCTGATAACGTATAAAGTCTACGGCCACTTGCTTATAAAAACCGAATTTATTCAAATACGTCGCGTGGGTACCATGTCCCATCCCGAAGACTCTTAAGTGAGTGAGCTCTGGGTAGCGTTTGGCGTGAAGGCGGTCGATTTCATTAGTTGGATCATAAATGATATAGCCTTTTGCATCGCCAAGGTCGAGGTCGTGATACTTTCCTTCCCAATCAAATTGTTGGGCAAGTTCAGTACTTGGCCTATCATCCCATGGCACCAAAACTTTGTTTTTTGTGCTGACCGGGTGAAACATCAATACTTGATCCAACTTTAATAGATTAGAAAAGGCACCAATAGCAAAACCACCGCGGCTAAGTCCATAGCCTAAACGACATTCAAAGGGCTCAAGTAAAGTCGACAGTTGCTCTAGAAAGAAAATCAAATTACGGCTGCGAAACCAGTTACTTTTCCCAAGATGCTGAAATGAAATAGTATTTACTTTTTGTTTCTGGGCTAAGCGATAACCCCAAGGCGCAAAGTCTGAGTGTAAGTCCTGTACTTGTAGATTCGTACCAGCAGGGGAAAAGGTGAACAACAACGGTTTATTGCGGTCGACAAACTCATACTTAACAAATACATCATCAAGTAAGTCCTCCCCGGACATCGGTAGCCTGGTTTGCTGTTCTTCACGAGAAAGAGCCAGCCATTCATCCAACCAGTACAGTAACTTCATTAATCCTCCATCTAAATTGCGCCTAGCAATTGTGTTAAAAATCTAGTTTTTAGTGTGTGATCATCTCCCCCTGGTTACAGGGGACTCTGATATCAGTCCTCTTTTAAAACAAAGCGTGAATTTGCTTATTAAATTGGTCAATATCTAAGGTTTGATGGCGAACAAACTCCTGCGCCACCAGATTAAAAAATTCTAATTTATCTAATTGTGTGGATTGAGTGCCGTGTCCCATACCGACGACTTTTAAATGGGTAAGCTCTGGATAACGTTCAGCATGAAGACGATCAATGCGATTGGATGGGTCATAAATAATATAACCTTTGGCATTGCCCAAATCTCGATCATGGTAGCCGCTTTCCCAAGCAAACTGCTGAGCAAGCTCAGTACTCGGCCGATCATCCCAAGGCACTAACGCTTTATTTTTAGTGCTAACAGGATAAAACAACAAAAGATGTTCTAGTTTCAGTAAGTTAGCGAACGCGCCAATTGCAAAGCCACCTCGACTTTGCCCATAACCCAAACGACATTTGAAGGGATGAAGCAACTCAGATAGCTGCTCCAGAAAGAAAATCAAATTCCGACTACGGAACCAATTACTTTGTCCTAAATGTTGAAAGGCAATAATGTTTACTTGTTGTTGTATTCCGAGCTCGTAGCCCCAAGGAGAAAAATCCGGAGTTAAATCTTGTACCTGCACATCAGTACCGGAAGGAGAAAATGTAAACAACAATGGCTTGTTAAGATCGACGAGTTCATACTTCACAAACACATCATCAAGTAAATCGTAGCCAGAGATAGGTAAAGCCATCTCTTGTTCTTGTTGAGTAAGAGCTTGCCATTCATCTAACCAGTAAAGTAGCTTCATTTTTTCTCCAAGTGCATCCGCAGTATTTAGACTGGAACTCTATCAAAATGCGTTTAAGCATCCCACGTTGAGACTTAAGAAAGCTCTATTTGAAGCCCAAATGAGACGTATGGAAATGTCTTCGATTGAAGGTATTACTGCGTAAACTAAACCCAAAGTAGGTACGCAAAAACTTGGAGAAAGAGCTAGAGAAAAATCAATTAGAAGTTTCGATAACAGCGGTTAAAAAACAGCAGATACAAAAAAACCGCTGTAAGAACAGCGGTTTTTTTAAAAGTGGCGGAGAGATAGGGATTTGAACCCTAGATACGCTATTAACGTATGCCGGTTTTCAAGACCGGTGCTTTCAAC